>NZ_JAAKZV010000188.1 GCF_011044975.1 Streptomyces coryli | reverse complement strand
CAGGGCGGGGGCCGCGACCTGCGGGGTATTCGGGCGATGCGGTGTGCTGGAGGCGTGTACTCTGCTGCTCGCACCAGCGGGGTGTGGCGCAGCTTGGTAGCGCGTCCGCTTTGGGAGCGGAAGGTCGTCGGTTCGAATCCGGCCACCCCGACCACTGATCAGCGAAGCCACCGGTAGCCGGCCGTAGCGGGCCGGTCGCATGAGGTTCCTCACGATGATCCCGTTTCGGGAGCGCTTCAGCCTGCCGGTACTATGCAAGCTGCGCTCTCGTGTGTGCCCGCGCGGCTCTCATGCGCGGCATGTGCGGCCCCTGGGACAAAGGGGCCGGACCAGGGCGCTCCCCATGCAGATCCCAAAGATGTCAGCCCCAAGGAGACCGTACCGTGAAGAGCGCCGTGGAGAACCTGAACCCGACCCGGGTTCGGCTCACTGTCGAGGTGCCCTTCGAGGAGCTCAAGCCCAGCCTCGACGCGGCGTACAAGAAGATCAACCAGCAGGTCACGGTGCCGGGCTTCCGGAAGGGCAAGATCCCGGCGCGCGTCATCGACCAGCGGTTCGGTCGCGGCGCCGTGCTCGAGGAGGCCGTCAATGACGCGCTTCCGAAGTTCTACACCGAGGCGGTCAACGAGGGTGACCTCAACCCGCTCGGCCAGCCCGAGGTCGACATCACCGACCTCAAGGACAACGAGACCCTGACCTTCACCGCCGAGGTGGACATCCGCCCGGCGATCGAGATCCCGGACTACTCCGGCATCGAGGTCGAGGTCGACCCCATCGAGGTCAGCGACGAGGACGTCGACAAGGCCGTGGAGCAGCTGCGCGAGCGCTTCGCCTCCACGTCCCCCGTCGAGCGTGCCGCCGCCGAGGGTGACGTCGTCACCGTCGACCTCGAGGCCAAGGTCGACGGCGAGGTCCTCGAGGACGGCGTCGCCCAGGGCGTCTCGTACACCATCGGCTCCGGCGAGCTGCTCGACGGCATCGACGACGCCGTTACGGGCCTCGAGGCCGGTGGCGAGGCCACCTTCACCTCCGAGCTCAAGGGCGGCACCGCGGCGGGCAAGGAGGCCGAGGTCACCGTCAAGGTCACCCAGGTCGCCCAGCGCGAGCTGCCGGAGCTGGACGACGACTTCGCCCAGCTGGCCAGCGAGTTCGACACCCTCGAGGAGATGCGCGCGGACAGCCGCAAGCGCCTCGAGCAGACCAAGAAGTACGACCAGGCGACGCAGGCTCAGGAGAAGGTCCTCGACGAGCTCATCGGGCTCATCGAGATCCCCGTTCCCGAGAAGCTCCTCGCGGACGAGATCCAGACCCGTAAGCACAACCTCGAGCACCACCAGCTCGGGCAGATGGGCCTGGACCTCGCCGGCTACCTGAAGATGCAGGGCAAGTCGGAGGAGGAGTTCGAGAAGGAGACCGAGGAGCAGGCGACCAAGGGCATCAAGACCCAGTTCGTGCTCGACGAGCTCGTCAACAAGGAGCAGGTGAACGTCGGCCAGGAGGAGCTCACCGAGCACCTCATGCGCCGTGCCGCCGGCTCCGGGATGTCGCCGGACCAGTTCGCGCAGGCGGTCGTCGAGGGCGGCCAGGTGCCGATGCTCGTGGGCGAGGTCGCGCGCGGCAAGGCGCTGGCGATCGTGGTCGAGGCCGCGACGGTCAAGGACACGAACGGCGAGGTCGTGGACCTCGACGACGAGGACGAGACCGCCGAGACGGTGTCCGCTGACGCGGACGAGGTGACCGAGGACAAGGCCGCGGAGAAGACTGAGGCCTGAGTCTCAGCCGCAGTCGAAGGGGGCCCTGCCGCGCCGGTGTGCGTGGCGGGGCCCGCTTGCGTCTGCGAGTGGCCCTGGGGGCTCCGCCCCCAGACCCCCTATCGGCGCTGGCGCGCCTCGTCCTCAAACGCCGGACGGGCTTGAAATGCGGGTCGGCCCCCCGCCAGGGGCCTGCGCTCACAGCGAACAGTTCTGGAACCGGGATGGCACCCATCGACCAGCGCGTTAGGGTCCATAGCAAGTTAGAGAGAACCAGTAGGCGGCCCAGGGCCGCCGGACTACGCGAGCAGGTGGACACGTGACGAACCCGATGCTTTCCGCCCCGGGCGAGATGGCCGGCGGCCTCGGCGACCAGGTCTACAACAGGCTGCTCAACGAGCGGATCATTTTCCTCGGGCAGCCGGTCGACGACGACATCGCCAACAAGATCACGGCGCAGCTGCTCCTCCTTGCCGCCGACCCGGACAAGGACATCAACCTTTACATCAACAGCCCGGGCGGCTCGGTGACCGCCGGCATGGCGATCTACGACACCATGCAGTTCATCAAGAACGACGTGGTCACCATCGCCATGGGCCTCGCCGCGTCGATGGGGCAGTTCCTGCTCAGCGCCGGCACCCCGGGCAAGCGGTACGCGCTGCCGAACGCCGAGATCCTGATTCACCAGCCCTCGGCCGGCCTGGCGGGCTCCGCCTCGGACATCAAGATCCACGCCGAGCAGCTGATCCGTACCAAGAAGCGCCTGGGCCAGCTCTCCGCGCAGCACACCGGCCAGACCCTCGAGCAGTGGACCCACGACGCGGACCGCGACCGCTGGTTCAACGCCGAGGAGGCCAAGGAATACGGCCTGATCGACGAGGTCATCGCCTCTGCCGGCTTGATCCCGGGCGGTGGCGGCACCGGGGCCTGAGACACAGCGCCCGCGAGCCCCGACCGGACCGCCTACCAGCCCACTCCACCGCAGGACGGAACACCACGATGCAGAACTTCCCCGGCAGCGGCCTCTACGACCGCACGCAGGCCGAGGGCGCCGGTGAGCTCGGCGCCGAGTCCCGTTACGTCATCCCGCGCTTCGTCGAGCGCACCTCGCAGGGCGTGCGCGAGTACGACCCGTACGCGAAGCTCTTCGAGGAGCGGGTGATCTTCCTCGGCGTGCAGATCGACGACGCGTCCGCCAACGACGTCATGGCGCAGCTGCTGTGCCTGGAGTCGATGGACCCGGACCGCGACATCTCGGTCTACATCAACTCGCCCGGTGGTTCCTTCACGGCCCTCACGGCGATCTACGACACCATGCAGTTCGTGAAGCCGGACATCCAGACGGTGTGCATGGGGCAGGCCGCCTCGGCCGCCGCCGTCCTGCTCGCCGCCGGTACGCCGGGCAAGCGGATGGCGCTGCCGAACGCCCGCATCCTGATCCACCAGCCGTACAGCGAGACCGGCCGCGGCCAGGTCTCCGACCTGGAGATCGCCGCGCAGGAGATCCTCCGGATGCGGTCCCAGCTGGAGGAGATGCTGGCCAAGCACTCCAGCACCCCGATCGAGAAGATCCGCGACGACATCGAGCGCGACAAGATCCTCACGGCCGAGGACGCCCTCCAGTACGGTCTGGTCGACCAGATCGTGTCCACCCGCAAGATGTCCACGTCGATGGGCGGCTGACAGCCGACGACAGCGGCGTATTGTCGCCCCCCGGCCCCCCTGTGACGGCCACCTCCAAGTGAGTTGAGCGCAAGGGGGGCCGTTCGGGGGGTCCGGCAAGGTACCGTCGATAGGCAACCAGGTTCCGCCCGGCAAGCAAGCGCGGATCCCATGGCGAAGGGGAAGCACCTCGTGGCACGCATCGGTGACGGCGGCGACCTGCTGAAATGCTCGTTCTGCGGCAAGAGCCAGAAGCAGGTGAAGAAGCTCATCGCAGGTCCCGGCGTGTATATCTGCGATGAGTGCATCGACCTCTGCAACGAGATCATCGAGGAGGAGCTCGCCGAGACCTCCGAAGTGCGCTGGGACGAGCTGCCCAAGCCGCGCGAGATCTACGAGTTCCTCGAGAACTACGTTGTGGGCCAGGACGCGGCGAAGAAGTCGCTCTCCGTGGCGGTCTACAACCACTACAAGCGCGTCCAGGCCGGCGAGAACGGCTCGCAGAAGGGCGAGGACGGCATCGAGCTGGCCAAGTCCAACATTCTGCTGCTGGGGCCGACAGGGTCGGGTAAGACGCTGCTGGCGCAGACCCTCGCCCGGATGCTGAACGTCCCCTTCGCGATCGCCGACGCCACGGCGCTGACCGAGGCCGGCTATGTCGGCGAGGACGTCGAGAACATCCTGCTGAAGCTGATCCAGGCCGCCGACTACGACGTCAAGAAGGCCGAGACCGGCATCATCTACATCGACGAGATCGACAAGGTCGCCCGTAAGAGCGAAAACCCGTCGATCACGCGCGACGTCTCCGGCGAGGGCGTGCAGCAGGCGCTGCTGAAGATCCTCGAGGGGACCACGGCGTCGGTGCCGCCGCAGGGCGGACGGAAGCACCCGCATCAGGAGTTCATCCAGATCGACACCACGAATGTGCTGTTCATCGTGGGCGGCGCCTTCGCCGGTCTGGAGAAGATCATCGAGTCGCGGGCGGGTGCCAAGGGCATCGGCTTCGGGGCCACGATCCGCTCCAAGCGGGAGCTCGAGGCCAGCGATCAGTTCCAGGAGGTCATGCCGGAGGACCTGGTGAAGTTCGGGATGATCCCGGAGTTCATCGGCCGCCTCCCGGTGATCACTTCCGTGCACAACCTCGACCGCGAGGCGCTGCTGCAGATCCTCATCGAGCCGAAGAACGCGCTGGTCAAGCAGTACCAGCGGCTCTTCGAACTCGACGGTGTGGAGCTGGAGTTCGACACCCCGGCGCTGGAGGCCATCGCCGACCAGGCGATCCTGCGCGGCACCGGTGCCCGCGGACTGCGCGCCATCATCGAAGAGGTGCTGATGTCGGCGATGTACGAGGTGCCGTCCCGCAAGGACGTGGCCCGGGTCCTCATCACCGAGGACGTCGTGCACTCGAATGTGAACCCGACCCTGGTGCCGCGTTCCCGCTCCGCGGAGTCCGGCCAGCGCCACGAGAAGAGCGCATAGCAGCACGTACGCGAAAGGGCCGCCCCCGAGGGGCGGCCCTTTCCGTGTGTCCCGAGGCTTACTTGATCTCGACCCTGGTGTCCTTACGGACCTGCGCCGTCGTCGACGCCGCGTCCTCCAGGCTCGGGCCCGCGCCCGTGAGCACCGCGGTCGGGTCCGTGATCTGCACCAGCGCCATCGTGCTGTGGTCGGCCCACAGGCAGTTCGGCACCGTGGCGCTCTTGCCCTTCAGCTCGCCCGACAGGATCGTGACCTTGATGTCCTGGCACTTCATCTTGGCGCCCTGGTCGAGGCCCGCCGGGTTCATGTCCTCGGGGCTGCCGACCAGCTCGGTCTTCGTCCGCCCGGTCGAGTCGGTGTCCTCCGTCATGCCCTCGGCCATCTTCTCGAAGGCCTTGTCCAGGAGCGCCTCGGGGTCCTTGAACTCCCCGTAGGCACCGGCGAAGTTCAGCTGCTTCGCGGTCTCCTGGGTGCCCGACTTGTAGCCGGCGGAGACGTCGTCGTCGATGGTCGCGCCGAGCTTCTGCAGCTCCGCCTTCTCGGACGAGCTGAAGCCGGTGGTCGGGGTACTGGCCGGGTCCTTGGTGTACTGACCGGCCACCGTCTCCGGGGTGGTGAGCTTGTACTTCTTGGTGGGGACCTTGGGCTTGTCCTTGCCGCCGTCCGCGGAGTTCCCCTTGCCCTTCTTCTTGCCGCCGTCGTCGTCACCGCCGAGCAGCGCGTAGCCGCCGAAACCTATCGCCGCGACCGCGACCACCGCGGCCACGATGATGGCGATCGTCTTGCCGCTGTTGCCACCGCCCTGGGGCGGCGCCGGGGGCTGGCCGTAGGGCGGCTGCTGCTGGCCGTAGGCCTGCTGCTGGTCGTAGCCGGGCTGGGGCTGCTGACCGTACGGATTCGGGGCCTGCGGCGGCTGCTGCTGCCCGTAGCCCTGCTGGCCGCCCTGCTGCGGGTAGCCGTAGCCGGGCTGGCCGGCGGGCTGGCCGTACGGGTTCGGGTCCGGCTGCTGCTGAGGCTGGCCGTAGGGACCGGGCTGGCCGTACGGACCTGGCTGACCGCCGCCGTACGGGCCGGGTTGCTGTGGCGGCTGGTTGTAGCTCATGTTGCGGTCCCCTCCGTGTGTGACTACTGGCGCACATACTGTCGAACCTCAGCCGCGCATGCTCGCCCGCCCTCGGAATTCGTCCGCTTCGCCCCGCAATTCCTCACCGAATCTCCCCGAGCGCCGGTCCCGCCCACCCGGCGTCCGGGCAAATCCAGCCCCCGCGCCCCCGTAGACTGAGCGTCGTGACCGACGTGACTAATCCCCAGAGCAGCGCAGCAGAACTTCCCACGCAGTACACCCCGGCGGAGGTAGAGGCTCCGCTGTACGAGCGCTGGGTAGAGCGCGGTTACTTCAAGGCGGACGAGAAGAGCGGCAAGGAGCCGTACACCGTCGTCATCCCGCCGCCGAACGTCACCGGCAGCCTGCACCTCGGCCATGCCTTCGAGCACACGCTGATCGACGCCCTCACCCGGCGCAAGCGGATGCAGGGCTACGAGACGCTCTGGCAGCCCGGCATGGACCACGCCGGCATCGCCACCCAGAACGTCGTCGAGCGCGAGCTCGCCAAGGAGGGCAAGTCCCGGCACGACCTCGGCCGGGAGGCGTTCATCGAGCGCGTCTGGCAGTGGAAGGCCGAGTCCGGCGGCAAGATCTCCGGCCAGATGCGCCGCCTCGGCGACGGCGTCGACTGGGACCGCGAGCGCTTCACGATGGACCAGGGCTGCTCCGACGCCGTCCAGACCATCTTCAAGCGGCTCTACGACGATGAGTTGATCTATCGCGCCGAGCGCATCATCAACTGGTGCCCGCGCTGCCTGACCGCCATCTCCGACATCGAGGTGGAGTACCAGGAGGACGACGGCGAGCTCGTCTCCATCCGCTACGGGGACGGCGACGCGTCCATCGTCGTGGCCACCACCCGCGCCGAGACCATGCTCGGCGACACCGCCGTGGCCGTGCACCCCGACGACGAGCGCTACGCACACCTCGTCGGCACCGAGATCGAGCTGCCGCTCACCGGGCGCCGGATCCCGATCGTCGCCGACGAGCACGTGGACCCGGAGTTCGGCTCCGGCGCGGTCAAGGTGACCCCGGCGCACGACCCGAACGACTTCGAGATCGGCCGCCGCCACAACCTCGAGAACCTCAACGTCCTCGACGAGCACGGTGTGATCACCGCGCACGGCCCGTTCCTCGGCCAGGACCGCTTCGAGGCCCGTAGCGCCATCGTCGCCGCGCTGCGCGCCGAGGGCCGGATCGTCGCCGAGAAGCGCCCGTACGTGCACTCCGTCGGCCACTGCTCGCGCTGCAAGACCACCGTCGAGCCGCGGCTGTCGATGCAGTGGTGGGTCAAGGTCGGTCCGCTCGCCAAGGCCGCCGGGGACGCCGTCCGCGACGGCCGGGTGAAGGTGCACCCGAAGGAGATGGAGTCCCGCTACTTCGGCTGGATCGACAACCTCAACGACTGGTGCATCTCCCGGCAGCTGTGGTGGGGCCACCGGATCCCGGTGTGGCACGGCCCGAACGGCGAGATCGTCTGCGTCGGCCCGGACGAGGAGCCGCCGAGCGGCGACGGCTGGACCCAGGACACCGACGTGCTCGACACGTGGTTCTCGTCCGGCCTGTGGCCGTTCTCGACGATGGGCTGGCCGGAGGAGACGGACAGCCTGGCGAAGTTCTATCCGAACTCCGTCCTGGTCACCGGCTACGACATCCTCTTCTTCTGGGTCGCCCGGATGATGATGTTCGGCCTGTACGCGATGGACGGCCAGGAGCCGTTCCACACGATCGCGCTGCACGGCATGGTGCGCGACCAGTTCGGCAAGAAGATGTCGAAGTCCTTCGGCAATGCCGTGGACCCGCTGGACTGGATGGACAAGTACGGCTCCGACGCCGTCCGCTTCACCCTCGCCCGCGGCGCCAACCCCGGCGTGGACGTGCCGATCGGCGAGGACTGGGTCCAGGGGTCCCGTAACTTCGCCAACAAGGTCTGGAACGCCACCCGCTTCGCGCTGATGAACGGCGCGACGGTGGAGGGGCCGCTGCCGCCCGTCGAGCAGCTCTCCTCGACCGACCGCTGGATCCTCTCCCGGCTGAACGCGGTCGTGGCCGAGGTCGACGCGTACTACGAGGACTACCAGTTCGCGAAGCTCTCCGACGCGCTCTTCCACTTCGCGTGGGACGAGGTCTTCGACTGGTACGTGGAGTTGTCCAAGACCACCTTCGCCGAGGGCGGCCCGGCGGCCGACGCCTCGCGCCGCGTCCTGGGCGAGGTCCTGGACGTGATGCTGCGGCTGCTGCACCCGGTCGTCCCGTTCGTGACCGAGTCCCTGTGGACCACGCTCACGGGCGGCGAGTCGGTCGTCATCGCCGACTGGCCGACCGACTCCGGCTTCCGGGACGCGGCCGCCGAGGCGGAGATCGCCAAGCTGCAGCAGGTCATCACCGAGGTCCGCCGCTTCCGCTCGGATCAGGGCCTGCAGCCGGGCCAGCGGGTGCCGGCCCGGATCGACTTCGGCGATACGGGACTTGACGCCCACGACGCGGCGGCGCGCCAGCTGCTGCGGCTGCAGCCCGAGGGCGCCGGCTTCAGCGAGACGGCGTCGCTCCCGGTCTCCGGCGCGAAGATCTCCCTCGACCTCTCCGGCGCGATCGACTTCGCCGCCGAGCGCAAGCGGCTGACGAAGGACCTGGCGGCCGCCGAGAAGGAGAAGAAGCAGTCGGAGGCCAAGCTCGGCAACGAGGCCTTCCTCGCCAAGGCCCCGGACAACGTGGTCGAGAAGATCCGCACCCGGCTGTCCACGGCGGATGCGGACATCGCCCGTATCCAGACGCAGCTCGATTCGTTGCCCAAGGCGTAAGCAGGCAGAGGCGCGCTGCCGGGCGGGGACTTAGACGGTTGTCTCGATTGGTGCTCGCTCGTTGTCCCGGCAATGGGGATGGTCGAGCGGCTGGTGGGCGGCAGCTGACGGCAGCTGCCGCCGGCCTTCGAGGCCTCCTGGCAGACGGTGCACCGGCGTATCACGTCGAGCGCACGGTGTCTTGGCCTAACGGCTGCCTCCGTCCGCACCGCCGCTACGAGCGCAAGGCCGAGCTCTTCCTGGCCTTTGTCGGCATCGCGAGCGCTCTCACGTGCTGCCGCAGAGCCACCAGTCCGTTCGCCCAGCGCCGAAGCGTCTGCCCTTCCTGTAACCACTGCGGTGGTGATTCGCTGCGGACATGAGTGCCGATAACTCGCATCGTGGAGCTGGGCGAGCACGGCCAGCGGCCCTCACGGCAGGGCGCCGCTCGGCTCACGGACAACGTCTGGCACGTCTACACGCTCGCTCTCGACCGCGATACCGCTTCAGGCTGGACCTACGACTATGCCGGAACCGATGCCCGCGACCCAGTCCGGTAGATCACCAAGCCAATCAAGACGCTTTACCCGCTCGGCAGCGTGAACGCCACCAGCAGGAACTCGCCGAGCAGCAGCAGCGTGCAGGCGAGGAAGGCCTTCCGCCGGGTTATGCCCTGCACCCGGTGCACGTGGTCCGTGCACTGCCAGGCCAGCCAGCCCCAGCAGAGCGCGCGCGGTATCTCCAGCCAGCCGGACCCGGCGGGTGCGGCGTACGCGACGGCGTAGACCGGCAGGGCGGCGAGCGGCGCCACGCTCCACAGCACGGCGAGGGTCGCCCGCGCGGACCCCGTCCCGCCGAAGGCGACGCGGGCCGTCCAGGCCGCCGTGAGCCCCATCGCGACCCGCGCGAGCAGCAGCGCGACCGCCGTACCGGCGAACCACACGGCTCCCTCACGCAGCGGCGTGCGCCCCTCGGAGATCATCCGCGCCTGCCCGGTATGCGCTGCGGCCAGCGCCACTTGCGCCCCGAGCGCACCGGCCATGACCAGCCCCCGCCGCACCCGCCCGGCCCGGTCGGCCAGCCACGGGCCGAGATCCAGCCGGCGCACGTAACGCCATATCGCCCGCGGCACGGGCCCGGGCCGCATCGGCCGCCTCGTCCGCTCCTTCGCCGCCCGGCGGGCGGCTGGAGCGGGGGCGGTACGCATGACCTCAGCCTACGGGGCGGCGCTGACACACGATCAAGGAATACGGGACTCCGCCTGTCCCGCACCGGGCGGCACTCGCAGCGAACCCTCAGGCCGCGCCCGCGAGCAGCAGCTTCCGCGAACCCCCCGTGTCCAGCACGGACTTCAGCCGCTCGAAGTCCTCCACGCACTGCCCGGTGCCCTGCACCACGCAGTTCAGCGGATCGTCCGCCACCGTCACCGGAATCCCCAGCTCCTGCCGCAGCCGCTGATCGAGCCCGCGCAGCAGCGCGCCGCCGCCGGTCAGCACCAGCCCCCGGTCGACGATGTCGCCCGCCAGCTCCGGCGGGCAGTCGTCGAAGGTCTCCCGGACCGCCGCGATGATCGACTCGACCGGCTCGGCCAGCGCGTGCCGGATCTGCTCCTCGGACAGCTCCAGCGTCCGCGGCAGCCCGGTCGCCAGCTCGCGGCCGCGGACCACGCACTTGTCCGGGGCCCGCAGCCCCGCCGTCTCCTCGGGGTCGCCGGCCGCCGCCTCGCGCAGCTCCGGGTCCTTGGCCAGCTGGTCCATCAGCGCGCCGAGTCCGGCAGGGGAGAGGATCCCGGGCGAGGCCGAGCCGATGGACATCTTCAGCTCCTCGGCGGAGCGTTCGCCGAGCGCCAGGCCCATCTCCTTGTGGACGTACGCGGCGATGGCGGTGTCCATCGCGTCGCCCGCGACCCGTACCGAACGGGCGGAGACGATGCCGCCGAGCGAGATCACGGCGACCTCCGTCGTGCCGCCGCCGACGTCCACGACCATGCAGCCGGTCGGCTCCGCCACCGGCAGCCCGGCACCGATCGCGGCGGCGAGCGGCTCCTCGATGAGGTGCACCTGCTGCGCGCCCGCGCGGCCCGCGGCCTCGATCACGGCGCGGCGCTCGACGCCCGTGATGCCGGAGGGGACGCAGATGACGACGCGCGGGCCGCGGCGGAAGAAGCGGCTGCCGACGACCTTCTTGATGAAGTGCCGCAGCATCCGCTCGGCGATCTCGAAGTCCGCGATCACGCCGTCGCGCAGCGGGCGGACGGCGGTGATGCCGGAGGGGGTGCGGCCGATGGTCTTCTTCGCGTCGGCGCCGACGACCATGACCTCGCCGGTATGGGAGTTGACGGCCGCGACCGAGGGCTCGTTGAGCACCACGCCCTTGCCCTGGACGTAGACCAGGGTGTTCGCCGTCCCCAGGTCTATGCCGAGGTCCCGACCGCTGTACGACGTCTGCTTGCTCATCGTGGCTCCCGCCCTTTGCCTACCCGAACCGCCAAGTATGGCAAATGGGACGGACAAGGTCGTAAGCGGCCTCTTATGTGCTATGTCGTGTACGCGACTTAAACCCCGCAGGACTCCCGGACCCGCAGCTCCGGCAGCAGTTCGATGTGTGTCCCGGGATCGGGCGCGGCGCCCATGCGGCGCAGCGCCAGCCGCACCGCCGCCTCGCCGACGGCGCGCTTGGGCGGGGCCACGGCGGTCAGCGGGGTGTCCGCGAGGGCGGCCATCTCGTCGTCGTACGCGATGAGCGCGAGGTCGTCGGGGACGCGCACGCCGTGCGTGTGCAGCCGCTGCACCAGGGCGATGGCGTCGATGTCGTTGTGCACCAGCACCGCCCGCGTCTCGCCGGCCGCCACTGCCGCCGCCAACTGGCCGGCCGCCCGCTCCAGTTCGCCGGGCCCGCCCGCGAGCGGCTCCTGGGCGGGGAGGTCCAGTGCCAGGGCCGCCGCCGCGAAGCCCTGCCGGACCGCCGTCGCGGTCGGGCTGTCCGCGCGGGCGACCAGGCGGATGCGGTCGTGGCCGAGGGCGGCGAGGTGGCGTACGGCGAGGAAGCAGCCGTGGGTGTGGTCGGAGCTGACCCGGTCCAGCTCCGCGGCGGGGGTGCCGGGGGCGGCGCGGCGCTCGACCAGGACGGCGGGGGTGGCCAGCCGGCTCAGCTGGTCGGACTCGGTGTCGGTGGGGAAGCCGTCCGGCCAGCTCGGGCTCAGCAGGAGCGCGTCGGCCCCGGATTCGGTGAGGCGGTCGAGCTGGGTCCTGTCCTCCTCGGGCCGGTAGCCGGAGATGCCGAGGACGAGGCGGGCGCCGGCCTCGGCCGCCGCCGCGCGGGCGCCGCGGATGATGTCGGCGAAGTAGTACGCGGCGTCCGGGACGAGCATCCCGAGCACCGCGGTCGCCGGGCGCTCGGGGGCGGCGCCGGCCGCGCGCACCGCGCCGTGCGAGCGGTGCAGCAGGCCCTGCTGGGCGAGCGCCTCGACGTCGCGGCGGACGGTCACGGGGGAGACGTTCAGCCGCGCGGCCAGGTCGGCGAGGCGGATGGCTTCCTGGCCCCGCACCACTTCGAGGATCTGCTGACGGCGCTCGGCCGCGGGCGTACGCATGGCGCACACCCTAGACCAGCTCCTGATCGATTGACCGAACGATCCGAGAACCCTTGACGTACGATCAGTCGCTCCCTAGCGTCCGGGGCCGTGATCCGACTCCGAGCTCTTCTTGGCATGGCCCTGGCGGCAGCAGCAGCCCTCGCCGTCCCCGGCCCGTCCGCCGCGGCGAAGCCCGCCGCGTCCACCTACTACGTCGACTGCTCGGCCGCTGCGGGCGGCGACGGCAGCAGCGCGTCCCCCTGGAACTCCCTCGCTGCCGCCAACGCCCGCGCGTACGGCCCCGGCGACCGCCTGCTCCTCAAGCGCGGCACCACCTGCACAGGGCAGCTCAAGCCCAAGGGATCCGGCAGCGCGGCCGCGCCGGTCCAGGTCGGCGCGTACGGGAGCGGCACCGCCCGCCCGGTGATCGCGGGGGAGGGCCAGGTCTACGCGCCCGTGCACCTCTACAACGTCCAGTACTGGGAGGTCAGGGACCTGGAGGTGACCAACACCGCCGCCACCCCGGCCGAGCGCAACGGCGTCCTCGCCGAGCTGGAGGACTTCGGTACCGGACACCACATCGTGCTGCAGAACCTCTACGTCCACCACGTCTCCGGCGACGACAACAAGCGGTCCAACGGCATCCAGTTCCGGGTCAGCGGCACGCAGAAGCCGACCCGGTTCGACGGCGCGTACGCCCTGGACAACGAGATCTACAAGGTCGACCGGGAGGGCCTCACCAACGTCTCCACGTGGATGTGCCGCCCCGAATACGGCACCGGCGACGGCTGTTCAGGCAAGAACAACTGGCTGCCGTCGCTGAACGTCGTCTTCCGCGGCAACGAGATCCACGACACCGGCGGCGACGGCATCGTGCTGCGCGCCTCCGACCGCGGGCTGGTCGAGCACAACGAGGCGTACGACATCTGGATGCGCTCCAAGGGCAACAACGCCGGGATCTGGACGATCAACAGCGACAACCCGGTGATCCAGTTCAACGAGGTGCACCACGTCCGCTTCCCGGCGCTCAACGACGGGATGGCCTTCGACGCCGACTTCGGCGTGAAGAACGCCCTCTTCCAGTACAACTACAGCCACGACAACGAGGGCGGCTTCATGCTGCTGTGCGGCGGCTGCGGGGCCGGCTCGCAGTCGACCGGGACCGTCGTCCGCTACAACACGAGCGTCAACGACGGCGCGAAGCTGCTGCTGGCCGCGGGCGAGAAGAACGCCCACTTCTACAACAACACCTTCTACCTGCCGGAAGGCTCGACCACCGACTTCATCCACCAGGACCAGAGCACCACGGTGAAGTGGACGAACAACCTCTTCGCGAACCACGGGAGCGGCGGCTTCGACTACACCGCGGGCGACCACACCTGGTCGCACAACCTCTTCCACGGCAACCACCCGGCGAACGAACCGACCGATCCAGCCAAGATCACCGGCGATCCGCTGCTGGCGGACCCGGGCGCCGGGGACGTACACCTCGGCACCGGATCAGCGGCGCGGAAGGCGGGCACGGCGGTCCCGGACAACGGCGCCCGCGACTACTACGGCAACCCACTCCCGTCCGGCTGCGCCCCCGACATCGGCGCCCACCAGGCCACCGGAGGCTGCTGACGCACCGGGGCGCGCACTCCTCCTACACTGGCCCCGTGAGCGCGCGCCCCGATTCCGCAGGTCCTGACCCCGACGATCCCACTCCTTCCGACGACGCCCTCGACCAGTTCGAGGAGATCGTCGGCGAGGAGACCAACCGCGACCCCGACCTCGCCGTCATCGAGGCAGGCAGCCGTACCCTGCGCGCCCAGGCGGGCACGCCGCGGGGGGACGGCATTCCGGCCCGGCCCAGCGACCCCGAGGTCGACCGCGAGCTGCGCGAGGTCGAGACCGAGCTGCAGCAGCGGTGGCCGGAAACGAAGATCGATCCAACGCTGGCGCGGATCGAGATGCTGATGGACATCCTGGGCGAGCCGCAGCGCTCGTACCCCTCCATCCACATCACCGGCACGAACGGCAAGACCTCCACCGCCCGCATGATCGAGGCGCTGCTGCTCGGCTGCGACCTGCGCACCGGGCGCTACACCAGCCCGCACCTGCAGTCGATCACCGAGCGCATCGTCCTGGACGGGGAGCCCATCGCGCCGGAGAAGTTCATCGAGTCGTACCGCGACATCAAGCCGTACGCGGAGATGACCGACGCCCGGCAGGAGAACCCGCTCTCCTTCTTCGAGCTGATGACCGGCATGGCCTACGCGGCCTTCGCGGACGCGCCCGTCGACGTCGCCGTGATCGAGGTCGGCATGGGCGGCAGCTGGGATACGACCAACGTCATCGACGCGCCGGTCGCCGTGATCACGCCGATCGACCTCGACCACACGGCGGTGCTGGGCGAGACCCCCGGGGAGATCGCCGCCGACAAGGCCGGGATCGTCAAGAAGGACGCCACGGTTGTGCTGGCGCAGCAGCCGGTGGAAGCCGCGCAGGTGGTGCTCAAGAAGGCCGTCGAGGTGGACGCGACGGTGGCCCGCGAGGGCATGGAGTTCGGCGTCGTCTCCCGCGAGATCGCGGTCGGCGGGCAGCTGGTGACGCTACGGGGCCTGGGCGGCGAGTACGACAACATCTTCCTGCCGGTGCACGGCGAGCACCAGGCGCACAACGCGGCGGTGGCGCTGGCCGCGGTGGAGGCGTTCTTCGGCGTCGGCTCGGTGCACTCCCGCACCCTCGATGTGGACACCGTCCGGCAGGCCTTCGCCTCGGTGGTCTCGCCCGGCCGGCTCGAAGTGATGCGCCGCAGCCCGACCGTGGTGCTGGACGCCGCGCACAACCCCGCGGGCGCGCGGGCGGCCGCCGCAGGGATCTCGGAGGCGTTCGATTTCAGCCGCCTCATCGGGGTCGTGGGCGCGACGGTCGGCAAGGACGTACGCGGGCTGCTGGAGGCCTTCGAGCCGGTCTTCGCCGAGATCGTGGTGACCCGCAACGCCAGCGAGCGCGCCATGGACGTCGACGAGCTCGCGGCGGTCGCGGTCGAGGTCTTCGGCGACGAGCGGGTGGTCGTGGAGCCGCGGCTCGACGACGCGCTGGAGGCCGCCATTACGCTGGCCGAGGAAGAGGCCGAGTATGCCGGGGCCGGCGTGCTGGTGACGGGGTCCGTCATCACCGTGGGCGAGGCCCGGCTGCTGCTGGGCAAGGAATAGGGGTTACGGCGATGCGGACGCTGTGTGCGAGCACGCTGATCGGTGAGTTCTTCATCATCGGCTTCGCCGGTCTGGTGGCGATGCAGCTCAGCGAGCTGTCGGCGGGCGCGGTGTGGGCCGTCTTCGGTACGGCGATGGTGCTCAGCGTGCTGCTGTGCGGGATGCTGTCGCGGCCCGGGGCGGTGCAGCTGGGCTGGGCGCTGCAGATCGGGCTGATTCTGAGCGGATTCGTGGTGCCGCTGATGTTCTTCCTCGGGGCCTGCTTCGCCGGGCTGTGGTGGGCGTCGGTGCATTTCGGCCGCAAAGTCGACGAGATCAAGGCGGCCCGGGCGGCGGCCGACGAGGGCCCGGGCTCGGCGGCTCCGGCCGCCGGGTAATGTCTGCGGCACCGTCCCGTACGCAAAGCATTACAAGGAGCCGATCCGTGAGCCAGCGCAGCCTCGTCCTTCTGAAGCCCGACGCCGTCCGCCGCGGCCTGATCGGGGAGATCGTCGGCCGCATCGAGCGGAAGGCCGGCTGGCAGATCGCCGCGATGGAGCTGCGCACCCTGGACCGCTCCGTGCTGGAGCAGCACTACGGCGAGCACGTCGGCAAGCCGTTCTACGAGCCGCTGGTGGAGTTCATGGCGTCCGGCCCGGTGGTGGCGCTGGTGGTGGAGGGCGAGCGCGTGATCGAGGGCCTGAGGACCCTGGCGGGCCCGACGGACCCGATCGCGGCGGCACCGGGCTCCATCCGGGGCGACTTCGGCTCGATCGTCCGCGAGAACCTGATCCACGCGAGCGACTCCGAGGAGTCGGCAGAGCGCGAACTGAAGCTCTTCTTCCCCGGTCTGGCGTAATTTTCCCTCCC
>NZ_JAAKZV010000187.1 GCF_011044975.1 Streptomyces coryli | reverse complement strand
CTCCCGCACCATCCGCCCGGCCCCTTCATCCCCGGGCTCCACCAACCGCGCCAGCCCTACTCGGGCGAGCAGCTCCTCCCCCGCTGTCATGGCCGGACCGCCATCGTCACGCCACGGGCCACGCCCGTGCGCATTTCCAGCGCGAAGTTCACGTCCTCTGCCGTCGGCCGGTCACGCTCGGCGAGGTCGGCGGACGTCCACGCGACGCGCAGCACCCGGTCGAGGCCGCGAGCCGTCAGCAGCCCGCGCTCCATGTCGCGCTCCGCCTCGTACAGCGCGCCCGGCCCGACCGGCCAGCGGGTGCGCAGCTCGTGCCCGGGCACCTCCCCGTTGATGAGCCACGGCGTGTCCAGGTAGCGCGTGGCCGCGCGGGAGCGGGCTTCCAGCACGCGCTCGGCGACGACCGCGCTGGACTCCCCCCGTATGCCATCGCCGATGAGGTCGGCACGGGAGACCGGCTGGACGGTGACCCTCAGGTCGATACGGTCCATCAGCGGTCCGGAGAGGCGGGCGGCATAGCGCCTGACCGAATCCGGGCGACACTCACAGCCCTCGGAATCGAGGCCATGCCTGCCGCAGGGGCACGGGTTGGCCGCCAGTAACAGCTGGAACCGGGCGGGCATCCGCATCATCCCCGCGGCTCTGGCCACGATCACATGGCCGGACTCCAGCGGCTGCCGCATCGCGTCGAGGACCTGCGGCCGATACTCGGGCGCCTCGTCCATGAACAGTACGCCCCGGTGCGCGAGCGAAACCGCTCCGGGACGGGGGAATCCCGTGCCGCCGCCGACAATCGCCGCCATGGACGCCGAGTGGTGCGGCGCACAGTAGGGCGCCCGGTCGATCAGCGGCTGCCCGGCGGGGAGGGTGCCGGCGACCGAGTGCACCGCCGTCACCTCGAGCGACTGCTGCTCCGTCAGCGGCGGGAGGATGCCGACGAGCCGCTCGGCCAGCAAGGTCTTGCCCGCGCCCGGTGGCCCCTTCAGGAACAAGTGGTGCCCGCCGGCCGCCGCCACCTCCAGCGCCCGCCGGGCCGTGTGCTGCCCGGCCACGTCGGCCAGATCGGGCGCCGGCTCGTCCGCCGGCATCCCGGCGCCGATGCCGAGCCCGGGCACCGCGAGCCCGGCCAGCAGCGGGTCAGGAAGGCCGTGCTCGGGCCCGTCCTCCGGTTCCTCCTCGGGCGGGGACTCGTCGTTCAGCACCGCGATCAGCTGCCGCAGGCTCCGCACGCCCAGCACGGACACCCCCGGCACCAGGCCCGCCTCCGCCGCTGTCCGCTCGGGCACCACCACCTGCCGGTATCCCGCGTCCGCGGCCGCCAGCACCGAGGGGAGCACGCCGCGGACCGGCCGCACCCGGCCGTCAAGGCCCAGCTCGCCCACCATGACGAGGTCCGTCAGAGTATGAGGACTGATCCGCCCCGCCGCTCCGAGGACCGCGCAGGCGACCGCCAGGTCGAAGCCGCTGCCGCCCTTCGGAACGGCCGCCGGGCTCAGCCCCACGGTGAGCTTCATCTGCGGCCACTGACCGCCGGAATTGATCACCGCGGCCCGCACCCGGTCCCGGCTCTCCACCAGGCTCCTGTCGGGCAGCCCGACGAGAGCGAAGTTCGCCAGCCCGGGCTCAAGGTCCGCCTGGACCTCGACCACCACGCCCTCCACCCCGACCAGGGCCACGGAGCACGTACGCGCGAACCCCATCAGGCCACCCCCCGAACGTGCTCAATCACGGGGGCACCGCGGTCGGGGACCAGCACCCCGACGATGTCGATACGGACGCCGCCCGGCGGCGGGCCGCCGTGCCGTGCCATCCACTCCTCGGCGAGGCGGCGCAGCCGGGCCGCCTTCTCCGGGGTGATCGCGGCCATCGGATGCTCGAAGAGCCCGGTCTTACGGGTCTTCACCTCGCAAAGAACCAGCGCATCCCCATCCAGCGCCACCAGATCGACCTCGCCGGCCCGGCACCGCCAGTTCCGCTCCAGGATCGTCATGCCCGCGGCCGTGAGCCGGCGCTCCGCGAGCCGTTCTCCGTACTGCCCGATCGCCTGCCGTGCGTTCGGCATCGGCCTCACCTCCGGCTGCGACTCTGCCGGGGCGAGCAATCAGTTAAGGGATCTTGGGCCGTTCCGGTGGATTACTTCCGGGTTGTGGAAAACTCCGTCACCCGGGTCCGCATCCCAGTCCGTCACCCGAGGTCGTCGGACGGCATCTCCAGATCCGCCTTATTGAGCTCCTCGATATTCACGTCCTTGAACGTGAGCACCCGCACCTGCTTGACGAACCGGGCCGGCCGGTACATGTCCCACACCCACGCGTCCGCCATGGAGACCTCGAAGAAGACCTCGCCCTGGACCGAGTGCACCTGCATCTCGTAGTCATTGGTGAGGTAAAAGCGCCGCTCCGTCTCGATCACGTACTTGAACAGCCCGACCACATCGCGGTACTCCCGGTAGAGCTTGAGCTCCATCTCGGTCTCGTACTTCTCGAGGTCTTCGGCGCTCATGAGCTGTTCCCCTTCCGCCGTACGTGCCCCCATTGTGCGTCAGACCCGCTCCGTCTCGAGGAGCACTGGACTGATCGGAGGTCCTTCCTCCAGCAGCTGTCCCAGCAGTGCGGCCAGCTTGGTGGGGTACACGGTCTCACGGGTGGCGGACAGTTCCGCGTACGTCCACCACCGCAGCCCCATCATGCTGCGCTTTTCCAGCTCGGACAGGCCGTCGGCGACCGCCGCGGCCGCCGCCGTCTCCCGGTCCACCCGCGCCAGGTAGTACCACTCGTCCTGGTCCCACCGCCGCCCGGCGAAGGGAAACGAGCACTCCCGCCGCCACAGCAGCGGACCGAGCCGCACCGACTCCCCTGTGATACCCGTTTCCTCGGCCAGCTCCCGCAGGGCGGCCTCCTCGCGGGTCTCGTCCCCCTCCAGGCCACCGCCCGGCGTGAACCACCAGTCGTCGGACGGGTCGTCCGGTTCCATTCCGTGCAGCAGCAGGATCCGGTCATCGGGATCCAGCACGATCACTCGCGCGACCTTGCGCAGCTCCCTCCCGGCCGACCCTGACACCAGCACCTCACCTCCCCCGGATCCGCCTGGCGACCGGCCCGTACGCCGCACCGCCCAGGATCATCACTGCCCCGCCGAAGACAGCCCACACGATCAATCGCAGCGGCCCCCGCTCCGTCACCCCGCCGGGCAGCCCCGCGAAGCCCTCCGCCGGCGCCAGCGTCCCGGCCGTCCCGAGCGGCCACACCGTGCCCTCCACCCGGCCGCGCACGGCGGCCCGGGAGACCGAGCCCTTTGCGGCGTTCTGCAGGTGTTCGCGCGAGTCGAGGGAGTCCGCCCGGTGGTCGCCGAGCAGGAAGAGCTTGCCCTCGGGCACCTTCACGGCCCCGAAGCCGTCCTGGCCCGCGCGCTGCGCGGCGGCGACGTAGGGCTCGTCGATCGCCTTGCCGTTGACCTTGATGCGCTGCTGCTTGTCGCAGCAGCTCACCGTGTCCCCGCCGACCGCGACCACCCGCTTGACCATGGGCAGGTCGCCCCACACCTTGTCCTGGAAGACGACCACGTCGCCGCGGCGCACCTCAGCGCCGTCCGTACGCTCGGCGAGCACCCGGTCGCCGGCGCCGACCGTCGGGGCCATCGAGTCGGTCGGCACCGTATACGGCTGAAACGTGATCGCGCCCCAGGCGAAGCCGCCCAGGAAGAGCACGCAGCCGAGCGCCACGGCAAGGCCGGACACCACGCTGTCGATCTGGTTGCTACGGGCGCGTGCCGTCCTGCTGCTGCTCATGGGACCGCACCCTACCCAGGGGTATCGGGACCCGTCAGCCCTTCATTGCCGCACCGTGATCAACCTTCACAGCATCACCGTGATCGGCCTTCACATGATCGGCCACCTTCGCCTCGCCGACCGCCTTCGCCAGCAGCCGCCGCCGGCGCAGCAGCACCAGCGGTACGGCCCCGGCAAGGCCGAGCGCCACCGGCGTCGCGGGCGCGGCCGCGCTCGTGACCTGCTTGAAGGTGTCCGGGATGGACAGCCAGTCCCAGCGGTTCAGCGGCCAGGCCACCGCGAAGGCGCGGCCGACCACCAGGTCCTCGTCGACGAAGCCCTTGTCGGGCGACTGCTCGTGGTAGCGCGAGTCGAGGGAGTCCTGGCGGTGGTCGCCCATCACCCAGATCATCCCGTCGGGGACCTTGATCGGGCCGAAGGGCTTGTCGCTGCAGGGGGTGTTGCCCGGGAAGATGTAGTCGGTCTCGTTCAGCGCCTTGCCGTTGACCTTGACCTGGCCGGTGCCCTTGCACTCGACCGTGTCGCCGCCGGTGGCGATGACCCGCTTGATCAGGTCCTGCTCCTCGGCGGAGGGCATCAGGCCGACGAAGCTGAGCACCTTCTGGATGCCGCCGACGACGCCGCCCGGCGCCTCGGGGGCCTCCTCGCCGTTCAGCCAGTCGCCCGGGTCGTGGAAGACCACGACCTCGCCGCGCTCCGGCTTGGAGCCGAACCAGGGCGTGAGCTTGTCCACCAGGACGCGGTCGCCGCGCTGCAGGGTGTTCTGCATGGAGTCGGACGGGATCGAGAAGGCCTGGACCAGGAACGTCTTGATCAAGAGCGCCAGGACCAGCGCGATGCCGATCAGGATCGGCAGTTCCTTCCAGAACGAGCGTTCCTTCTTCACCTTGCTCTTTCCGCCGCTGGGAGCGCTGGGAGTCCCGTGCTCAGGCTGCCCACCGGCGTCCTCGGGCTCTTCGTGTCCGGACCGGGCGCCGACTGCCACGTCCCCCACATCCACTCCTCAAGTCTCGCCGCCGCCTGCTCCGCCACCGGTGCAGGCCCACCACTCCCATAACGAGCGGGAGTTCCGCAGGAGTCGGGAGGGGGACGTTCTCTTGCGTTGTATCCGTCGATTTCTTCAAGGACACACTATGTGCCCCGGCGACCGGATCCGGCACTGACGCGTAGGTGTCCCGCTGCTGGAGTCCGCGCCAGTGACCGAACGGCCAGGCGATGGCCATGGCCCGGCCGACAACGTTCTCCTCGGGCACGGTCCCCTGGTACCCGTCGGTGCGGTGGTAGCGGGAGTCGGCGGAGTTGCTGCGGTGGTCGCCCATGACGAACAGCCGGTTGGACGGCACCGTCACGTCGAAGGCCTCCTGGGAGGGCTTGTCGTCCGGGTAGAGATACGGCTCCGTGATGGCCGTGCCGTTCACCGTGACCCGGCCGCTGCTGTCGCAGCACTTCACCCGGTCACCCTCCGTACCGACGACGCGCTTGATCAGGTCCTGATCGCGGTCGGACGGCAGCAGCCCGATGAAGGTCAGCGCGCCCTTCGCCTGCTTGATGCCCACGGGGTCGCCGCCACTGCCCTGCTGGGCCGCCGGATCGCGCTGCAGCCACTTGCCCGGGTCCTTGAAAACGACGACGTCCCCGCGCTCGGGCTTCGACCCGAACCACGGGGAGAGCTTGTCCACGACCACCCGGTCGCCGATCTTGATCGTCTGCTCCATCGAGCCCGACGGAATCACAAAGGCCTGGAGGAGAAAGGTCTTTATCGCCAAAGCGATGATGAGCGCGACCCCGACGATCAGCGGGATCTCCTTGATCGCCGACCGCCTGCGCTTCCGCTTGACCTTCTGCGCCAGCCGGCGCCGGTCCGCCCGGCCGGTATACGCGGACGCGCGGCCGCGCGAGCGCTTCGGTTTGGCATGGCTACCCATGCTCGGCCCGCCCCACGGCGCTCCAGCGCCCCAGGGGCCAGCCGATCCAGTCGGCCCTGCCGATCACCCGGTCCACGGGCACCATCCCCCCGCCGGGCGCCCCGAGCAGATCGCGTGAGTCACGCGAATCGCTGCGGTGATCTCCCATCACCCACAGCTTCCCGGTCGGCACCACAACATCGAAACGTACTCGCGACGGCGTATCACCGGGATAAAGGTACGCCCTCTCGTCCACCGGATGCCCGTTCACCGTAAGGCGCAGCTGCTTGTCGCAGCACGTGACCCGGTCGCCGCCGACGCCGATGACGCGCTTGACGTAATCGGTCTCCGCCGGCTCCGCGAGGCCCGCCGCCGAGGCCGCCTTACGGAGCATCCCGGTCACCGGATTGCCGGCCGGCTGCTCGCCGCTGAAGGTGCCGGTCCCGTCGAAGACGACGACGTCACCGCGCCGCGGCGCGTCGTCGCCGAAACGGTACGCCAGCTTGTTGACCATGATCCGGTCCCCGGGCCGCAGGGTGCCCTCCATCGACCCGCTGGGGATCAGGAACGGCTGCACCACGAACGCGCTCACCAGCAGCACCACGACGACGCACACGCCCCCGATCGCCGACACCCGCCGCCAGGGAAAACGCAACCGCCGCTCCGCCCCCTCGTCCTCAAGGTCAGAGCGGTGCCCGCGCTCCGCAATGTGTACGTCCATCGAGCATTGAGCCTAACCGCCCGGGCGGCCGGACATGCGAAGAGCCCCGCGGCACAAAGCCGCGGGGCTCTTCGAAGAAGTGGGACGCGCTCAGTTCTCGCGCTTCTCCTTGATCTTGGCGGCCTTGCCGCGCAGGTCGCGCAGGTAGTACAGCTTGGCGCGGCGGACGTCGCCCTTGGTCACGACCTCGATCTTCTCGACGACCGGCGTGTGCACCGGGAAGGTGCGCTCGACGCCGACGGAGAAGCTGACCTTGCGGACGGTGAAGGTCTCGCGGATGCCCGCGCCCTGGCGGCGGATGACGACGCCCTTGAACTGCTGCACACGGGAGCGGTTGCCCTCGATGACGCGCACGTGGACGTTGACGGTGTCACCCGGGCGGAAGGACGGGATGTCGGTGCGCAGCGATGCGGCGTCGACGCTGTCGAGGAGGTGCGACATGAGTGTTTCGCTTTCTTCGCCAATGCCACAGGTCATCAGCGGCTAAGTAAATGGATTACGGTGGCTGCCCCGTCGTACGGGCGTCGTATCCCCCTGTGGCAGGGGCGCACGTCGGACGGTGAACAGCCTGGCTATTCTTCCACGACCTGGCCCGGACGCCAAAATCGGCCGTCCTCGCCCTCGGCCCAGCCCAGCTCTGCGAGGGTCTGCCGGTCCTTCTTGTCGAAGCTCCCGGCCTCGGCGCCCGCGATCAGATCGGGCCGGTTCGCGGTCGTACGGGCCAGGGCCTGGTCCCGCCGCCACCGCGCGATCTTCCCGTGGTGCCCGCTGACCAGCACCTCCGGGATCTCCCGCCCCCGCCACTCGGGCGGCTTGGTGTAGACGGGCCCCTCCAGCAGCTGTGCCATCTCCCCGGGCGCGAAGGAGTCGTCCTGATGCGAGGCGGCGTTCCCGAGCACACCCGGCAGCAGCCGCGCGACGGCCTCCACCATCACCAGCACCGGCGCTTCGCCGCCCGCGAGCACGTAGTCCCCGATGGAGACCTCGCGGACGTCGCAGCGCTCGCCGTATTCCTCGATCACCCGCCGGTCGATGCCCTCGTACCGGGCCGGGGTGAAGACCAGCCACGGCTTGCCGGAGAGCTCGACGGCGAGCTCCTGGGTGAAGGGCCGGCCGCTGGGCGTGGGCACGACGATCACGGGCTCGGCGCCGTCGGCCCCGGACCCGATGATCTCGTCCAGCGCCTCGCCCCACGGGTCCGGCTTCATGACCATGCCGGGGCCGCCGCCGTACGGGGTGTCATCCACCGTGTTGTGCCGATCGTGGGTCCATTCCCGCAGGTCATGGACGCGCACATCGAGCTGCCCGCGGGCCCGCGCCTTCCCCACGAGGGAGACGTTCAGCGGCTCCAGGTACTCCGGGAAGATCGTGACGACGTCGAGCCTCACCGCGCGGCTTCCTCGTCGTCGAGGAGGCCCGGCGGCGGGGTGATCACGACGCGCTGCTCCTCGAGGTCGATCTCGGGCACGATCTCGTTGACGAACGGGATCAGCACCTCGGAGTCATCCGGCCGCTTCACCACCAGCAGGTCCTGCCCCGGGGTGTGCGCGATCTCCTCGATCCGCCCGACCGCGGTCCCGTCCTGCGTCACCACGTCGAGGTCGACGAGCTGGTGGTCGTAGAACTCCTCCGGGTCCTCGGGCGTCTCGTCCGGGTCCACGTCGGCGATGAGGAGGGTGTTACGGAGCTCCTCCGCCCCGGTCCTGTCGCTCACGCCCTCGAAGCGCAGCAGCAGCCGCCCGCTGTGCACGCGGCCGGTGGCGATCTTCAGCGGCCCACGCTCGGCGGGGTCCGTGTGCAGTACGGCACCGGGCCCGAGCCGCAGCTCGGGCTCGTCGGTCCGCACCTCGACGGTGACCTCGCCCTTGATCCCGTGAGCACGCCCGATGCGCGCGACTACGAGCTGCACGATGTTCCTCCGGAGAGTGGTGACAAACGCAGACCGGGGAGGCCCTTCTGGGCCTCCCCGGTCTGTTATACGCAAAGCGCGCGGCGTCTCAGCGGATCTCGTCCACGTCGACCAGGTCGACCCGGATGCCTCGTCCGCCGAGCGCGCCCACGACGGTGCGGAGCGAGCGGGCGGTCCGGCCGTTACGGCCGATGACCTTGCCGAGGTCCTCGGGGTGCACCCGGACCTCGAGCACGCTGCCGCGGCGCAGGTTGCGGCGTTCGACCTGCACCTCGTCGGGGTTGTCGACGATGCCCTTCACCAGGTGCTCGAGGGCTTCCTCGAGCATCCTCAGGCCTCGGTCGACTCGGCGGGAGCCTCGGCCTCAGCGGCCTCGGCCTTCTTCTCGGCCTTGTCGGCCTTCTTCGCCTTCGGGGTGACGGCGTCACCCTTCGACTCCTCGCCGGAGGACTTCGCGGCGGCCTCGAAGAGGGCGCGCTTGTCGGCCTTCGGCTCGGCGACCTTCATCGGCTCCGGGGCCGGCAGGCCCTTGAACTTCTGCCAGTCGCCGGTGACCTTGAGGATGGCCATGACCGGCTCGGTCGGCTGCGCGCCGACGCTCAGCCAGTACTGGGCACGCTCGGAGTCGACCTCGATGCGCGAGGGATTCTGCACCGGGTGGTACAGACCGATCTCCTCGATGGCCCGGCCGTCACGGCGGGTACGGGAGTCGGCGACGACGATGCGGTAGTGCGGCGCACGGATCTTGCCCAGGCGCTTCAGCTTGATCTTGACTGCCACGGGAGTGGTGTCTCCTGATGTTGACGTGGTTGAGCACTGCGATGTGCCGCGTGGGGTTGCGGTACCCGAGTGCCCGATGGACGCGTCAGCCGGAGGAGAGAGGGGTCCTATGCGACTGTCGAGTACAGCTAGCCATTGTGCCACACGTTTGCAGCAGCCCCGTACGCAGCTGTGACGGCAGCACCGTGCACAGCTCCGTACGCAACCGTGACCGTCAGAGTCCCGATCAGACCTCCGCAACCAAGGCCCGCTCGGATCAGGCGACTGCCGCCGGCTCCACTTCCGGGATCCGGAACGGCTTTCCGCATCCGCCGCAGACGATCGGCGCCTGGGCGAGGACGGACGGCACGACCCGGACATTGCGTCCGCAGTCGCACACCGCCTTCACCCGCACCCCGCCGCCGGACGAGCCGTGCCGCGCGGCGGGCCCGCGGAAGGACCGCCCCGTGTCGGCGGTCGTGGCCGCGGTGTGCGCCTTCAGCGCGCGCTGCAGTCTCTCGATGGCGGGGCGATAGCGCTTCCGCGTCTCCGGGGTGAGGGTCACGAGCGAGAACCCGCTGGACGGGTGCGGCTCGTCGGAGTGCTCCAGACCCATCTCCTCGGCGATCGCGAGGAAGCGTCGGTTGTGGTACCGGCCGGCACGTGAGGTGTCGCGGATGCCGCGGGCTGCGGCGATGCCGTGGACACCTTCGTGCAGGAGCCGTTCGAAAGAGAGCTCCGCGCCGCAGGCGGACGAGGACTCTCCGATCAGTGCTTCGGGCGCGGCAAGATCCGGCAGCTCCGGGTGGTGCCGTTGGATCTCGGCCCACGCGTGTGCCAGTTCTGCGGCGAGAACAGGTGGTGTCGTGCTCACGTCGTGTCCAACGAGCGAAGGCGCCATTGTGTTCCGATTCCGGGACGTCCCGATTAATTTGCTCCTACGTGCCAGTACCCACTCATGCGTGGTGAGCAGGGGCGGGTGCGTTGATCTGCGTAGATCTGCAACTAACTGGCGCAGTTAACAACAAGCCCGCACATACCCGGCGTGTACGCCCCAGCGCGAGCAATTCCGTACGCGCCCGGTCGCCCCGCTTAGACGGGGCGGCTCGGCGATCGGTTCCCGCCCGGCGGCCGCTTTTTCGAGGGTCCCTCAGTAGGCGCGGCCCACGATCGCGAGCGTACCGGGTGCGTCATCGGCCTCCGGCACCGACCCGTCCTCGGCGACGAGGCAGCGCACGCTGACCGCCTGCTGGGCCAGCTTGTCCTCGCCCTCCGGGCCGAGGTCGGCCCAGGGAATACGGGCCCAGCCGCCGGCGGCCGCGGCCTCGGCGGCCTCCTCGAGGGTCCGGACGTCGCTGGTACGGGACTCGCGGCGCTCGCGGGACTCGCGCAGCAGGGCCTGCTGGTCCTCCTCGAGGACCTTGGGGACCAGCGCCTGCAGCGCGTCGAGCTGCACCGGCTCCTTGCCGCCGGGAATGCGGCGGGCGAGCATCGCGGTGCCGTTCTCCAGGTCGCGCGGGCCGATCTCGATGCGTACGGGGACGCCCTTGAGCTCCCAGTCGACGGCCCGGCGGCCGAAGGGGGTGTCGGTGCGGTCGTCGACCTGGACGCGGATGCCCGCGGCCTTCAGCTGGTCGCCGAGCTCGCGGACCTTGGCCAGCACCGCGTCGTCGCCCTTGATGGCCATGACGACGGCCTGGATGTGGGCGAGCCGCGGCGGGACCCGCAGGCCGTTGTCGTCGCCGTGGGACATGATCAGGCCGCCGACCATGCGGGTCGAGGAGCCCCAGGAGGTCTGCCAGACGAGCTCCTGCTTGCCCTCCTTCGACAGGTACGACGTCTCGAAGGCCTTGGCGAAGTTGGTGCCGAGCTCGTGGCTGGTGCCCATCTGCAGGGCCTTGCCGTCGCGCATCATGCCCTCGAGGGTGAGGGTGTTGATGGCGCCGGCGAAGCGCTCCTTGGGGGTCTTGCGGCCGAGGACCACGTCGATGCCGAGGACATTGATCATGAAGTCGGCGTACACGTTCTTGTGGATGTGCGCGGCATAGTCACGCGCGTCCTCATACGTGGCGTGGGCGGTGTGCCCCTCCTGCCAGAGGAATTCGGTGGTGCGCAGGAAGACCCGCGGCCGCATCTCCCAGCGGACCACGTTCGCCCACTGGTTGATGAGCAGGGGCAGGTCGCGGTAGCTCTGCACCCACTTCGAGAAGTAGTCGTTGATGATCGTCTCGGAGGTGGGGCGGACGACCACCGGCTCGTCGAGGTCCTTGCCGCCGCCGTGCGTGACGACGGCGAGCTCGGGGGCGAAGCCCTCGACGTGCTCCGCCTCCTTGGTGAGGAAGGACTGCGGGATGAAGAGCGGGAAGTACGCGTTCTGCGCGCCCGCTTCCTTGATCCGCGCGTCCATCTCCTGCTGCATCCGCTCCCAGAGCCCGTACCCGTACGGACGGATGACCATGGTGCCGCGCACCGGGCCGTTGTCGGCCAGCTCGGCCTTGTTGATCAAGTCCTGGTACCAGCGCGGGAAGTCGTCCGCCTGGGGGGTGAGAACGGGAGCCTTAGCCATGGCGCAGAGCATAAAGGGGCGACGGGGGCAGACGTTAATCCGCCGTGGACGGGCCGGATGGACGCGGACCCGGGCCCGTATGGGGCAAGCCTTCGCAATCGGCCCCGGTGCCCTCTGGACGGCGGGCGCAATCCGCAGTTCCCTGGCATACGGGGGGAATGCACCGGGGGCGGACCAGGCGGATGATCTCGGCGAACAGGGGCGTACGGCTATGGCACACACCCTCGTACGGCAGCACCAGCACACACCCTCGCTCCCCGCTCCCGTCCCGGCCGAGCCGCCGGCCCGGGCGCGCGACTGGGCGGAGATCCAGGAACGGATGCTGGTGCCGCTCTATGAGGCCGTATACGACCGCTTGGGCATCGGCCCCGGCACCCGCCTGCTCGGCCTCGACTGCGGGGCGGGCCTCGCGCTGCTGCTCGCCGCGGCGCGCGGCGCCGAGGTGAGCGGCGCGGAGCGGGACGCGGCGCGGCTCGCGCTGGCGCGGGAGCGGCTGACGGCGGAGAGCGCGGCGGTACGGAGCGCGGGCTGCGCGCCGGAGCCTCCGGCGGCCGCGGAGCCGTACACCATGATCACGGCGTTCACCCCGCCCGCGGCCCGCGACCTGGCCGAGGCGGCGGCGCTCGCCGGGCGCGGCAGCCCGGTGGTACTGGCGGACTGGGGTCCGGCCGAGCGGTGCGCCTCGGCGGGCGCGCTGCGGGTGGCGGCGCGGCTGGCGGATCCGACGGCGGCGGCCGGCTGCTGGCGGCCTTCGGGCCGCGACGACCTGGACGACCTGGTCAGGTCCGCGGGCCTGCGCCCGGACGGATCCGGGCGGGTGGCCTGCCCGTTCGGCTACGCGGACACCGCGAGCGCGGTGCGCGGGCTGCTGTCGACGGGCTACTTCGACGCGGCGATGACGGCCACGGACGAAGCGCAGGTGCTCAAGGAGCTGACGGAGGCGATCCATCCGTACCGGCGCACGGACGGGACGGTGTGGATGCCGAACGTCTTCCGGTACGTGGTGGCGCGGACGCGCTGAGCTCGTACGTGGTGGCGCGGACGCGCTGAGCGGTCTCAGAAGTCGCGCGCCTGGATTTCCTCTGCCGCTTCCCGCAAAGCGGTGAGTACGGTGCGCACGGCCCGCCTGGCCGTGCGCTCGGGGCGGTGCAGGACGTCGATGTGCCGCCGGGCATGTACGCCGCTCAGCGGGCGCAGGACGACGCCGGGCGGAGGGCGCATGGTCCAGCGCGGGAGCAGCGCGAGGCCTCCGCCGGCGGCGACGATCTCTGCGACGACGGTGAACTCGTTGACGCGGTGCACGATGTCGAGCCGCCGGTTCGCGGCGGTGGCGACGGCCTCGATGACGGCCATCACCGGGAAGCCGTCGTGGACGGTGGTCCACGGCTGGTCGGCGACGTCCCGCGGGGTGAGCCGCCGCTTGGCCGCGAGGGGGTGGCCGGCGGGCAGGGCGACGTCCAGTGGCTCGCGCAGCAGCGTCGTCGCGGTCACGGTGCGCGGCCAGTTCTGCGCGTGGTCGAGGCGGTGGGCGAGCACCAGGTCGTAGTCCCTGGTCAGCCGGGGGAAGGCGTCCTGCTCGACGTCCTCGTCGGCGAGCTCGAGCCGGGGGTCCGACGGGCCTGCGAGGGTGCGCAGGAGGGGCGGGAAGAAGGCGGCGCCGCCGCTGTGGAAGGCGGCCACCGAGACGGTGGCATCCGGCCGTTCGACGAAGTCCGCGACGGTGTGCCGGGCCCGTTCCAGAGCGGTCTCGACCTCGATCGACGCGGCGGCGAGGGCGCGTCCGGCGTCGGTGAGGACGACCCGCCGCCCGGAGCGCTCGGTCAGCGGGGCAGGGACGCCGCGCTGCAGCAGCCGCAGCTGCTGGGAGATCGCGGAGGGGGTGACGAGCAGCGCCTCGGCCACGGCACTCACGCTGCCGAGCTCGCCCAACTCCCGGAGGATCCGCAGCTGTCGCGCGTCCATCTGCCGGCTCCTCGCCTCAGTGTGATTGAAGCCACGCTACAACGTACCTTCAGAAGTTGGTTCTGGGCTTAAGCGTCGGGCGCGGGCACCGTAGAGCCGTGTCTGCCACCCTCGCCTCCCGTCGTACGGACCTCGTGCTCCTGCTGGTCGCGCTCGTCTGGGGCTCCAGCTACCTGTCGGCGAAGACCGCCACCGCCGCGCTCGCGGTCCTCGTGGTGCTCTTCGCCCGCTACGCGCTCTCGCTGGCCGCCTGTCTGGTGCTGCTGTTCGCCCGCCGCGGCACCCGCTCGCTGCGCCGCGACGAGCTGCGTACGGGCGCCGTCCTCGGCGTGACGCAGGCGGCCGTGCTGGTCGTCGAGACGTACGGGGTGGCGCACACCAGCGCCGCGAACGCCGGCCTGATCATCTCGCTGACCATCGTGCTGACCCCGCTGCTGGACGGCGGCCGGCTGCCGCCGCGCTTCTTCGCCGCCGCCGGGGTCTGCGTGCTGGCGGTCGGGCTGCTGATGTCCGGTACGGGCCTGCACGCGCCGCGCTCCGGCGACCTGCTGATGCTCGCCGCCGCCGGGATCCGGGCGGGGCATGTGGCGCTCGTCGGGCGGCTGACGAAGGGGCGGGCCGTGCGTCCGCTGCAGCTGACGACCGTGCAGACCGCCGTCGGCACGGTGCTGATGCTGCCGTTCGCGGCAGGCGGGCTGCCGGAACTGGCCCGCGCGGACGGCGCGACCTGGGCGCAGCTGGCCTATCTCGCCCTGTTCTGCAGCGTGTTCGCCTTCCTCGCGCAGACCTGGGCGGTGCAGCGCACCTCCGCGAGCCGCGCGAGCCTGCTGCTGGGGACGGAGCCGGTGTGGGCGGCGGCGGCCGGGATCGGCCCCGGCGGCGAACGCCTGACGACGGCCACCGCCCTCGGCGCGGCGCTCATGGTGGCGGGCACGTACTGGGGGCAGGCGGTCGAACGCACCCATCGGGCTGCGCGCGAACGGCCGGCCGACCCCAGCGCCAGGGACATCGCCGATCCCTGGCGCCGGCGCCAGGGACGTCGCCGACCCCAGTACCAGGGACGTCGCCGATCCCAGCACCAGGGACGTCACCGTCCCCGGCGCCTCCGTCACATGAACTTCTTGAACTCGTCCGGCAGCTCGAAGTCCTGCGGGTCCTGACCGGCGCCCGGACCGAACGGGCTGCCCTGAGCGGCCCGGCGCTCCGCCGCCGCCTGCTCCTCGGCCTTGCGCTTCATGGGGTTGCCGGAGCGCTGCTTGCCCTTGGCCTTCTTCTGCTGCTTGGCCTTCTTCTTGGTGGCGCCGCCGCCCATGCCGGGCATCCCCGGCATGCCGGGCATCCCGCCGCCCTGGGCCATCTTCGACATCATCTTGCGCGCCTCGAAGAACCGCTCCACCAGGTTCTTCACGGCGGAGACGTCCACGCCGGAGCCGCGGGCGATACGGGCCCGCCGGGAGCCGTTGATGATGACCGGGTCCTGCCGCTCGCCCGGCGTCATCGACTTGATGATGGCGGCCGTACGGTCGACATCCTTCTCGTCGAGGTTGTTGATCTGGTCCTTCATCTGGCCCATGCCGGGCATCATGCCGAGCAGCTTAGAGATGGAGCCCATCTTCCTGACCTGCTCCATCTGCGCCAGGAAGTCGTCGAGCGTGAACTCCTTCGGGCCCTTGGCCAGCTTCTCGGCCATCTTCTGGGCTTCGGCCTGGTCGAAGGTCTGCTCGGCCTTCTCGATGAGCGACAGCACATCGCCCATGCCGAGAATGCGGGAGGCCATCCGGTCCGGGTGGAAGGCGTCGAAGTCGTCGAGCTTCTCACCGTTGGACGCGAACATGATCTGCTTGCCGGTGACATGCGCCACCGACAGCGCCGCACCACCGCGGGCGTCACCGTCGAGCTTGGAGAGCACCACGCCGTCGAAGCCGACGCCGTCGCGGAAGGCCTCCGCGGTGGTGACCGCGTCCTGACCGATCATCGCGTCGACGACGAAGAGGACCTCGTCCGGGCTGACCGCGTCGCGGATGTCCGCGGCCTGCTGCATCAGCTCCTGGTCGATACCGAGGCGGCCGGCGGTGTCGACGATGACGACGTCGTGCTGCTTGTCGCGGGCGTAGGTGATGGAGTCCTTGGCGACCTTGACCGGGTCACCGACGCCATTGCCCGGCTCGGGCGCGAAGACGGCTACGCCGGCGCGCTCGGCTACGACCGCGAGCTGGTTCACGGCGTTGGGACGCTGTAGGTCGGCGGCGACCAGGATCGGGGTGTGGCCCTGCTTCTGCAGCCACAGGCCGAGCTTGCCCGCCAGGGTGGTCTTACCGGCACCCTGCAGACCCGCGAGCATGATCACCGTCGGCGGGTGCTTCGCGAAGCGCAGCGTGCGGGTCTCGCCGCCGAGGATGGCCTGCAGCTCCTCGTTTACGATCTTGACGACCTGCTGCGCCGGGTTGAGCGCCTTGGAGACCTCCGCCCCGAGCGCCCGCTCCTTGACCTGCTTGATGAAGGCCCGCACGACCGGCAGCGCGACGTCCGCTTCCAGCAGAGCCACGCGGATCTCACGAGCCGTGGCGTCGATGTCCGCCTCGGACAGTCGGCCCTTGCCCCGCAGGGACTTGAAGGCTGCTTCGAGACGATCGGAAAGAGTGTCGAACACGGGCGGTCGCATTCCTTTAAGGGTCAGCAGCAGGTATCGGCTCCCCAGGGTATCCCGGACGACGGGGAAGCAGTCCGGGAGTGGGACGGGGGCTGTGGATAAGTCCGGAGCCGGGGCCGCCCCTCGGTCCGGTCCACGATGTCGGGTGGCTCCGAGGCCGGGTGGCTCCGGGGCCGGGCAGACCAACGAGCCTCGCTGCCCGGCCCACCATGCCGCAGGCTCCGCAGCCCGCCAGACCAAGG
>NZ_JAAKZV010000186.1 GCF_011044975.1 Streptomyces coryli | reverse complement strand
GCCGCCCGCGTAGTCGCCGACGATGTTGGCGGGGACCGACGGCGGGCCCTCGGCCGGGCCGATCATGCCGAGGGCGCCGGTGATGGCGATGTAGCCGATGTCGTGCCCGGCGGTCTGAGCGAGCGGCCCCTCCTGGCCCCAGCCGGTCATCCGGCCGTAGACGAGGCGGGGGTTGCGGGCGAGGCAGTCGTCGGGGCCGACGCCGAGGCGCTCGGCGACACCCGGCCGGTAGCCCTCGATGAGGATGTCGGCGCGCTCGACGAGGTCGAGCACGGCGGCCGCGCCTGCCGGGTCCTTGAGGTCGACGATCGCCGACCGCTTGTTGCGGTTGGTGATGTCGTAGTCCGGATTGATGGCCAGCCCGGCACCGCCCGGCCGGTCGACCCGTACGACATCCGCCCCGAGGTCGGCGAGCAGCATCCCGGCGAACGGGCCGGGGCCGATGCCCGCGAGCTCGACGACGCGAATGCCGTGCAACGGACCGCCGTTCACCGTGCTCTCCATCGAGCCCCCATCTTGAGTGTGACACCAACTGTGTAACACCAGTGATGGTAAGAACACGTTTCACTTCGCACAAGGGGCTCGCTGACGTTCTCGGGGGTACTCGGGCGGCCGGAGCAGTATCCGGCTGCTCACTGTCACCGAGGAGGACCGTGCCATGCGCACCGTCAAGCGCTGGCTCGACCGCAGTCTGACCGCCCAGGCGGTCCTGATCATCCTGCTGGGCGTGGGTGGCCTCGCCCTGCTGAATCCTGAGGCGAAGCTCGTCGGGACGCTGATCACGGCGGCGTTCTACACCTGCGTCGCCATCGGCATCCTGGCCATCCAGCGCCGCAGGGCATGCCGGGTCGCGGGCACGGACGCGCGCGGCTACGCCGACCTCAATCACAAGATCCGGCACCGCGAGGTGCCACAGAGCCCGGATGAGCGCGACGCGATGCGGCGCCTGGTCGGCCTGCAGCTCAGGGACATGGAGCTGGCGGGCCGGTGGCTGCCGTATCTGCTGTGGCTCGTGGGGATCGTCGGGGTGCTCCTGATGGTGCTCGGGGCCGCCACCGGCCAAACGGCAGAGGCGCTCGGCATCGCGGTCATGACCGCCCTGTTCGTCGTGCTGGCATGGCAGCGGCACCGCAACCTCGACCGCCACCGCTACATGCGCGAAGCGCTGCAGGAAGAGCGCGAGCCCGTGGCGTAGTTGTCGCCGGTCACCACCGCCGATAGGTTCCGGCGGCATGACCACCACCGTGACCGAGTCGGACCTCGAGCTGCCGGACGGGCGCACGCTGCACGTCTACGACACCGGCCCGGACGACGGCCTGCCGGTGGTGTGGCACCACGGCACACCGAACCTCGGCGCCCCGCCCAAGCCGCTCTTCCCCACCGCCGAGAGACTCGGCATCCGCTGGGTGTCGTACGACCGGCCGGGGTACGGCACCTCGACGCCCGTACCGGGCCGGGACCTGGCCTCGGCGGCCGCCGACACCGCGGCGGTCGCGGACGCGCTGGGGATCGGGCGGTTCGCGCTCATGGGGCATTCGGGCGGCGGGCCGCACGTGCTCGCCTGCGCGGCACTGCTGGCCGGCCGGGTGTCGGCCGCGGTGGACATCGCCGGGCTCGCCCGTACGGGTCGCCGGGCCTCGACTGGTTCGCCGGCATGCACCCCGCCGCGGCGGCCGGGCTGCGGGCGGCGCTCGACGGGCGGGCGGCGGCGGAGAAGCACGCGGCGCGGGGGGAGTTCGATCCGGAGACGTTCACGCCCGCCGACCATGAGGCGCTGGGCGGCACCTGGTCGTGGTTCGGCGAGGTGGTGGGGCCCGCCATCGCGTGCGGTCCCGCGCCGCTGGTCGACGACCACCTCGCCTACGTCGGCCCGCCCGGCTTCGGCCTCGCCGGCATCGCCGCGCCGCTGCTCCTGCTGCACGGCGACCAGGACCGCATGGACCCGCCCGCGCATGCCGAGTGGCTGGCGGAGCACATCCCCTCGGCCGAATTGCGCCTCGTGCCCGGGGCGGGCCACATCTCCGTACTCGACTCGGCGGCGGCCGCTCTGGAGTGGCTCCGCGAGCGGGCCGCCGCGTAGCGCCTACGACCCGCGCCGCTCGGCGACCGCCTGCGCCACCTCGGCGTCGACCAGGTCGTGGTTGAGGGCGAAGGCCGCCGCGGCGCCCTTGCCAGCGGCGGAGATGACCAGCGCCCGCGGGTCGTCGGCGTTGCCGACGGCCCAGATACCCGGGACGCTGGTGCGGCCCGCGTCGTCGGTGGTCAGGAAGCCGGCCGGGTTGCGGTCGCAGCCGAGGCCGTCCAGGACGCCGTCGTTCGGCACCATCTGAGGGAAGACGAAGACGACCTCGCACGGCACCACGGCGCCGTCCTCCAGCTCCACGCCACGCACCTGGTCGTCCGCGCTCACCACCCGCTTGATCGAGCCTTCCGCGGCGATGCGCACCCCGCGGGCGGTCAGCCGCTCGCGCTCGTCGTCGGTCAGCGGCCGGTCGCCCGGGACGTAGACGACATCGTCGGACAACTGCCGCACCAGCAGCGCCTGGTTGACGGAGACCGGGTGGGTGCCGAGCACGGCGAAGGCCCGGCCCCGGACCTCGTAGCCGTGGCAGTACGGGCAGTGCAGCACGTCCCGGCTCCAGCGCTCCCGCAGGCCGGGGATGTCCGGGAGCTCGTCCCGCAGCCCGCTCGCCAGGACCACGTGCCGGGCGTGCAGCACGGGCCCGCCGGCCAGGTGCACCGCGAAGCCGGCGGCCTCCCCCCGGTCGACCTGCTCGACCTTCCCGGCGATGAAGTCCACGCCGTACTGGGCCACTTCCGCCCGCCCCACTTCGAGCAGCGCCGCGGGCGGCATGCCGTCCCGGGAGAGAAAGCCCTGCATGTGGGCGACGGGGGCGTTGCGCGGCTCCCCGGCGTCGACCACCGCCACCTTGCGGCAGACCCGGCCCAGCACGAGGGCGGCGCTGAGACCTGCGGCCCCGCCGCCGATGACCACGGCGTCGTACGAATCCTGCGGGATCTCCCGCCCGTTCCTCTGTGCATCGCTCACGGCGATCACCTCCGGGACACAGACTGCGTGCCCGGGGACGCGGCGGGCCAATAGTTTTGCCGTTTCCGGGACGACTTCGCAGCGCGCCGCCAAGTGGCCCAGAAAGGCGCAGGTGGAGTGGCCCAACCCCCTGGGCCGACCGCGAACTAGCCTCGCTGCCATGCGGATCTTCCTCGCCGGCGCGTCCGGCGCCATCGGCCGGCAGCTCATCCCCGCCGCCGAAGGCGCCGCCAACGGCCGGCTCCGCCGCGAGGGCACCCGCAACCTGGTCGCGGCTGCCCGGGCGACGGGCCCGCCAAGAGACCGTCCGCGACGGAGTCGAGTACGTTGCGGCCGCATCAGGTCGAGGCAATCGACGCTGCGCTGCGCGCGATGACGCCGGCGCCTGGGGAGCCGACCCCGAGCAATGGGCAGCCGGGCGACGCTCAGGGAACCGCACCCCACCGACCACCACATCCCCACGACGCCGAGAAACCGCCATGTGAATAATGTGACCGATGAGTGAGACCTTGCGCATTCACTTCACCGACGCCGATTTCCGGCATGTGCAGTTGGCCAACACTCCCGATCCGATGTGGGAAGCGATTCTGGCCCCGCATGTGTTGGAGATCCCGGCGAGCGAGGTACCGCTACATCTTCGGGCTTGGCGCGGCCGGGCCCGCCGGAACCTCACCGGACGACCCATAAAGAGGGCGCTGCGGCTGCTGGCCGACCTCGCTCCGCCGGACGCCTCCTACTTCCCCGACTTCCTCACGCCTGTCGAGGCCGTGGACGGCCTGGAGGCGGGGATCGACATGTTGCGCTCCACGCCGCGTAAGCGGCTCATCCACGAGCTGCAGTACGCCTCGCGGACCCGCACCCTGCCTGCCTGGACACGTCGTCTTGCCGCCGGTGACCAGAAGCAGGTGGATGAGGTGGCGGACGCGATCCGACTCGTCCACGAGCAGGTGATCACGCCTGACTGGTCCATGATCGACGCAACCGTCAGCCGCGACCGTCTGCTACGTCTGGATTCTCTCGACGGTGGCGTCGACAGCCTGCTGACTTCCCTGAGCACCTTCACCTGGACTCCCCCCGTCCTGTCCGCCCCTTATCCGATGACTCGCGATATCCATCTCCAGGGTCGCGGAGTCCGCTTCGTCCCGTCCTACTTCTGCCACGGGGCACCGGTCGCCATCGTCGACAAGCACCTGCCACCGGTCGTCGTCTTTCCTCTCGCCCACCGGATGCTGACCGAAGCCACGGCCGGCGCGCACATTGAGGCACTCAAGCACCTTCTCGGCGGCAATCGGGCGAAGGTTCTCGACGCGCTGCGCTGCCCAGCGACCACCGGCCGTCTGGCCGCCCGGATCGGCATCTCCGAGTCCGCGGCCAGCGGCCACGTCAAGGTCCTGCGCGATGCCGGCCTGGTGGACAGCGTGTGGGGCGACGGACACAAGGAGCACACGCTGACGGTGGAGGGCCAGATCGTTCTGCGTCTCGAATTGCCCTCTCGGTAGCCACCGTGGCCTGGCATTTTCGGTCACAGCGAAATTCGGGTCACTTCACTGGCTGGGCACTTCTCTATGCTCCGTGACCGCCCCTTACCGGTCCGGGACGTCCATTGACTGAGGAGACCGTGACGGGGTCGTCCTGTCTGTCCTGCGGCGTCTGCCGGCCTGTCCCACGCGCCGGAGCGGTCGACGGCCAGCCACCGGCAAGGAAGGGCCATATGCGTTACCCCACCACCATTGGCGTTCTGGCGGCTGTGGCGCTCGGGATCGGCAGCATCGTCGGCTGCGGCTCCTCGGATGAGGCTGCGTCCGGTGTACCCGAAGGCGCCTACGAGTCCAGCATGGGCAAGGACAGCGACGGTCTGAAGACCCTTACGCTGCCCCCTCCGACCTGCAAGGGGCGCCCTGATGCCCCGGACCCCAAGCACGTGGCGCTCCTGGACTCCGGCAAAGTGATCACTGTCAAGAGAGGGGAGGACCCGCCGGACGGCATCAATGTCCGCTACAGCAAGTGCTCCCCGAAGTATGGGCTTTGGCTGGACGCCAAAGCGGCAGGGAAACTGCCTAACCCAGACAAGCCACCGGCGGCGTTTGCATGCAAAGCGGTTGTCGAGAGCGGCGACTCCAGCGACTTCGAAACAGACAGCCTGGGCACGGAGCTGCTCGGGGATGCCTACTGCCTGGACAGCAGCGACGACGACGAGAGCAACTCGCCGATCTACTACGTGCGCTTCGATGAAATCGGTGAGCCGTACGGGAGTAACCGTATGCCCACCCTCAAGATCTCGTACAAGAAGCTCACCTGATGGATCGCCCCTGGATCGCCGCGCTGGTTGTGGCGGCCGTAGCCGCCGTCGCCGGCTTGCTGTATGTCACCGGATTTGACGGCGCCGACGAGCGGGCGACGACGCTGACTGTTGCTGCGTCTGGTCTGCCCAAGGGAGTTCAAGCCGACATCAAGGTGAACGGGGCAGGCAAGGCGCACGACTACTCGCTGTCCGGATCCGACACGCGCAGCGTCGCCCCGGGCAACTACCTGATCACGGTGGGGGCGGTTGTCCACGGCGAATACCGCTATCTGGGCGCCACGGACAGCATCGTCGTCACGGCAGCGCGCGGGGCGAACACGAAATCGAAGGCAGAGTACCGGATCAGCGTGCACAAGGCGGCCCGCGTGGCGCCCTCCGGCGCCGACTCCCCTATCGAGCAGGTCGGCGAGAAGTCGGTGACGCTCGGCCCCAGCGCCTATACCCACCGGCTCAAGCCCGGGCACATTCTGGTGTCGGCGGCGACAGAGGCACAGCCGACCCCCTTCGCCGCCGCCGTAACAGCAACCACTGAAGAAGCCGGCGGGCGCGTGGTAGCCGATGTGGTACATGTTCCGATGAGTTCGGTGATGCCGAAGATGGTCGTCCAGATCAACAATCCGAAACCGAAACCGGAAGAGCGGAGGATCTTCCGCGCTTCACTCGCCGAACAGCCGGAACAGGAGGCGTCTGAGGAGCCGAAGCCGGAGATGACCGAAGAAGAGGTCACGCTCGGCCTGGGCGATTGCGGCAAAGGAAGCGCTGCGGTGCGCGCCGGCTTCCACGACTTCGAGACTGCGTTCACCAGCGAGGTCGACATCCAGTGGTACCGGCTCGGCGGCAAAGTAACGATCCCGAACCCCTTCGGCAAGGACGTCACGATCAGCATGGAGGTCAAGGCCCCGAAGAAGATGACGGCCCGCGCCACCGCCGATGTCCACGGGAAGATGACCGCGCAGTTTGTCACCAAGGCGGCCCTGACCTGCTCCCGTGAGACCTTCGAGATGAAGGACCCCTTCGGCGTCGACAAAGGCTTGAACAAGGCATGCAAGGCCGCCGGGAAGATCCTCAGGCTCGGGCCGCTCGCTCCCGGCTGCAAGCTCACCTTCAAGGGCGATGTGGAGATCGAGGCCAGCAAGGAGCTCTCCACCGGCGTGACCATTGCTGCCGGGATCGACACCGCCGCCTCCTGGAACTTCCCCGGGGGCAAGACACGTCGCCCACTGAATCTGGCCGGGAACCCGGCCATCCATGTGGACGACAAGTGGTTCTCCTCACCACAGGACGCGAAGGTCTCCGGAGCGGTGCGAATGGGCATGGCCACCATCATCGAGGCGTCGATCGGCGGCGGCACCGAAAAGACTGATCTCAGCCTCGAATACGAGATGTGGTACCCCCGGGGCGTGAAATACGAGACCACCCGGGCCCGCGACAAAGTCGACGTGGGAGGCGTCATCGAACACACGATGGGCCTCACTCTGGACCTTCCGGACGTGAAGATCCTTGACAAGATTCCGGACCCGAAAGCGGAATTCAAGTTCGTTCCGATCAAGTTTCCCATCGGGGCGATTCAACTGGGATACACCGACCCGGACCATCCCCTGCCCTCCTCCGCCGACTTCGATTTCGGCGAAGAGGACGACAAAGAAGGTGGCGGCGGATCGGTCACTCCCGACCCGCAGGACTCCGGCGAACCGGATCTCGCCGATCTGGTAAAGACCATTGACCGTCAACGGCTGACCATTCCTTATCCGGGTGGGGCATGCCAGCAGTCGACTGCGGATCTCGATGTGCCGGAGGTCCACGACGACATCAGCAGCCGAAACGAGATTGGCTACGGCGACTGCAAGAGCAGAGAAGTGTCTTTGGGTGGACGGAATTTCGGAACCGGACCCAACAGCCCGCCCGCTGTACCCACCGAGTGCATCAAGTGGGCGCAGCGTCGTGCAACGGGCGACAAGAGTCCGTCCGACTTCAAACGCGGCGATACGTTCTGCGCCATCACGTCCAAGGGCAACGTGGCCTGGCTGAAGTTCACCGGTTCCACCGATGTCGGCGAAAGGCACCCCGACCTGCACTTCGAACTCACCCTCTGGAAGAAGGACTCCCCATGAGACGACGTACAGCACGCGCCGCTGTCACGGCCGCCCTGATGCTTGTCGCCCTGACCGCCTGCGGCGGCGAAGGTGACACCGAGTCGGGCGGGGGCGGTGAGGCCGGGCAGGCCACCGGAGGTGTCGGCGGCTCCGACTCCGAGAAGGGTGAACGCCCGTTAAAGCTCGTCGAAGCCGACACCACCGCAGAAGTGGCCGCCATCGTCAAAGAGGCACTCGGCCCGTGCATCAGGTTCAGCAAAGACAAACATCAGATTTCAGGAGCCACGGAGAGTAACTACTGCACCTACGAAAGCGAAGGCGGCGTCGCAACGCTTGAGATCCATTTGATCGACAACGCGGAGCGTGAACAACTGCATCGCGAGCACGACAGTGTCGGATACCTCCTGTACGGCAAAGGATTCATGATCGACTTCGACTCCGATGTCCCCCAGCAACAGCCGGCCCTTGAGGGCGCCGGGCTGCTGTATCTGAATTGCGAGGAAGGGTTCGACGCATACGTGAAGGCCAACGAGGGTGTGAAGAAGATCCGCACCGTGAAGGCGATCACCACCGGATGCCGTTACACCAAGACAGATCTGACCCGCTTTATGTGACCCCGCGCAGACCCCTTTGAGTGGCGGGCAGCGTAGCCTCGAGGGCTGCGCAAGGGCCGTGTTGCCGGTGGGCGTCGCCCCGTTCGGTGCCAGGGTCAGGAGTGGACGGCCGATGGTTCGACGTACGCGGAGAGGCCACGCTCGAACGCCGCGGAGCGCCGTCCGCCGGGCAAGAGGTCAGCGAGACCCCGCCACCCACCAGCGATTCACACAAACTCCCGCCGAATAAGAGCCGTTGGTCAAGGGGAGCTACGGCCTTCCTCTGGTGGGCGTGACCGCCCTTTCGGAAGCGACTGGCTGTTGGGACGGTGACGATCTGAGCACGGAGTTACGGGATGACGCAGCCGATGCTGCGACGACGCAGGGTGCTGGCGGATGACATAGGGGGAGTACGCGTTGTCCGCCAGCACCCGAACGGGATCCCCCGAACCGAAGCGGCTTGTGGTTAGAGCCGAGGAACGCTATCGGCGATCCACCCCAGCAGGTGAAACGAGCGGCGGCGCGCCAGCCGGCGTCGCGCCGGGACTCCACGTCCTCCGCTTCCACTACTTCGACTAGGTGAAGTCGACAGCCAGGTAGTCGATGTGGCTGATCGTCGTGGCCGCTGTCTTGGAAGTAGGCGTGGCCCGGCTCGGCGCCGAGGTTGCGTGTGCGGTCTGCCGGCGACCGGCCGCGACTGGCTGCCCGTACTGGCTAAGGCCCTGGACGCCCCCGTCCCGGCGCAGGCGGCGGACGGGCTTCGCGGCGGCGCCCGGCGAGCGTGCCAAGATCGGGCTGTGACCACGTTGTTCCTGACGGTCGGCCTGCCCGGGGCCGGAAAGACCACGCGCGCTCGGCAGCTGGCCGAGGAGCACCACGCGCTGCGGCTGACGCCGGATGAGTGGATGATCCCGCTGTTCGGCGATCCGCAGCCGGAGGGGAAGCGCGCTGTGCTGGAAGGGCGGCTGCTCCGGCTCGCGCTGGAGGCGCTGCGGCTGGGCACCAACGTGGTCCTGGATTTCGGCTGCTGGTCCCGGGACGAGAGGTCCGCGATCCGCTGGCTGGTGACGGCCGCGGGCGCGTCCTGTCGGCTCGTATACGTGCCGGTGGACCACGAGACCCAGCGTGCCCGGATCGCCCATCGCCGGTCGACCACCCCTGATCAGACCTTCGCGATGAGCGAGGCGGACCTCGTGCACTGGCGGACGCAGTTCGAGGAGCCCGACGCCACCGAACTCGAGGGACATGAGATCGGCAGTCCGCCTCCCGGGTGGTCGGGCTGGCAGCAGTGGGCCGCCGACCGGTGGCCGTCGCTCGCGTGACCCTCCGGCCGGCCTAGGCGGTCCCCTCGTCCAGCTCCGCGATCAGCTTCTTCGGCGCGATGGTCCGATAGCTCTCCTCGACCCACTCCCCCAGCAGCTCCGCCCCGGGTGCGCCCTCGGGCGCCAGCGGGATGCTCACCCAGCCCGCCTTGCCGAGCCCATAGCCCGCGGGCTCCGCGTCCGGCGCACTCAGCGCATGCTCATGGACCTCCGGGTCCTTGAGCTTCACCGTGAGCCCGGGCGGATAGCTGCCGTCGTCGACGCCGAGGAAGACGAAGACCTTCTTGTTGACCTTGATGACGGACTCGCCCCAGGGGAACTCCTCGTACGCCCCCGGCAGTCCGAGGGCGTACGAACGGACCTTCGCCCGCACGGCCAGAGCGGCGCTTTCCTTACGCTTCGCCATGCGTCGCAGCGTACTGGCGGCCACTGACAGCCGCCGCGCGCGGCGCGGACTCCTCGATCAGCTGGTCGTCCGGGGTGTCCGGGTCGATCAGCCGGTTCAGCCGGCGCGGCACGTCGAAGCCGACCAGCAGGATGACCACCAGGGTCAGCGAGAAGGCCAGCACCGCAAGCGAGCGGCCGAGCGACATCCCGCCGGCCAGGTGCGCGCCGAGCACCGGCGCCACCGCGCCGCCGAGCGCGCCCACGTTGTAGACGAAGCCCAGCGAGGCCGCCCGCTTGGCGACCGGGAAGTGCCCGGCGATGTACTTCGGCAGGATGCCGGAGATGCCCTGGCCGAGCGCCAGCATCGCGAACAGCAGCACGCCGAGGCCGAACATGCTGTCCTTCATCGCGAACACCGGGAAGATGAAGGCGAGCGAGGCCAGCAGGGTGAAGGCGTACGCCTTCCGGGTGCCGAGCCAGTCGCCGACGAACCCGGCGAGGCAGCAGCCGAACATCGTCCCGAAGCCCGCGTAGTACATGACGTCGGTGACCTGGTCGGGGCTGTAGCCGAGCTCGGTCTTCAGATACGTCGGGAGCAGCGCCTGGATCGGCCAGCTGTACAGGAACGCGCAGAACACCGTCACCATCAGCGCGACATACAGCACCCACGCCTTCCGGCCGCCGAGCTGCGCCGCAAAGGCGATCAGGCACCCCGCCGTGAGCAGCGCGAGCGGCAGGACCGCGCCCTCGCCGTACGGCGTGAAGATGAGGAACAGCGCCACCGAAGCGGCGGCCGCGAGCACCGTATTGACCGTCGCCTTGCGCCGCTGGTCGAACAGCGGCCGGAACGGGTTCGGCCGCTCCCGCTGCTCCCCCGACGCGTCGGCCCCGACCTGCTCCGCCCAGTCCTCGGCCTCCGGCAGCACCCGCCGCAGCCACAGCGCGGCCGCGATCGGCAGGATGCCGATGAAGAACATCCACCGCCAGCCGAGCGCCGGCACCACCCACTTGTAGACCTCAGCGGCCAGCACCGAGCCGAAGGCGAAGCCGGAGATCAGAAAGCCCGAAGCGCGGTTGCGCAGCCGCTTGGGCCAGGACTCCAGGACGTACGTGGCCGAGGCGCTGTACTCGCCCGCCATGCCCGCGCCGATCAGCAGCCGGGCGGCGAAGAGGCTCAGGTAGTTCCAGGCCAGCCCGGACGCGAAGGTGCCGACCGAGAAGAGCACGATGGACGTCACCATCGCGATCCTGCGTCCGTAGCGGTCGCCCATGGCGCCGAGCAGCGCACCGCCTATCCAGCGGGTGATGAACGCCGCCGACACCAGGCTGGCGGCCTGCACGGTGCTGAGCCCGAACTCGTCCGAGATCTCGGTCAGTACGAGCGTGATCAGCACGAAGTCGAAGCCGTCCAGGACATAGCCGATCCAGGACGCCGCCATCGCCTTCCACTGCTGCCGGCTCACCTGCCGGTACCAGCGGATCTTCTGAGCTGCCCCCTGCGCGCTCACAGCAGGCCGGCCTTCTCGAGCAGGCCGCGGATGCCCTTCACCGCCTCGTCGGACAGCGGCAGCTGCGGGGCGGCGGTGGCCGGGCAGGCGATCACGCCGCGCAGGTGCAGCGCCGCCTTGAAGGCGCCGAGCGCGGAGGCGCTGCGGCTCATCGAGCCGTCGGCGTCGCCGAAGTCGGTGATCGAGAAGAGCGCGGCGAGCCGGTCCTGCGCGGCCGCGGCCTCGGCCCACTTGCCGTCGCGGCAGAGCCGGTAGAGCTCCACGTACCCCGCCGGGTCGACATTGCCGAGGCCCGGCACGACGCCGTGGGCGCCGGCCAGCAGCGCGCAGTCGACGACCATCTCGGCGCCGGTGAGCACGGCGAAGCGCTCCAGCAGGCCGCGCTCGCGCAGCTGCACCATGAGCCGGCGGAGCGACGCGTCGTCGCCGCTGGAGTCCTTCAGCCCGGCGAGGGTGCCGTCCTCGGCGAGCGCGAGGACCGTGTCGCGGGAGAGCTTGGAGTGGACGGAGACCGGGATGTCGTACGCGAAGAGCGGCAGGTCGACGGCGGCGCGGATGCGGCGGAAGTGGTTCGCGATCTCGGCCGGGTGGGTCAGCGTGTAGAAGGGCGCGGTGGCGACGAGGGCGTCCGCTCCCGCCTCCTTGGCCATCCGGGCCTGGTCGATCACCCGGGCGGTCGTCATGTCGATCACACCGGCGAGTACCGGCACCCGGCCGTCCGCCGCCGCGACCGCGGCCTCGAGGGCGGTACGGCGCTGCGCGTCGCTCAGATACGCGGTCTCGCCGCTGGAGCCGAGCAGGAACAGCCCGTCCACGCCGGCGCCGACGAGGTGCTCGACGAGCGAGCGCATCGACGCGGTGTCGACCTCACCCTCGGCGGTCAGCGGGGTGCAGAGGGGCGGCACGACGCCCGTGAGGGGGGCGGGGAACGACATTGGTCTCTCCTGTGAAAACGATCGGACATTGGACGTCCCATGTCCGATTCAGAATCTCTCCCACGGACGGCATCGACGTCAAGGGCCCCGCCCCCTAAGCTGCGGGAATGGCCAGCTCAGCCCGCTCATACGACCTTGTCCTGTTCGGCGCGACCGGTTTCGCGGGACGCCTTACCGCCGAGTATCTCGCCGCCCACGCCCCGGCGGACTTCCGCTGGGCGGTGGCGGGACGCAACCGCGCCAAGCTCCTCGAGCTCCGCGACGAACTCGGGCAGCCGGACCTGCCGGTGATCGAGGCGGACGCCGCCGACCCCGCCGCGCTGCGCACCCTCGCCGCGGACACCCGGGTGCTGGCCACGACGGTCGGCCCGTATCTCAAATACGGCGCCCCGCTCGTCGCCGCCTGCGCCGCCGAGGGCACGGACTACCTCGACCTGTGCGGCGAGCCGGAGTTCGTCGACCGGATGTATGTCGAGCACGACGCCGCCGCCCGCGAGTCCGGCGCCCGGCTGATCCACGCGGCGGGCTTCGACTCGGTGCCGCACGACCTCGGCGCGTACTTCACAGTGAAGCAGCTCCCCGAGCGGGTGCCGCTGACGGTGGACGGCTTCGTACGGGCCGGGGGCATGGTCTCCGGCGGCACCCTGGCCTCGGCGATGGGCGCGATGTCCCGCCCCGCCGCCATGGCCCGAGCGGCCCGCGACCGCAGGCACGCCGAGCCCCGCCCGGCCGGCGGCCGCCGCGTCCGCGCCCCGCTGGGCGCGCCGCGCCGCGCCGCCGACGTGCACGCCTGGGCGGTGCCGCTGCCCTTCATCGACGCGCAGATCGTGGCTCGCTCGGCCGCGGCGCTGGAGCGCTACGGCCCCGACTTCCGCTACCGCCACTCCGCCGCCGTGAAGCACCTGCCGATCGCCGTCGGCGGCATCGCGGGCGGCGCCGCCTTCGCCGCGGCCGCGCAGCTGGCCCCGGTCCGCCGCTTCCTCTCCGGCAAGCTGGCCCCTGGCACCGGCCCGTCCCCGGAGAAGCGCGCCCGCAGCTGGTTCAAGGTCCGCTTCGTCGGCGAGGGCGGCGGCCGCAAGGTCATCACCGAGGTCGCCGGCGGCGATCCCGGCTACGGCGAGACGGCGAAGATCCTCGCGGAGTCGGCGCTGTGCCTGGCATACGACAAGCTGCCCGAGACATCCGGCCAGGTGACGACGGCGGCGGCGATGGGCGACGCCCTGATCGAGCGGCTGGTCGCGGCCGGGATCACCTTCCGGGTGGTGCAGGCGTCGCCGTAGCGGCGGCCGGCCTCCGGCGCTCTCCCTCCGGCGTGAAGGTGAAGGACCGGCGGAACGGTCCTTCACCGAAGCGGACCGCGAGGAGCAGGGGTTGCTCGTGTTCCGGCGGCCATCCGCCGGGCTCGGCAGCACCGTTCCACAGATGGAAGAAGACGATCGGCTGTTCCGGATCCTCGCTGAGGTAGCCGAGGGTCTTTCCGTACAGGGGGTTGCTCCCTCCGAAGAGCACGGAGGGAGCACCGAATTCCGCGGTCACGTCCTGGGCCCCGAGCACCCGGTCCGGCCGGAGCCAGCCGCAGCGCCGCGCAAACTCCGCGTACGCCGAGGCCATGCCGCCTCGCGCTCCTCCCACTCCTGCTGCTGCCGGGCGAACTCCTCCGGCCGGCATTCAGCGAACAGCAGGTGGTCGATAAGGAGAGAGGGGGCGGGGCCCTCGTCAGCCCGGAAGCTGCTGCCGGTAGGCCGCCAGGGCCGGGGCCGTCTTCGTGGCCAGGAACTCCGTGATGCGGTACTCGCACACGCCCGCCGTCACAAAGGGATCGGTGGCGGTGAGGGCCTCCGCCGCCGCCCGGTCCTCGGCGACGGCGATGATGATGCCGCCGTCGCGCGGCTGCTTGCGGCCGGAGGCGAGGACGACGCCGGCCTCGTAGAGCTGGTCGAGCCAGGTGACGTGGTCGGCGAGGGCGGCGTCGACCTTGTCGACGGGGGCGGTGTAGGTGAGCTCCAGGACGAACATGGTGATCAGCCTAGAACGGGCCACCGACACTCACCCCAGCCGGGCCACCCGGCCCTTCTCGCCCGCCGCCCAGCAGCCGCGGTCCGGGGCGCAGTCGACCGTGTCGAAGGAGCCGTCGTCGAAGGCGTGCCAGGTGCGGCCCGCGTCGACGGTGATGTCCGTGCCGGTGGGGCCGACCGCGAGGGCCATCGTGCGAGTGCGCGGGAGCCAGGCGACGCCGGAGCGGTAGGCGGGGGGTGGTTCGGCGGCGGCGGTCCAGTTCGCGCCCGCGTCGCGGGTACGGGCCGCGGCCTGCGGTGACGCCTGGTCCGGGCGGTAGTCGCCGCCGACCGCGAGGCCGTGCCCGGCGTCGCGGAAGGCGAGCGCGAAGACGCCGCGGGCGGGGTCGCCGGCCGGTATGGAGGTCTCCGACACCGACCACGTACGGCCGCGGTCGGCGGTGTGGAAGACGCGTCCGACCGCGCCGCCGCCGGTCGCGAACCAGGCGTCCCTGGCACCGGACGCGACCAGGCACTGCCCGCTCGCCGCGAAGCCCGCCTCGCCCTCCTGCGCCGGCGGCATGCCGTCGGTCGGCAGCACCCGCCAGGAGCGGCCGCCGTCGTCGGTGGCCAGGATGCGGTACTTGCCGTCGACCGGGTCGCTCATCGCCAGCCCGTGCCGGCCGCCGGCGAAGAAGTCCAGGCAGTCGTAGAAGGCCTTGGGGTGGTCGTTGCGGAAGGTCTCCTTCCACGACGCCCCGCCGTTCTCGGTCCGGTACACCCGCGAGTCGCCGCCCTCGCCGATCGACAGCGCCACCGCGCGCTTGGCGTCGAAGGCCTCGATGTCGCGGAACTCCAGCTCGCCCGTCCCCGGCGGCCCCACGCTGCTCCAGCTGCCGCCGCCATCGGTCGTACGCAGCACGGTCCCGCCGGAGCCGGACGCCCACGCCACGTCGCGGCTCACCGCGGACAGCCCGCGCAGGCGGGCGTCGCTGCCGGTGTCCTTCAGCTGCCAGCCGGGGAGTGCCGCCGACGGTTCGGCGGCTTGAGCCGGGCTGATCGGGCCGGTCGCGAGCGCCGCTGCGAGCAGGCCAAGTGCGGTCCGTCGCAGGAGAGTTCGGTGCGGTGTCATGAGCAGGGAAACTAGCAGGAGCGGATGCCGCTGAGGAGACCCTCCGGCTCAGACGCCGGCCCGCTCCACCCCAGCCGCCCGCCGCACGCGCTCCTCCGCGCACGCGGACGGCAGCGCCGGATGCCTGCCGAGCAGCACGACGCCCGCCACGATCGCCGCCAGCCCCGCCGCCTCCCAGGCCAGCGCCCCCGCGTCCATCCGCACCCGGTCGCCGAGGAAACCGACCCCGCAGGCGATCCCGGCGAGCGGCTGCGCCGCGGTCAGCGCGGGCAGCGAGCTGCGCAGCGGCGCCATCTCGAAGGCGCTCTGCACCAGGACGAGCGCGGTGATCCCGATACCGGCGATGGCGTACGGCTGCCAGTGCGCGGCGAGGACGGCCACGCCGTGTTCGGCGGCGAGTTGCCCGGAGGTGCGGGTGAGGGCGTCCTGCAGCCCGTAAAGGAGCCCGGCCGCCAGCGCCAGCACGGCCGCCTCGACGGTCGGCCGCGAGCGCTTGGCCACTCCGACGAGCAGCACCGCAAGGCCGACCACGACCCCGACCACCGTCCAGTGCCGCAGCGCCCCGGCGTGCGGGCCGCCGCCGGACGGCTGCCCGGCGACGATGAACGCCGTCACCCCCAGCGCCAGCAGCGCCGCCCCCGACCAGCCGTGCCACCCGAGCCGCTGCCCGCCGAGCCGGCGGGAGACGGCGAGCGCGAACAGCAGATTGGTCGCGGTCAGCGGCTCGACCAGGGAGATCTCACCGTGCGTGAGCGCGAGGGCGCCGAGGACCATGCCGGTCACCATCAGCGCGATGCCCAGCAGCCACTGCGGCATCCGCATCAGGTCGAGCAGCAGGCGTAAGGAGAGGAAGTCGGCGAGCGGCGCACGCTGCGCGGCACGCTGCTGGAACACGAATCCCGCCCCCAGACAGCCCGCCGCACCCACCGCTAAGAGGATGACGGCCACGCCGTTAAACATACCGGCGCCGGGAGGGTCGGGGCGCCGGGACTTGGTCCGGATCGGGGGCGGCGCCCGGGCGGCCGGCTCAGTCGCCCAGCTTCAGCCGCAGGAAGCCGGGGCGGTAGAGGGCGACGTTCCGGTTGACGTTCTCCGAGACGGCGGAGGCCGAGGCGTCGAGCCAGTTGACGTCGTAGCTGAGGAGCAGCCGGCCGTCGTCGCTGAGCTGCGGGTGGGCCTGGGGGTTGTAGACGGCGGCGCCGTCGCGGGGGGCGGTGTCGCGGGGCAGTGGGGCCTTGAT
>NZ_JAAKZV010000185.1 GCF_011044975.1 Streptomyces coryli | reverse complement strand
GAGACAGGGGCGGGGCAGGGGAACGGGCTGCCGCTGCTGTTCCCGGCGCTGGCCCTGCTGGTGGTGCTGGCGGCGGTGGTGCTGGCGGCGGCCTCGACCATGCCGCTGCTGCGCCGCACGCTGCAGCCCGCGGAGCTGCGCTTCGAGTGAGTGCAGCCCGGGGCGTAAGACGGGCCCGGCCCACCGCGGGAGGGTGGGCCGGGCCCGTACGCATCGAAGACGCCTGAAGAACGCAAAGACCCGGATCTAGGCAGAGATGCCGTCGATCCGGGCCAAGGCCTCGTCCGCGCCGTATGGCTGCAGGTAAGGCAGCCAGCGCGGATCCCTATGACCCGTGCCGATGATCCGCCAGGCGAGGCCGGAGGGCGGCGCCGGCTGATGGCGCAGCCGCCAGCCGATCTCCGCGATGTGCCGGTCGGCCTTGACGTGGTTGCAGCGGCGGCAGGCGGCCACCACGTTGTCCCAGCGGTGCTGGCCGCCGCGGCTGCGCGGGATGACGTGGTCGACGCTGGTGGCGACGCCCCCGCAATACGCGCATCGGCCGCCGTCGCGGGCGAAGAGCGCACGGCGCGTGAGTGGAACGGGCCCCCGGTAGGGGACCCGCACGAAGCGTTTGAGTCGTACGACGCTGGGCGCCGCTATGACCCTTGTCTCGCTGTGCAGGTAGGCGCCCGAATCCTCGAGTGTGACGGCCTTGCCGTTCAGGACCAGGACGAGCGCGCGGCGGAGCGGTACGACGCCGAGCGGCTCGTACGACGCATTCAGGATCAGGACATGCGGCACGGGTGCCTCCTTTACGCCGGCGGCGCGTGGCTCGCGCCGGGACGATGTGGTCACAGTGTGTCCCGGCACCCGCGCATCGCGCCACCACGGCCAGGTAAACGGAGCACGCAACGTGACGCAGCTCGCACCCATGTGACCCCCACCAAACGCATGATCCCCCGCTCTGCGACCGGTTACGCCTCACGGCTTGGCTACTGTGGTGGGACGCCCGGGGCCCGTTCGGCCCGGGTTTCGCCGTAGGGAAGGTCCAGCCTCGTGTTCTTGTCAGCCAGCGATCCCACCGATACGGGCAAGAAGCTCGACGCCGCCGAGCAGAAGGCGAGCGGGGTCGCCGACTGGTTCGGCGCGAACTGGGAGAGCTGGCTGAACAACGGCCTGAAGATCATCCTCATCATCGTGATCGCGGTGGTGCTGCGGTCCGTGGTGCGGCGGCTGCTCACCCGCTTCATACAGCGCATGAACCGCACCGCCGAGGCGATGGACGACACCGCGCTGGGCGGCCTGCTGGTCAACAACGAGCGGCGGCGGCAGCGCACCGAGGCGATCGGGTCCGTGCTGCGCAGCGTCGCCACCTTCGTGATCATGGGGACGGCGGCGCTGATGGTGCTCGGCGCCTTCGGCATCAGCCTGGCGCCGCTGCTGGCCTCGGCCGGCGTCGCGGGCGTCGCGCTCGGCTTCGGCGCGCGCAATCTGGTCACGGACTTCCTCTCCGGCGTGTTCATGATCCTCGAGGACCAGTACGGGGTCGGCGACGAGATCGACGCCGGCGTCGCCACCGGCACGGTCGTCGAGGTCGGCCTGCGGGTGACGAAGCTGCGCGGCCCGAACGGCGCCATCTGGTACATCCGCAACGGCGAGGTCAAGCGCATCGGCAACCTCAGCCAGGGCTGGTCGACGGCGGCCGTCTCCGTACGCCTCGGCTACGAGGAGGACCTCGAGCGGGCGCAGGAGATCATCGAGACGGTCGGCCAGGACCTGGCCAAGGCGTCCCCGTGGGACGAGCAGCTGTGGGGCCCGGTGGAGGTGCTGGGCCTGGACGAGGTGCTGCTCGACTCCGTGGTGGTGCAGGTGTCCGCGAAGACGATGCCGGGCAAGTCGCTGGGCATCGAGCGCGAGCTGCGGTGGCGGATCAAGAAGGCGCTGGACGCGGCGGGCATCCGGATCCTCGGCGGGGCGCTGGAGCCCGCGGTGACGGACGAGGACGACCCCTCCGCGGCGATCGCGGCGCCGTCCGCGCTGGCCAACCCCGCGTCCCCGCAGGGTGTCGCGGCTTCGCCGCTGGCGCCGCCGGCGCCGCGAAAGTAGGCCTGAAGCCTTCCCGAAGGGAATCCGAAGCGGCCTCGCGCATCTTCATGGTCAAGCAGTCACCACCGACCAGGGAGTGCGCACCATGAGCGGGAAGTTCGCAGGCAAGAAGGCCGTCGTCACCGGCGGCACGCACGGCATGGGTCTGGCCATCGTCCAGGCGCTCCTCGACGAGGGCGCCGAGGTCGTGCTCACCGGCCGCAACGAGTCCAGCAACGAGGCGGCGCGCGCCGAGCTGAAGGGCCGGGCCGCCCATGTCGTACGGTCCGACGCCGCCGACGCGGCCGACATCGCGGCGCTCGCCGAGGTCGCCAGGGAGCGGCTCGGCCGGGTCGACCACCTCTTCGTCAACCACGGCTACGCGGAGCTCGGCGCGCTCCAGGACGTCACCGAGGAGCACTGGGACCGGCACTTCGCGGTCAATACCAAGGGCGCCTTCTTCACCGTCCAGGCGCTGGAGCCGCTGATCCCGGACGGCGGGTCCATCGTCTTCACCACCGTCGCCAATGACGCCCCCTTCGCCGGCCTGAGCGCCTATTCGGCGTCCAAGGAGGCGGTACGGGCCTTCGCCCACGTCCTCGCGGCCGAACTGGTGCCCCGGCGGATCCGGGTGAACGCGGTCGCGCCCGGCTTCATCAAGACGCCCACGATGGGCGTGCCCGGGCTGAGCGACGAGGAGCGCCGGGAGTTCGAGCGGGAGGGCGATCTCATCACCCCGCTGGGGCGGCACGGCACGGCCGAGGAGATCGCGACGGCCGCGCTCTTCCTGGCCGGGGACGCCACGTTCACCACCAATGTCGAGCTCGCCGTGGACGGCGGTCTCGCGCAGGGACTGCCGGCGGCCGCGCCGTCGGCGGCCTGAGCGGGAATCCGAGCGGGAATCTGAGCGGACAGGAGACGAATCATGCAGGTCACCGACAGCCCCGACCCCTCGGTCGCCGAACACGTGCGGCGCTATCTCGCCACCGACGGCGCCAGCGGACACCTGGAGGGCGGCGTCACCAACCTCGTCCTCACCCACCGTGGCCGCAAGACCGGGCAGCTCCGCCGCACCGGCCTCTTCTACGGCGAGGACGACGGCCGCTACATCCTCGTCGGCTCCGGTTCGGCGATCACCCACACCCACCCGCAGTGGTACCTCAACCTGGTCGCCGAGCCGGAGGTCCAGGTCCAGATCCGCGCGGACCGCTTCACCGCCCGCGCCCGCACCGCCGAGGGCGAGGAGCGGGAGCGGTTGTGGCGGCTGATGACGGAGCTGGCGCCGGTGTACCGGACGTACGAGGCGCGGAGCAATCGCGTCATTCCGGTGGTGGTGCTGGAGCGGGCGCCGCAGTAGCCCCGCGGGCCGACGGCACCGGGCGTACGGAAATCCGTTCGCCGGGTGCCGCGGCGGCCGTTACGCTCCCGGCTCATGCGAACCGACCGGCTGGGAATTCTGCTCGACCAGTTCGACAAGGCCCGGGAGCAGGCGGAGGTGCGGCTGACCGGGCTCGGGGACGAGGAGTATCTCTGGGAGCCGGTGGCCGGCTGCTGGTCGCTGCGGCGCCGGGCCGAGGTGCGGACGCCGCGGGCGTTCGGTCCCGGCGAGTGGGTGATGGACCTGGGTGCGGCGGACATTCCGGCGAGCGAGTACTCGCAGGTGGCCGAGGAGGCCGCGAGTGGTCTGACCGTCGAGGAGATCGCCGGGCTGTGGAGCGTGACCCCGGCGCGGGTCGAGGAGGTCCTCGCCTTCACCGGCGTGCCGGAGCCCGACGAGACGCCGGTCACGACGATCGCGTGGCGGCTCGCGCACCTGCACTACCAGTTCGCGGGCGCCTGGGAGTGGACCTTCGGCGACCACAAGCAGGACCCGAAGCTGATGGTGGACTTCAGCCCGTCCGCCGCGGTCACGCTGGAGCGCTTCTGGCCGACGGTCGACCGCTGGCGGGAGAGCGTCGGCCAGGTCACGGACGAACAGCTCGACACGGTCGGCTTCTCGCAATACCCGTACGGCTCCGACCCCGAGGAGCCGTTCATCTCGGCACTGTGGGGCAACAACTACGAGTTGATCCACCACATGGCCGAGATCGCCCTCCTCCGCGACCTCTACCGGGCCCGCGGCTAGCTCTCCTCCGCGTCTACCGGCCTGCCGCTAGCCCTCCTTACGCGCGATCAGGAACGCCTGCGACGTCCGCTCCGGGAACGGCCCTTCCGTGTCCCGCTCCTTGAGCACCCGCGCCCGCACCGGCAGCCCCGCCTCGGCCAGCAGCCCGGCCACCGCCTCCGGCTGTCGCCGGTGGAAGTCCAGCTCGACCTCGTGGCCGAGGGCCTCGCTCAGCCGCAGCGGCTCGTCCCCCACCTGGAACGCGAGCACCGCATGCCCGCCCGGCCGCAGCACCCGGGCGAACTCGGCGAAGGCGGTGGGCAGTTCCGCGTCGGGGACGTGGATGGTCGAATACCACGCCACGAGCCCCGCCAGCTCCCCGTCCCGTATCCCGGCCCCGCCGTCCGCGCCCAGCCGCAGCATCGAGCCCTCCCGGAACCGGAGCTCCGGGTGCTCCTGCCGCGCGACCGCCAGCATTCCCGGCGAGAGATCCACGCCGAATATGTCGAGCCCGAGTCCGGCCAGATGCTCCGTGATCCGCCCGGTCCCGCAGCCCACATCCGCGACCACCCCGCCGCCCGCGGCCCGTACGAGATCCGCGAAGGCGGCGAGCGCCGCGCGCTCCAGCGGCTTCGCGACCAGCTCGCCGCGGGCGAAGTCGACGTACTCACCGGCGATGGCGTCGTACGAGGCGCGGGTGGTGCTCACGAAATCGGGTTCAGCGATCATGCGGGTGACCCTACGAGGCGGCACTGACATTCCGCCGCCGCCCGGTCGCGGCCACCGCTCCCGCGGTCGCCAGCACCGCCACCGCCACTCCGAAGGCGGTCGTCCCCGCCGTCAGTCCCACCGCGTCACTGAGATACCCGGCCGCCACCGGCAGCACCCCGGCGAGGAAGTAACCGCCCGCCGTCAGCGCCGCGTTCGCCTCCGCCAGCCGAGCCGACGGCACCTCGGAAGCCAGCGTCGAAAGACCGCCCAGCTGCGAGGCGCCCTGCCCGAGACCGGACAGCACGGCCGCCGCCAGCAGCAGCGCTACGGACGTCACCGCCACCGCCGCGATCAGCGCCGCCATCCCGGCCACCGTCAGCACCGCCCCCAGCCGGAACAGCACCCGCACCCGCAGCCCGCGCACCGCGAACTGAATCCCCGTGGCCGCCGCGAAGAGCACAAAGATGGTGCCACCCGCCACCGCCCGGTTGTCCGTGTGCAGCAGCTCCGCGAGCAGCGAGGGCCCGAGACTCAGCACAAATCCCGTAGCCGCGATGGCCGGAGCGAAGACAGCGAGGCTGAGCAGCAGCGCCCGGCGATGCTCCGGCGGCACGGAGGGAAGCCGCAGTACCCGCCCCGCGGCAGCGGCACGATCGGCGGTACCGGTACCACCCGCCGGCGCACCCCCACCGGCCGTACGGCCGGATCGCAGCGGCATCCGCAGCACCACCGGCAACGCCACCAGCAACAGCCCCACCTGCAGCACGAACACCGCCACCGTCGGATACGGCAGCACCTCCGACAGCACCCCGGCCAGCAGCGGCCCGAGCGCCGCACCACCCACCATCGACGCCGACGCGACCAGCCCGCCCAGCTTCTTCTCCCCCACCGGCGCCAGATCCGCCACCGCCGCCATCCCGGCCGCGAGGAAGGCCCCGACCGAGATCCCGCTGAGCACCCGCGCCAGCCCCAGCACCGCCACCGAGTCCGCGACCGCGAAGAGCGCCGATGCCACCACCCCGAGCGCGAGCCCGGGCAGCAGCACAGGCCGCCGCCCGTACCGGTCGGCCAGCGAACCGGCGACGGTCAGCGTGAGCAGCAGCCCGGCGATGTACCCGGCGTAGATCAGCGTCAGCGTGGCCGCGGAGAAGCCGAGCCGCTCCTGCCACAGCACGTACAGCGGCGCGGGCTCGTTGGACAGCGCCAGCGCGGCGACGACGGGCCAGGCGGCGAGCCACATCCAGCGGCGGGAGGGCGGCTCCGGCGCCACGGCGGCGACGTCTCGTTCCGTACGGACAGTGGTGGACATGCGGCGCCCCCAGGGCAGGATCGTTCCGTCCCTAGTACGAGAAAACTCGCACTAGCAGTACGAGAGAATTCGTACAGCATCCCGTAGTACGATTCAAGTCGTACTAGGAGGGAGAGCCGCCCGATGCCGACGAAGACGCCGACCGCGGAATTCCGCAGCTTCACCGAGACCCCCGACCTGCCCGAGCCCCTCCCCGAGCCCGCCCGCGACGAGCTCCGCCTGGAGACGGTGATGGCCGCCCTCAGCGACCCGCTGCGGCTGCACGTCGTGCGCAAGCTGCTGCTGGAGGCCGAGCGCATCGACCACCCCTGCGGCTGGTTCGGCATCGACCGCCCCAAGTCGTCCCTTACGCACCACTTCCGCACGCTCCGCGACGCGGGACTGATCCGCCAGCGCCAATTCGGCCTGACCCGCGGCAATCAGCTGCGCGTGGACGACATCGAGGCCCGCTTCCCGGGGCTGTTGGCCCTGGTCGCGCAGTGGAAGCCGGCTCCCTGAGCGATACGGAACCGATCACGGGCCACACGCGTGATGGAGAGGAAGGAACCGCGCGGACGCCGTCCGGACGACCTGCCCTGAAGCTGTTCGGTCGCAATCCGAACAAGATCCCGGCAATGCCTGTGCCACCGGTACCCGGGGCAGCCATACTGCTTCCGGTGCACCAACTCGCCCCCGCGGGGCGAACAGCAAGTGACCCAGGGGGAGGTCTCGTGTCATATCCGCCGTCCGCCGGCAGTGCGGCGCCGCCGGATCGTTCGACCGTGGCCGGCTACGCGGCCATCGGCCAGCAGCCGCCGCAGGGAGCACATGGCCTGCCCGGACAGACGCCGCAGCCGCCCGGGCACCAGCCCGCGCGCCGCAGCGCGTTCGCCGAGGGCCTCGACCGGGTGCGGGCGTCCGCCGGCACCGAGCCGGGGCGCCTCAGGATCATCGGTGCCGTACTGGCCGCGCTGGTCGTCGCGTTCGCAGCGATCACCGCCTGGCAGGTCGCCGACCGCGCCTCCGCGGCAGACTCCGTCGTCGAGCGCAGCCAGCCGCTGAGCCGCGACGCCGCGTCCATCTACCGCTCCCTCGCCGACGCCGACACGACGGCGGCGGCCGGCTTCCTCTCCGGCGGCCAGTGGCCGGCCGAGGTCACCGAGCGGTACGAACAGGACATCGACCGGGCCTCCAAGCTGCTGGTGAAGGCCGCGGCCAACACCGACGATTCGTCGGCCGCCCAGAAGCAGCTCACCATCATCAGCGACACCCTCGCCGACTACACGGGCCTGGTCGAGCAGGCCCGGGCGAACAACCGCCAGGGCCTCCCGCTCGGCGGCGCCTATCTCCGGTACGCCAACAAGCAGATGTCCGAGAAACTGCTCCCGGCGGCCGAGAAGCTCTACGAGACCGAGACCGAGCAGCTCGACGAGGACTACAACGCCGCGAAGAGCTGGCCGTTCCTCGCGCTCGGCGCCGGCATCATCGCGCTCGGCGCGCTGGGCTGGGCGCAGCGCCGCAACTACCGCCGTACCAACCGGGTCTTCAATCAGGGCCTGATCATCGCCACCGCCGCGACCACGGTGGTGCTGCTGTGGCTGGCCGCGGGGCACACCTTCGCGCGCAGCGGTCTGACCGAGTCGGACGAGCACGGCGCCCAGTCGCTGCAGGTGCTCAACGAGGCCCGGATCGGCTCGCTGCAGGCCCGCGCGAACGAGGCGCTCACCTCCGTCTCCCGCGGCGCCGTCCTGGACGAGAAGGGCAACGACGCGTACGAGAAGCGCTACCAGAAGGGCATGAGCGAGCTCGTGGGCAAGGGCGGGAAGGACGCCGCGCCCGGCAGCCAGCTCCACGAGGCGATGCGGCTCGCCGACGACGGTGCGGGGCAGACCCCGGTGGACAAGGCGGGCGACTGGACCCGCGAGTGGCAGAAGCGGCACGCGACAGCTCGCGCCGCCGACGACGACGGCAACTACAACAGCGCGGTTGAAAAGACCATCGGCAAGGAGAATTCGACCGGCGAGACCTTCGACAAGGTCGACTCCTTCCTGGCGAAGGCGCTCGCGCACGAGCAGGCGGAGTTCAGCGCGGCGGCAGAGGACGGCCGTGGCGCTTTCACCGGCCTGCAGTGGGGCGCGATAGTGCTCGGCCTGCTCGGCGCCCTCGGCGCCCTGCTGGGCATCGGGCGCCGGCTGTCGGAGTACCGGTGATGGGGGGCGTGGAACTGATGACACCGAAGGACAAGCGGCCAAGGAAGCGGGTGCGTGGCTGGGGCGGTGTCGCCGGGATGGCGGTCGCCGTCGCGGCCACCGCGGCCCTGCTGCCCGCCGCGCTGCACCAGGCCCCCGACGAGGGCAAGCGCCGGGCTCCGCAGACCACCCACGCGGCCCCTGCCGCGGCCACCGAGGAGTGCAAGGACGGCCAGGCCGCGGAGGCCAGCCTGAAGCCGGACGGAGGCGCGAAGGGCGATGCGGTACGCCGGATCCAGGACCGCGGCCAGCTGATCGCCGGCGTCGACCAGAACAGCTACCGCTGGGGTTACCGCGCCACCGACGGAGGGCTGCAGGGCTTCGACATCGACCTCGCACGCGCGATCGCCAAGCAGATCCTGGGCGACGAGACCAAAGTGGTCTTCCGCGCGATCCCCACCAACCAGCGCATTCCGGCGCTGCAGCAGGAAAAGGTGGACATCGTCGTCCGTACGATGACGATCAACTGCGACCGGCTGGAGGACGTCGACTTCTCCTCCGAGTACTTCCGCGGCGGCCAGCAGGTGATGGCGCCCAAGGGCTCGGGCATCAAGGGCATGGACGACCTCGACGGGAAGACCGTCTGCACCGCCGCCGGGTCCACCGGCGAAGAGGCGCTGAACAAAGAGGTCAAGGGCGCCAAGGTGCTGACGGTCGACAACCAGCTCGACTGCCTGGTCCGGGTGCAGGTCGGCGAGGCCGACGCGGTGGTCACCGACAACGCCCTCGCCGCCGGCCAGGCCGCGCAGGACCCGTCGATGAGCCTGGAAGGCGACCGGTTCACCGACGAGCCGTACGGTGTGGCAGTGAAGAAGGGCAGCGACGACCTCGTCAAGCGGATCAACAAGGTCCTCGCCGACTACCGCAAGGGCGGCGACAACAGCGACTGGATGAAGGCGTACCGCAAGTGGCTCGCGGCCGACCTCCCGGGCATCAAGGCCCCGCCGGAGCCCAAGTACCGGGACTGACAAGGTGCGTCGCAAAGCGGGCAGGACGAGTAAGAGCAAGAAGCTGAGAGGGGCGTAATGGGGGCTTCGGACCCGGCGGCTGCCGGACCCGTGATGGGCCGGGAGGAGGTGGACCGCGCGCTGGCCAGGCTCGGCGCCGAACACGAGGCCATCGAGACGTCGCTGCTCGCCCTGCAGGACCACGCGGGCCGCCGGCTGCTGGAGGGCGCCGAGCTCACCGGGGTCACCAAGGAGCGCTGGGCCGCGGCCGAGCAGCACATCGCGCTGCTCTGGGCGTATTTCGACGCGTATACGGACGCTCTGACCGCCGCTCGCGAGATCCGCGCCCGCCGCCGCTCCCCGGGCTCCGGCGAGCTCGCCGAGCTCACCGACCTGCTGCGCGGCGACGGCATCACCATCGCCGCGGGCGCCGCCTCGGCGGCGAACCCGGACGCGCCCGCGACCCTGACCGCGGGCCCCGCGAAGCTCTCCGAGCGGCTCAGCCTGGAAGAGCTCGTGGACCGGATGAACTCCCGGTACGCCGAGACCCTCGACGTGATCGCGGCCGCCGACTCGGTGTGGTCGGCGCTGCCCGCCCGTATCGACCTGCTCGGCGCCGAGCTGCAGCGCACCCGGCAGCTGGCGCACTCGGTGGGCGTACGGCCCCGGGAGCACCCGGCGGGCGACGACCTGGAGCGGATCACCGGCGAGCTCGCCGACCTGCGGGCCGAGGTGATCCGCGACCCGCTCGCCTTCTGGTCGCGGGGCTCGGCGAGTTCGGCCCCCGGCGGCGGGCGGCCCGACACCGCGCGTTACGACGCCGCGGCCCGGGCCCTCGAAGACGTACGCCGGGAGATCGAGGCCGTGCTGCACGTCCGGCAGGACGCCGAGCAGCGGCTGATCGAGGTGCGCGACGTCCTGTCCCGCGCCGACCGGACCCTCGCCGAGGCGCGGCAGGCGCGCGGCGAGGTGCTGGCGAAAATACTGGCCTCCGACGTGCCTGCGGTCTCCGGGCCGCCCACGGCGCTGCAGGAGCAGCTGGCCAACGCGGCGGAGTACCGCAGGAGCGCGCAGTGGCACCGCCTCTCCCCGCTGCTCGAGTCGCTGGAGCAGCGGGCCGGGGACGAACTGACCCGCGCCCGCGAGGAGTTGTCGGCGGTCACCGCCCCGCTGGCGGTACGGGCGGAGCTGCGCGGCCGGCTGGACGCGTACAAGGCGAAGGTGGCCCGGCACGGCCTGGCCGAGGACCCGCTGCTGCACGAACGGTACGAGAAGGCGCGGCGGATGCTGTGGTCGGCGCCGTGCGATCTGGTGGCGGCGGAGCATGCGGTGCTGCGCTATCAGCAGGCCGCGCTGGAGAGTCTTAACGGGCCGGTGGACAAGCCCAGGGGGATGTGACGTGAGCGAAGACAAGAAGTGCCAGCGGCCGGGCTGCGAAGGGCACTACGAGGACGTCGGCGGCGGCGAGCTGTACTGCGACACGTGCGGGCTCGCCCCCGTGGTGTCGCCCGACGCGCTGATCGGCTCGTCGCCGACCGGGGTGACCGGGCACGGCAAACGGGGCTCGTCGAGCAGCTCGAGCTCGTCCTCGCGCTCCAGTTCCTCCTCGCGCTCCTCGCGCAGCTCCCGGTCCTCGCGCCGGTCGGTCTCCGGCCGGCTGTCGCGCTCGCTCACCGGCGCGGCGTCCAGCCGCTCGGTGTCGGTGCGCTCCTCCCGTACGACCACGGCGTCGTCCGGGCGCGGCAAGCTCGGCGCCGGGCTGGTCACGGTGCCGGAGGTGCCGCGGCCCGATCCGCGGGACGCGGTGCTGGAGAACCCCGAGGTGCCGGAGCGCAAGCGGTACTGCTCGAAGGGCGACTGCGGGGCGCCGGTGGGCCGTTCGCGGGCCGGGCGGCCGGGCCGGACTGAAGGTTTCTGCACCAAGTGCGGCCAGCCGTACTCCTTCGTGCCGAAGCTGCAGGCGGGCGACGTCGTGCACGGCCAGTACGAGGTGGCCGGCTGCCTCGCGCACGGCGGCCTCGGCTGGATCTACCTCGCCGTGGACCGGGCCGTGTCCGACCGCTGGGTGGTCCTCAAGGGCCTGCTCGATACGGGAGATGAGGACGCCCTCGCGGCCGCCGTGTCCGAGCGCCGCTTCCTGGCGGAGATCGAGCACTCCAACATCGTCCGCATCTACAACTTCGTCGAGCACCTCGACCAGCGGACCGGCTCCCTCGACGGCTACATCGTCATGGAGTACGTCGGCGGCAAGTCGATGAAGGAGATCGCCAACGAGCGCCGCTCCCCCGACGGCAAGCGCGACCCGCTGCCGGTGGAGGTGGCCTGCGCGTACGCCCTGGAGGCCCTGGACGCCCTGGGCCATCTGCACAGCCGCAATCTGCTCTACTGCGACTTCAAGGTCGACAACGCCATCCAGCAGGCCGACCAGCTCAAGCTCATCGACATGGGCGCGGTCCGGCGGATGGACGACGACGAGTCCGCGATCTACGGCACGGTGGGCTACCAGGCCCCCGAGGTCGCCGAGCTGGGCCCGTCGATCGCCTCCGATCTGTACACGGTGGCGCGCACCCTCGCGGTCCTGACCTTCGACTTCCAGGGCTACACGAACGTCTTCGTGGACAGCCTCCCGGACCCCGACTCGATCGACGTCTTCAGCCGCTACGAGTCCTTCTACCGCTTCCTGGTCCGGGCCACCGACCCCGACCCGGCGCGCCGCTTCGCCTCCGCCGAGGAGATGTCGGAGCAGCTCACCGGCGTGCTGCGGGAGGTCGTGGCGCTGCAGACCGGGCGGCCGCGGCCGACGCTGTCGACGCTCTTCGGGGCCGAGCTGCGGGTGGTCGACAACCAGCTGTTCGCGGAGGAGGCCGAGGCCAGTTCGCGGCTCGGCGCGCGTCCGTTCAGCAAGGCGGAGCTGGCGGCCCGAGGCTCCAACGGCGCGGCGCTGCCGCCCGGTTCGGTACCGAATCAGCTGACCGGCGGCGCGCCGCAGGGCGCGCTGCCCTCCGGGCCCGGCGGCACCCAGCCGGCGCTGGCGTCCCGGATCGCCGCCACCCGGCCGCTCGACGCGCGGGCCGCGGCGCTCGCGCTGCCGGTGCCGCGGGTCAGCCCCTCCGACCCCAACGCGGGCTTCCTCGCGGGCCTGATGGCCTCGGCCCCGGCGGAGCTCAGCGCCGCGCTGGCGAACGCGCCCACCGAGTCCATCGAGGTGCAGCTGCGCCGGGTACGGGCCCAGTTGGAGCTCGGCGAGCTGCAGGCGGCCGGGCAGGCGCTGACCGAGCTGGATCTGCAGCACCCCGACGACTGGCGGATCGTCTGGTACCGCGGCCTGCTCGCGCTCATCACCGGCGACCAGCAGACCGCCGCGCTGTCCTTCGACGCGGTCTACGACGCCTTCCCCGGCGAGCCGGCGCCGAAGCTGGCGCTCGCGATCTGCGCCGAGGTGCTGAACCAGCTGGACAACGCCGCCGAGTACTACCGCCTGGTGTGGTCCACCGACCAGTCCTATGTCTCCGCCGCCTTCGGGCTCGCCCGGGTGCGGCTGGCGTCGGCGGACCGCTCGGGAGCGGTGCGGGCGCTGGAGTCGATTCCCGAGTCGTCGATCCACTACACCGCGGCCCGGGTCGCGGCCGTACGGGCCCGGCTGCGCGAGCGCGCCCCGCAGGAGGCGCTGCTCGCCGATCTGGAGGCGTCGGCGGCGCAGGTCGAGCGGCTGCTCGACTTCGGCCTCGACGCGCTGCACCGCGAGAAGCTGTCCACGGAAGTGCTCGGCTCCGCGCTCGACTGGGTCATCTCGGGGCGCGCGGGGGCCGCTCCGCCAGGACCGCACGGCGCGCCTGCGCCGCGGCACGCACTCCTCGGGAGCAGCCTGGACGAGGAGGGCCTGCGGCTCGGCCTGGAACGCTCGTACCGCATGCTGGCACGACTGGCGCAGCGGGGCGAGGAGAGGATCGAACTGGTCGAGCGGGCCAACCGCTTCCGTCCCCGGACCTGGGTCTGAGAGGTAACTACTGATGGCGCAGACCCCCCGGCTGCCCGAACTGTCGGCGTGCCCCACCTGTGCGGAGCCGCTGGAGCCCGGCGACCTCTTCTGCGGCGGCTGCGGCCGCGACCTGACGGTCGCCGAGCAGCCCGCCGAGCCGACGCCCGCCGCGGCGAGCGGCGCCAATGGCGCGGCGGCGGCCGATCCCGGGCTGCCGCCCGGGTGGTTCCGCGATGAGGCCGAGGGGCCCGAGGGCCGTACCGCCGGGGCGCCCGACGCCGTCGGCGGCGAGGCCGACCCCCGTGCTGGTGAGGCCACCCCGCCGCTCGCGTCGCCCCCGCCGCCGGCGCAGCCGCCGGTGCGGTTCGACGAGCGCGCCCCGGGCGCTGCGGCGGCGACGCCCACGGTGCCCGATCACCCCGAGACCCTCGCCGACTTCACCCTCGGCGACCCGGAGTCGGACGGCTTCCACCTCGCCGCCCCCGAGTCCGACCCCGATCACTACCGGCTCGCGGAGCCGCTCGGGTCCGAGACCCGCGCCGACGAATTCGAGACCGAAGGGCCGGCCCAGCCGCCGCAGGGCGGTGACCCGCGGGCCGCGGCGGCGCAGAGCGGCGACCCCCGCGCCGCGCTCGGCACCCCGGATCCCGCCGCCGCGGAGGCCAAGACCGTCGAGGTCAAGCACTGCGTCGCCTGCCGCACCGGCACCATCGACGCCGACGGCTACTGCGAGAACTGCGGCCACGCGCAGCCGCGCGAGCGCGACCACGTGGAGCGCGAGCTCGGCGGCGCCGACGCTCCCGCCGTGGCCGCCGTCAGCGACCGCGGCCTGCGCCACCACCGCAACGAGGACGCCTTCGCGCTGTCCACCGCCGACCTCCCGGACGGTGGCTCCGCCGTCATCGCGGTCGTCTGCGACGGCGTCTCCTCCGCGTCCCGCCCGGACGAGGCCTCGGAGGCCGCCAGCATCGCCGCGCGGAAGTCGCTCGGCGCGAGCCTGCCGCTGGGCATGCACCCCCAACAGGCCATGCACGAGGGCCTGGTAGCCGCCGCGCACGCCGTCTCCGCCCTCGCCGCCGACACCGGCGGCATCGCCGGCGCCCATCAGAACGCCCCGGCCTGCACCATCGTCAGCGGCGTCATCGCGAACGGCATCCTCACCGTCGGCTGGATCGGCGACTCCCGCGCGTACTGGATCCCGGACGACCGCACCGCCCCCGCCGCGCGGCTCACCGAGGACGACTCCTGGGCCGCGCAGATGGTGGCGGCGAACCTGATGAGCGAGGCGGACGCGTACGCCGACGCCCGCGCGCACGCGATCACCGGCTGGCTGGGCGCCGACGCGCATGAAATCGACCCGCACACCGCGTCGTTCAAGCCGGAGGGCCCCGGCGTCGTGCTGGTCTGCACCGACGGCCTGTGGAATTACGCCGAGGCCGCCGCCGACATGGCCGCCGCCGTGCCCGCCGACGCCCGCACCAGGCCGCTGCATTCGGCGCAGGTGCTCGTCGGTCACGCCCTTGACGGAGGGGGCCACGACAACGTAACGGTCGCTGTGCTGCCGTTCCCCTCAGCCGACGTCCGGGCAAGGATTCCAGACATGGCTTAAGGCCCGACCGAGTCAGCATGTCTACAAAGTTCCATTGAGCAACTTCGGGGAGCGGAACAGATGGCCAACTTCTCCAAGTCCAACGCGCCTGAGTTCTCGGTGGAGGTCTACCAGAACGAGTACCTCCCCGAGGGCGGCCGCGAGGTGAACGCGATCGTCACCGTCACCTCCACCGGCGGCGGCACGACCGGCGGCATTCCGCTGCCGGCGGCCGACCCGGCCCGCGCGGCGTTCTCCGCGGCCGGCTCCGATGCCGCCGTCGTGATCATGGTGGACTGCTCCGGCTCCATGGACTACCCGCCGACCAAGATGCGCAACGCCCGCGACGCGACGGCGGCCGCCATCGACACCATCAAGGACGGGGTGTCGTTCGCGGTGGTCGGCGGCACCCACATCGCCAAGGAGGTCTTCCCCGGCGGCGGCCGACTCTCGGTGGCCGGACCCCAGACCCGTACCCAGGCGAAGGAAGCGCTGCGCAAGCTGAGCGCGGGCGGCGGCACCGCGATCGGCACCTGGCTGAAGCTGGCCGACAAGCTCCTGGCGACGGCGGATGTGTCGATACGGCACGGCATCCTGCTCACCGACGGCCGCAACGAGCACGAGTCCCCCGAGGACCTCCGCGACACCCTCAACGCCTGCGCCGGGCGCTTCACTTGCGACGCGCGGGGCGTGGGCACCGACTGGGAGGTCAAGGAGGTCACCGGCATCGCCTCGGCGCTGCTCGGGACGGCGGACATCGTCGCGGACCCGACCGGCCTGGCCGCGGACTTCACGCAGATGATGGAGAACGCGATGGGCAAAGAGATCGCGGACGTCGCGCTGCGCCTCTGGACCCCGCAGGGCTCGGAGATCAAGTTCGTCAAGCAGGTGGCGCCGACGGTGGAGGAGCTCACCTCCCGGCGTACGGAGGCGGGCCCCCGGGCCGGCGACTACCCGACGGGCTCGTGGGGCGACGAGTCCCGCGACTATCACGTATGCGTCGAGGTCCCGTCGGCCGGCGTCGGCCAGGAGATGCTGGCGGCCCGGGTCTCGCTGATCCTCCCGCAGCCCGACGGCGGCACCCCGGTGACGCTGTCGCAGGGCCTGATCCGGGCCGTGTGGACGGACGACATGGCGGCGTCGACCCGGATCAACCCGCAGGTCGCCCACTACACCGGGCAGGCCGAGCTGGCGCAGGTGATCCAAGCAGGCCTTGACGACCGCAAATCGGGCGATGTGGACGGGGCTACGGCCAAGCTCGGCCGCGCCGTACAGTTGGCAAGCGCGTCGGGCAACGAGGACACCGCGAAGCTGCTGTCGAAGGTCGTGGATGTTGTCGACGCGGCCAGCGGTACTGTTCGATTGAAGGCTAAGGTCGCTGAGGCGGACGAGATGACGCTGGAGACGCGTTCCACCAAGACGGTGCGCGTGAAGAAGTAGGCGGCACGGCAGTGCCGCGGTTGCAGCAAGAGGAGTGAGGGGGAGCACGGATGGCCACCTGCCCGAATGGGCACCAGTCGGCGGCCGATGACTGGTGCGAGGTATGCGGTATCCGCATGGCACCACCTGGCTCAGCAGCCCCGGCGGCCGCGGGTGCGCCAGGCGGCCCCTCGGTCCCCCCGCC
>NZ_JAAKZV010000184.1 GCF_011044975.1 Streptomyces coryli | reverse complement strand
GGGGCCGGGCGCGCCTGGTCCGGTGTGGCCGGCGGCCCTCGGCGCGGAGGCGGGCGGGCCTGCCGGTGGCGCGGCGGGGTTGTGGGGCGTGCCTGGTCCGGTGGCCCCCGGTGCGGAGGACGCTGCGGGGCCGGGCGCGGTGTGGCGGCGGCGCGGATGCCGGTAGTCGACCGGCCCGGACGGGGCGCCGGCGTCGGACGCGGCGGAGCCCGCGCCGGACGGATTGCCCGGAAGCGTCGCGTCCTCCGGCCCGCGCGCCTGCGGGATTACGGGCCCTGAGGGCCCGGGCACGGACGGGTGCTGGCTGCGCCGCGGATGGCCGTAATCGATCCCGTCGGCGCCGGCTCCGCCTACACCGGGTGCAGTGGCGCTGGTACCCGGGTGCCCAGCGCCGGAGGCGTCACCGGGCGGCCGGGCATCGGTCGCGCCCGGCACCGAGCCGCCAGCCGTCCCGCCCGCGGCGTCCGCAGTCCCGCCTGCCGTCGCGCCCGCAGCATCCGTTGTGGCACCCGCGGCATCCGTTGTCCCGCCCGCGCCGGCCGCCGTCGCGCCCGCAGCATCCGCCGTCGCGCCCGCGGCGTCCGTAGTCCCGCCGGTGGCGCCCGCCGTCGCACCCGCCCCGCCCGTCGCTCCCCCGCCGCCAGGGGCGGCACCGCGCAGCCCAGCCGCAGCCCGCCACCCCGCCCCGTCCGTACCACCCGGGGCCGGGGCCGAGAAGGATCGCTCGATGCCCTCCGCCACCGCCGCGTTGATCTCCCCTGCCAGCTGAAGCGCCGCAGGCAAGCCGTGGTCGGCCAGCATGGCCTCGAGGCCATCCGCGTAACCCTGCCCAATAGCGCGGACCTTCCAGGCGCCTTGGCGCCGGTACAGCTCCAGGGCCGTGACCGCGGACTCGCTGTCCAGGCCCGTCACCGCGAAGGTGGCGATCTCCACCCCGTCGAGGTCGGTGACCGCGGCGCGCGGCGGCGCGATCGCGCCGAAGCGCTCCGGGCCGCCGACGCCGATGGGCAGCGCGAGCAGCACATGCACCCGCTCGACCGCCTCCGGCAGCGCGTCCAGGTCGACGGCGAGGCGGTGTTCGGCCGCCGCCTGCCGTGGCACCTCGAGTCCGGGGAGCAGCGGCGCGCCCGGGTGCGCGACCCAGTCCGTGCCGCGCACCGTGCCGTCACCGTCGCCCAACGTCGCGCCGGCGACCACCGGCCGGTCCGCCGTGATCCGGATCTCCAGGCGGGTCGCGGGCAGCGGATGGTTCTGCCCATGGACCAGCTCGGCCGTCATCCGCTGCCCCCTCGTGTTTCGCGTACGACGCCTGGCAGGCGCTACAGCACCGGCAGGATGGACGGCATCAGGTCCTGGAAGGTGCGCCCTTGGGCGGGCGTGCCGACCGCGGTCATGGACCAGCCGGTGCCCACGCGGTGCACCTTCGCCATGATCTGGGCGGTGTACTGGCCGCCGCCGGTGAGCGTATAGCGGGCCAGCTCCTGGCCGTTGGTCTCGTCGACCAGGCGGCAGAACGCGTTCTGCACCTCGGCGAAGGTCTGGCCGGTGAAGGAGTTCACCGTGAAGACGATCTGGTCGATGTGCACCGGGATCCGCTGCAGGTCGACCAGGATCGACTCGTCGTCGCCGCCCTGGCCCGCGCCGCCGACGAGATTGTCGCCGGTGTGCCGGACGGAGCCGTCGTCGCTGACCAGATGACGGAAGAAGACCACGTCGACGGGCTGTTTGTCGGCGAAGAGCACCGCCGACGCGTCGAGGTCGACCTCACGGGTGCGGGAGCCGAAGAGGCCGCGGCGCGGCGCCGCTTGCCAGCCGAGCCCCATCCGCACCGCGGTCAGCGTGCCGCCGTCGGATTTCTGCAGGCTGATCGCCTGTCCCTTGGACAAGTTGACGCTCACGCGCTCTTCCCCTCCTTATGCCGCTGCTGCGGCCGCCCCCGTGTACCGCCGGCACGGCCGAACCCTGCAGGCCACCCTATGCGGGCCCGGCCGGGCTGCCGCCACCCGGGCCGTGCCTTTGTGGCGGTCTTGCAACAACCCGCCCCCGGGCGGCGGTCAGGCCAGCCCGCCCTCCCTCATCTGCCGCAGCTCCTTCTTCATCTCCGACACCTCGTCGCGCAGCCGCGCGGCGACCTCGAACTGCAGATCCGCCGCGGCCGCCCGCATCCGGTCGGTCATCTCCTCGATCTGCTTGGCCATATCGGCGGCGGGAGTCTCCGTGGGCTCGGCCGGCTGCGCCTTGCGCTTGGCGGCCTTCTTGGGGGACTGCTGCCTGAGGTCGGGCACCGGCGCCGGCTTGTTCTTGGTGCCGGCCGCTTCCGCGTCCCGGTAGCCGCTGCCGAGCAGCTGCTCCGTGTCGAGGTCCTCGCGGGCGATCTGCGCCACGATGTCGTTGATCTTCTTGCGGAGCGGCTGCGGGTCGATGCCGCGCTCCTTGTTGTACGCCAGCTGCTTATCGCGGCGCCGGTTGGTCTCGTCGATGGCCTTGGCCATCGCCGGGGTGACCTTGTCGGCGTACATGTGCACCTGGCCCGAGACGTTACGGGCGGCGCGGCCGATGGTCTGGATCAGCGAGGTGCCGGAGCGGAGGAAGCCCTCCTTGTCGGCGTCGAGGATCGAGACCAGGGAGACCTCGGGAAGGTCGAGGCCCTCACGGAGCAGGTTGATGCCGACCAGCACGTCGTACTCGCCGCTGCGCAGCTCCCGCAGCAGCTCCACCCGGCGCAGCGTGTCGACGTCGCTGTGCAGATAGCGGACCTGGATGCCGAGTTCGACGAAGTAGTCGGTGAGGTCCTCGGCCATCTTCTTGGTGAGCGTGGTGACCAGGACCCGCTCGTCCTTCTCGGCGCGGGTGCGGATCTCGTGCACCAGGTCATCGATCTGTCCCTCGGTCGGCTTGACCACGACCTCCGGGTCGACCAGCCCGGTCGGGCGGATGATCTGCTCCACGACGCCGTCGCCGCGGGAGAGCTCGTACTTGCCGGGGGTGGCCGACAGATAGACGGTCTGGTCGGTGCGCTCCAGGAACTCCTCCCACTTCAGCGGGCGGTTGTCCAGCGCGGACGGCAGCCGGAAGCCGTGGTCGACCAGGGTGCGCTTACGGGCGGCGTCGCCCTCGTACATCGCGCCGATCTGCGGCACGGTGACATGCGACTCGTCCAGGACGAGCAGGAAGTCGTCCGGGAAATAGTCGAGCAGGGTGTGCGGCGGGGAGCCTGGGTCGCGGTCGTCCATGTGCAGCGAATAGTTCTCGACGCCGGAGCAGGTGCCGATCTGCTGCAGCATCTCCAGGTCGTACGTGGTCCGCATGCGCAGCCGCTGGGCCTCCAGCATCTTGCCCTGCTTCTCCATGGCGGCGAGCTGCTCGGCGAGCTCGGTCTCGATGCCCTTGATCGCCTTGGCCATGCGCTCGGGCCCGGCGATGTAGTGCGAGGCGGGGAAGACGTACAGCTGCTCGTCCTCGCTGATCACCTCGCCGGTGATCGGGTGCAGCGTGGACAGCGCCTCGATCTCGTCGCCGAACATCTCGATCCGGACGGCCAGCTCCTCGTACACCGGGAAGATCTCGATGGTGTCACCGCGGACCCGGAAGGTGCCGCGCTGGAATGCCTGGTCATTGCGCGCGTACTGGATGTCCACAAAGCGGCGCAGCAGCTGGTCGCGGTCGAACTCCTCGCCGACCTTGAGCGGGACCATGCGGTCCACGTACTCCTGCGGGGTGCCCAGGCCGTAGATGCACGAGACGGAGGCGACCACGACGACGTCGCGGCGGGTGAGCAGCGAGTTCGTCGCGGAGTGCCGCAGCCGCTCGACCTCCTCATTGATCGAGGAGTCCTTCTCGATGTACGTATCCGTCTGCGGGACGTACGCCTCGGGCTGGTAGTAGTCGTAGTAGGAGACGAAGTACTCCACCGCGTTGTTCGGCAGGAGCTCGCGGAACTCGTTGGCCAGCTGGGCGGCCAGGGTCTTGTTCGGCGCCATGACCAGCGTGGGCCGCTGCAGCCGCTCGATCATCCAGGCCGTGGTCGCCGACTTGCCGGTGCCGGTCGCGCCGAGCAGCACGACGTCCTTCTCGCCGGCCTTGATACGACGCTCGAGCTCGTCGATGGCCGCCGGCTGGTCGCCGCTGGGCTGGTAGGGACTGACGACCTCGAAGGGCGCCACGGTGCGTTCAATGTCGGATACGGGCCGCATGAGACCCACCGTACGACCCGGCACCGACAACCGGACTCGGACGAGCCGGCAAGCAAGGCCGTTACCAGCCAAAAAACGGCCCGTGACCAGCGCGAATACCGTTGCGTAACCCTGGTTCACCTGGCCAATAGTCCCGTTCACACTCTGGCCATCCCCTGCCCTATCCGAGGTTGCTTGTAGCTGCCACGCTCTGCGCGTCCGCGATCACACCAGGCAACTCCCACCCGAGGAGACCGGATGCACTACCGCACGTTCATGCGGCCGGCAGGCGCAGCGCTGGCCGTCGCCGCTGTCACGATCACCACCGCTCCGGCGGCATCCGCGGAGGCAGACACACCCCACCCCAGAGGACCGATAACGGTCGCCCACCGCGGCGCCTCGGCCGCTGTCCCCGAGAACACCCTCGCGGCCATCGACGAAGCCCGGGACATGGGCATCGACTGGGTCGAGAACGATGTCCAGCGCGCCAAGGACGGCGAGCTGGTGATCATGCACGACGACACCCTGGCCCGCACCACCGACGTGGAGCAGAAGTTCCCCGACCGGGCACCGTGGAAGGTCGCCGACTTCACCTGGAAGGAGATCTCCACCCTCGACGCGGGCAGCTGGAAGGGCCCGGAGTTCGCCGGGCTGAAGGTGCCGAACCTCGAGCAGTACATGAACCGGGTCGAGCACAACGACCAGCGGCTGGTCCTGGAGATCAAGAAGCCCGAGCTCTACCCGGGCATCGAGGCGGAGACCCTCAAGGAGCTGCGCGGGCTCGGCTGGCTCGACCGTACGCACGTGTCGCGCAAGCTCGTGATCCAGGCCTTCAGCGCGGACAGCGTGAAGAAGGTGCACGCGCTGCGACCGGACATCAAGACCGGCTTCCTCGGCACCCCGCCGGTGGCCGAGCTGCCGCAGTACGCGACCTTCGCGGACCAGATCAACTCCAACCACGGCACCGTGTCGGCCGACTACTACAAGGCCATCCACGCGCTGACCGGCCCGCACGGCCGGCGCCTGGAGAACTACACCTGGACCGTGGACGACCCGGCCCGGGCCGTCGAGCTGGCCAAGTGGGGCGCCGACGGGATCATCACCAACAAGCCCGACGAGATCGCCAAGGCGCTCGCCGCGGCGGACTTCGAGGTGGAGAAGAACGGCTGAGCCGTTCCGGACGGCCGCCGAGCCGTCCCTGACAGCGGCCGCGCCCTCAGCGACGCGGCTCGAACATCGCCCCGGACGCCCCGGCGTCCGGGGCTTCCGGCTGCCCGTCCCGCTCGTCGTCGGCCGGGCTGTGCCGCCACTCCCGCTCCAGCGGGTCCATGCCCACGAAGAGGCCGACGAAGACCAGCAGCAGCACCGGACCGATCAGGATCGGCGCCAGGATCTCCGCGGGCGACCGCCCGCCGCCGCCGGCCACCGCGCTGGCGTGCACGCTCAGCGCCTCCATGCCCGTGTAGTGCATGCCGGAGACGGCCACACCCATGATCAGCGCGGCCCCGACCGCCACCCCGAACTTCTTGACCGTCATCGCCAGCCACAGCGCCGCGGTGGCGGCGACCACCGCGATGAGTACGGAGAGGGTGACGACGCCCGGGTCGTACTCCTGGTAGCCGTTCGACATCCGCATGCCCGCCATGCCGAGGTAGTGCATGCAGGCGACGCCGATGCCGGTGATCACGCCGCCGGCGGTGAGGGCGAGCGGGGTGCGGCCCTGGTAGCCGACGAGGAAGACGCCGAGACCGGTCACGACGATCGCCACCAGGAGGCTGGAGAGGGTGACGGGTATGTCGTAATTGATCCGCACATCTTGGGCGGTGAAGCCCATCATCGCGATGAAGTGCATCGTGAAGATCCCGGTGCCGATGGCCACCGCACCCAGCGCGAGCCAGCCGGCCCGGCGCTCCTGGACGGACACCGCCCGCAGGGTGCAGCGCAGCCCGAGGGCACTCCCCAGGGCGGCCATGAGGAAGGCGGCGACCGGGGTGAGCAAACCGTACGAGAAGCCATCAACTGGCACAGAAGGACCGGACAATGAAGACTCCCGTGTGAGGATCTTGTGGGGGGCGCGTGGAGGTTGCGCGGGGCAACTAGTTGAAACGATGCTAATGACACGTCTGTACGGTGCCCGCCAATTAGGCCGTGCTTAAGTACGCCGATACCTAATCGGTATGTGGCGGATCATGATCAAAAAGGACAGCGGTGTCAGTGCCCCGCCGTAGGCTCCGGAACATGGACATCCGCGACTTCACCCTGAGCGTGCGGGACACCCCGATCGGTCCGCTGCTCCTGGCCGCCACGGCCGAGGGCCTCGTCAAGATCGGCTTCCATGCCGAGCCGGCAGCGGCCGAGGCGATGGAGGCCGGGCTGCGCGAGCGGCTCGGCGGGCAGCCGTCGGACGCCGGCGCGGATCACATAGCCGCGGCCGGGGCGCAGCTGGACGCGTATTTCGCGGGTGAGCTGCGGCATTTCGAGCTGCCGCTGGACTGGAGCCTGTCCCGGGGGTTCAACAGCGAGGTGCTGCACGAGCTGGCCGCCCGCGTTCCGTACGGCACGGTGGTCGGCTATCAGTTCCTCGCCGACCGGGTCGGCGAGCCGGGCGCCGCGCAGGCCGTCGGCCGCGCCATGGGCTCGAATCCGCTGCCCGTCGTCGTGCCCTGCCACCGGGTGGTGGAGAGCGGCGGCGGACTGGGCGGATTCGGGGGCGGCCTGGAGACCAAGCGACGGCTGCTGGCCATTGAAGGGGTGCTTCCGGAGCCGTTGTTCTGACAGGATGCCGCTCGCCGGAAGAGCGGAATCCGTCACTCCAGAGAGGTCACGGGCGTGAGCAAGCAGATCGCGCTGCTGCGGGGGATCAATGTCAGCGGTACGAACAAGATCCCGATGGCACGCCTGCGCGAGGTCCTGACCGACCGCGGTTACGCCAACGTCGTCACGTACGTGGCCAGCGGCAATGTCGTCTTCGACGACCCGGGCACGGCCACCGAGAAGACGGCGGTGGGCATCGCCTCGGCGATCCAGGAGGAGTTCGGCCTGGATATCCCCGTGATCGTCCGCACCCGCGACGAGATCGCGGCGGTGATCGACGGCAATCCGCTCCCGGAAGGCCTCGCCGAGCCGGCGAAGTTCGTCGCGGTCTTCCTGTCAGCGCAGCCGAAGAACGCCTGGTTCGTCACGGACGACCCGAAGAAGTACGAGCCGGACCAGTACGTGATCGCCGACCGCGTGGTCTACATGTGGTGCCCCGGCGGCCTCGGCCGCTCCAAGCTCGCGGCCAACTTCGCCAACAAGAAGGTCCCGTTCACGGCCACCGCGCGGAACTGGAACACGGTGCTGAAGCTGCTGGAGCTGGCGGACGAGGCGTAAGCCCGCCGCTCGCGGACGTCACAGCACTCACGGACCTCACGGACCTCACGGACCTCACGGACCTCACGGACCTCGCGGACCTCACGGCCGCAGCCGCGCGAAGGCCTCCATCCGCCGCCGGTGGTAGTCGAGGTCCTCCGCGTCATGCTCCACCCCGCGCGCCACCGCCTGCGCGAAGTACGCGCCCTCACGCCGCAGCCGATGCCGCATCAGCTGCGCCAGCTCCTCGTCGCTCACCGCCCCGGCCGTGCCGCCCGCCTCCAGATACGCGTCGACGAAGCGGCGCGCGTCCGCGAAGCTCTCGCCGGTCTCGTTCGCGAACTCCAGCGCCGCGCTGCCCACTTCCACCTCCGGCGGCGCGACGAGGGCCTCGTCCCAGTCGAGTACGGCGACCAGCCGCCGCGGCTCGGCCCGGTCGGCGAGCAGGTTGCCGTGGTAGAAGTCGCCGTGCAGCGGATGCCGCAGCCGGGCCCGCCCCGAGAACTCCGCCAGCCAGGCGTCCAGCTCCGGGTCGCGCAGCCGCGGATCCTCGTACGCCACCTCCCCGCGCAGCCCCGTCTCCAGAAACGACGGCCGCGGCCGCGCCGGCAGCCGGACATCCGCCAACGCCCGGTGCAGCCGCGCCAGCAGCCGCGCCGCCGCCACCGCCTCCGCACAGCCCCCGGCCCGCGCCGCCACCGCGACCGCGTGGCACCACTCCACCTCCGCGAGGTCCTTCTCGTACGCCCCGATCCGCACCACCCGGTCCCCGACCCGCCAGGCAGCCGACTCCTCACCGCCGTAGAGCCGTTCCGCCGTCCCCACGACCCCGGTCGCCGCCCGTACGGCCGCGGTGAGCGGCACCTCCACGAAGATCAAGCCGACCTGCCCTCTCCGTGCCCCAGCCCGTCGGCCCACCGTTCCAGCGCCACGAAGTCCTCCTCCACCAGCCCCACCCGCGGATCGACCCAGTGCAGCAGCGCGGGCGCGTCGTGATGCGCCGCCACCCACTCCCGGTCCGCCTCCCCGATCTCGTCGTCCACCCACGCGAACGGCCGCCCGGCCGCCCACGCCACGACCTGCCGCGTCTTCCAGTACAGCCCGTCCGGATCCGGCAGATGCATCCCGGTCCACTCGATCACCTCGAGCGTCGGCAGCCCGAGCGCTCGGCCGCCGACCACGACGTTCGCCTCGTGCATCCACGTCGTGGCCCACACCAAGTGGTACGGCAGCCGCTGCAGCCGCTCCCCGTGCGCCGGGTTGAGCCAGACGCTCAGCGTGCCGACCTGCAGCCCGGTGACGACATACGTCCGGTAGCCCGGCGGACACCCCGGCGCCGCCCAGGGGTTGAGCGGCCCGTCCACGTCGAGCATCAGCAGCGGGCGTTCATCGGTCATACGCCGACCGTAAGCTCCCGCCGCGAAATTCCCGCGCACGCGCGCCCGCCCGGCCCGTACGCTCCAAGGAACATGGAAATGACCAACCGACGTCTGATACGCACCTCCAAGACCCTCTCGCTCTGCCTGCGCCACGACCCCGGCCGCTTCGGCGTCACGCTCGACGGGTCCGGCTGGGCCGAGGTGGGCGCCCTCCTGACCGCGCTGGCCGCCCACGGCGTGCGGCTCACCCGCGCCGAGCTCGACGAGGTCGTCGAGCGCAACGACAAGCGCCGCTTCGCCTTCGACGACAGCGGCGCCCGCATCCGCGCCAGCCAGGGCCACAGCATCAACGTCGACCTAGGCTACGAGCCCGCCGCACCACCGGAGACCCTGTACCACGGCACCGTGGCCCGGGTGCTGGGCCTGATCATGGACGAGGGCCTGCGCCCCATGGCCCGGCACGACGTGCACCTCTCCGCCGACGTGGCGACGGCCCGTAAGGTCGGCTCCCGGCGCGGCAGGCCGGTCGTGCTCACGGTCGCCGCCGCCCGCATGCACGCCGCCGGGCACACCTTCCGCACCAGCGCCAACGGCGTCTGGCTGACGCCCGCGGTGCCGCCGGAACACCTCGGCGTACTACCGGACGAGCCGACCCCTTGATCCGTTGGCGGACCGACCCCTTAGGGTCGTCGCCATGCCCATACCAGAGGTCATCCCGATACGTTACGAACCGGGCTACCGCACCGAGAACATCGGCCGTTACGCCGACGGCCAGTTCTTCGCCTCGATCACGGCCGGCTATCCGCCCGACTACACGATGGGCCCGGACTGGCACGAGCATCGCCGCTGGTACGTGGTCCTGCACCGTTTCAAGCCCGACGGCGCCCACCTCGACTCCGACATCTGGACGCCGGGTCCAGGGGTGCCCGCCGACGGCGCCCTCGACCAGCGGCTCGAGGACCTCCTCGACACGCTGCCGGGGCTGGAGTTCGGCGACATCGCCATCCAGCCCTTCGAGGTGACGGTGGACGGCATCCGCTTCGGCCTCGTCACCGAGAAACACGCCGAAAGCGATGACGGCGAGCCGGACTGGGCAGAGCTCTACCCGGACGGCCTCGGCTTCCACGAGCCGTGGGACGGGCTCTACGACACGTAACGACGCTTGGGGAGTGCGCACGTGAGGCTTACGGACGAGGTCCGCGACGCGCTGGCGGGCGGCGCCCCGGTGGTCGCGCTGGAGTCGACGATCATCGCCCACGGCCTGCCGCGCCCGCGCAACGCGGAGGTCGCGGCCGAGCTGGAGGCGCTGGTGCGCGCGGCGGGCGCGGTGCCCGCCACCATCGCCGTACTCGACGGCGAGCCGCACGTCGGCCTGACGAAGGCGGAGTTGGACCGGGTCGCGTACGACGAGGACATCCGCAAGCTCGGCACCCGCGACCTCGCCCCCGCCGCGGCGCTCGGCGCGAGCGGGGCGACGACCGTATCGGCAACGGCCTTTCTCGCGGCCCGCGCGGGCATCCGCGTCTTCGCCACCGGCGGCCTCGGCGGCGTGCACCGGGGCTGGGTGACGGTGCAGGACGAGTCGGCCGACCTGGGGCTGCTGGCGCGTACCCGGATCGCGGTGGTGTGCGCGGGCGTGAAGTCGATCCTGGACGTGCCGGCGACGCTGCAGCGGCTGGAGACGCTGGGGGTGGCGGTGGTCGGGTACGGGACGGCCGAATTCCCCGGGTTCTATCTGCGTACGTCCGGTGAGCCGGTGGACTGGACGGTGTCGACGCCGGAGGAGGCGGCCGCGGTGGTCCGCGCGCAGGACGCCCTCGGCGGGCCTCCGTCGGCGCTGATCGTGGCCAACCCGGTGCCGGTCGCCGAGCAGTTGGATCCGGCGCTGCACGACCGGGTGCTGACCGACGCGCTGGCGGCGGCGGAGCGCGAGGGCGTGACGGGGCAGGCGGTGACGCCGTATCTACTGGCGTATCTGACGGAGCACACGGCGGGCGCGTCCCTGGAAGCCAACCTGGCGGCGGTGCGCGGCAACGTACGGCTGGCCGGGGAGATCGCGACGCGGCTCAACCCACGCTCTGTGCGGGCGTGACGGGGTGCTCCTCGTCGTCGGGGACGTGATCACGGACGTCGTCGCCCGGCACGACAAGCCCCTCGCCCGCGGCACGGACACGGCGGCCCGGATCGCGCTGCTGCCGGGCGGCGCGGGCGCGAACTGCGCGGCCTGGGCGGCGCATTGCGGCGCGCGGGTGCGCTTACTGACCCGGGCGGGCGCGGACGCGGCGGACTGGCACCGGGACGAGCTGCTACGCGCCGGGGTGGAGCCGCATGTGGTGGTTGATCCCGGGGCGCCGACGGGGACGGTGATCGCGCTGGTCGACGGCGCGGACGCGGAGCGGAGCTTCCTCACGGACAGCGGCGCGAGCTTCCGGGCGGGCCCGCAGGACTGGTCGCCGCGGCTGCTGCGGGACGTCACGCGGCTGCATCTCTCCGGCTATCTCTACTTCACCCCGAACGGCCGCGCGCTGGCCGCCACCGCCGCGGCGGCGGCGCACGAGCGGGGTGTGCCGGTGAGCGTGGACCCCGCATCGGTGGGCTTCATCGAGGAGTTGGGCGTACGGGCCTTCGCGGCGGCGATCCGCGACGCGGACGTCCTGCTCCCGAACGCCTCGGAGGCGGCGCTGCTCACCGGCCTCGACGACCCGGCTAAGGCGGCGGCCGCGCTGGCCGCCCGGCACGGCGCGGCGGTGGTGACGCTGGGCGCGGCGGGCGCGGTCGCGGCCGGGCCGGGAGGCGCGGCGCCGGTACGCGTCCGGGCGCCGCGGGCGACGCCGCTCGACTCGACGGGGGCGGGAGACGCCTTCAACGGGGCGTATCTGGCGGCGGCTTGCGCGGGCGCCACGCCGGAGGCGGCGGCCGAGGCGGGCTGCCGGGCAGGTTCGCTGGCCGTGACGGTGATCGGCGGGCGACCGCCAGGTGAGAGTGTCGTGACGCGCTCCTGACAGACCGTCTCATCGGTGACACGCTACGGCTGCACGGCAATCGCACGCTCGATCGCACGCTCCATCGCACCCCCACCTCTGCACGCCCGTACATGTCCCCGTGCCGGCCTCCGGCACGTACCGGCAGAAGGAGTCCGCGTGACCCCCACTCCGCACCCCATCCGAATAACCGCCGCTCTGGGCGCAGTCGGCGCCCTCATAGCCGGCGCCGTGGCCTCCGCGGCACCCGCGAACGCGGCACCGCCGCCCTGGGCGCACGACACGAAAGACTCGAAGGACGGCGCGTCGTCGTTCTGGACCCCGGAACGCATGCGCGCGGCCAAGCCGCTCGACCTGCTCCCGGCGGATGCCGGCACGCTCGGCAAGAAGGTCCGCGAAGGCGCGAAGAAGCTGATCCCGTCGACCTCCCCGCGGGCGCTCCCCGAAGGCGGCGGGCCGTGGACCGGCGACGGCAAGGTGGTCACCACCTCCGGCCGCGTCTTCTTCAGCTACCAGGGCCGCACGGCCTCCTGCTCCGGCAACGCCGTGACCAGCGCCAACAAGTCCACGGTCCTCACCGCGGGGCACTGCGTGAAGATGGACGGCGCCTGGCACAAGGACTGGGTCTTCGTCCCCGGCTACCACGACGGCCAGGCCCCGCACGGCAAGTGGACGGCCGCCAAGACCCTCGCCACCCCGCAGTGGACGGCGAGCGAGGACATCAACTACGACGTCGGCGCGGCGGTCGTGAACCCGCTCGACGGCAAGCAGCTCACGGACGTCACCGGCGCCCAGGGCGTGGCCTTCAACACCGGCTACAACGTGGACATGTACGCCTTCGGCTTCCCGGCGGCGTCCCCGTATGACGGGTCGAAGCTCATCTACTGCAGCGGTCGCACGTCGAAGGACTTCCTGCTGTCCAAGGACCACGGGATGAACTGCGACATGACCGGCGGGTCGAGCGGCGGCCCCTGGTTCACCAAGTTCGACGAGGCGACGGGCACCGGCCTGCAGTCGTCGGTGAACAGCTTCAAGTACAACTTCCTGCCGAACATGATGTTCGGGCCGTACTTCGGCGCGGACGCGCAGAAGGTGTACGAGGAGGCGCAGAGCAGCTGAGGGGGGCGCGGCGGTCGCGGCCGGCGCGGCCGGCTCCGTCAGCTCCAGCCGTAACGGAGGCGGAGGCGGTGCTCTACGAGGTGGAAGCGCTGCCGGTCCAGGGCGCAGGCCTCGCGGCGCATGCCGTCGGGGTGGACGCGCAGGACACGGTCGAGGTCGACCCAGGAGTCCCGCCCGGAGCTGTCCCAGGGCCCGGAGCCGAGGGCGACCCACTCGCGGTCGCCGTCGTGGCGCTTGCTGGAGAGCTGGACGGCCAGCAGCGTGCCGGCCGGTTCGCGGGCGACGACGAGAACGGGGCGGTCCTTGCCGCGGCCGTCGTTCTCCTCGTAGGGGACCCAGGTCCAGACGATCTCGCCGGGGTCCGGGTCGCCGTCGTAGTCGGGGGCGTAGGAGGTACGGACCGGTCCTACGCGCTTGGGCTGTATCTCCACCGTCGCGCCGCGGCCTGAGCGGCCCGGGTTCGCGTCGGCGGCGTCGTCTTCGCGTTGCTGCGGGCTGATCGATTCGGTCACGGGCCGTACGCTACCGGCTCGGTTCGAGCGCGGTGGGCGCGGGCGGCCCGTGACCGGATCAGGCGGCCTTCACCCACTGCCGGCGCCGGTCGGCCGAGCGGCGGTGGCCGAGGGCGAAGCGGCGGTTGGAGCGGGCGTTGCGGGCGGCCTCGCCGCTGCGGCGCTCGTCGGCGGCCTTGCGGTGCAGGTCGTTGGCGCGGGCCTGGTGCATCTCGTACTCGAACATTTCGGTGTCTCCCTGTTTGTGTGGTGCTCTTTCCTTGGCGTACTTCTAATTTGCTCTCCAAGGGGGGTGCGCCACATCGGGCGACTGCCTCATCTATGGGGGCGGGGGGCCTTAGTTCGCGGGGCGGAGACGGCGATGGCGGCCTAAGACCCCTCCCGTAGTGCCTTAGATGGCTGGCGGACGGGTCGTTTACGCAGGTCAGGGTGGATTGTCAGTGGGGCGCTGTAGCTTTCCCGGCATGGACTACCACGACGTTGTCGATGAGCTCGAGACGGCCGAGCTGCGGCTCGGCCTCGCCGCCGCCGACCCGGACGAATCCGAGGCGGAGGCGGACGCGCAGGGCATGCGCGAGGCCGCCGCCCGCGGGGAGTACGGGATAGCCGGCTGGCTGCTGTCGATCGCTCGCTGAGCGATTACTGGCGCGATTACTGGCGCGATTACTGAGCGCTCGCTCACGCAGTCGCGCATCCATCCCGGGAAGGCGCATGCTGGAGGGAGGAGATGTATTGCCATGCCGACGAATCAGCGGCGGATGCCGCGCCTGATACGCAGCGGCGACGAGCCCGCCCACGCCCGCAGCCCCCTGCGGATGCGCTTCTGGCTGGCCCTGTGGGGCCTCCTCTGGACCCTGGCCGGCACCCTCGCCTTCGCCCTCACCGACCGCCCCGGCTGGGCCACCTTCTGCGCCATCCTCGCGGCAGCGGCGGCAGTGGACCTCGCCGTGGTCCGCCACCGCATACGCCAGGGCGCCCACTACCAGCCGGGCCCGACGGTGCCGCCGTACCACCCGGTGGACGACGACGAGCACCGCCCGCCCAAGGACTGAGCGGGACGGACTGAGCGGGACGGACTGAGCGGGACGGACGGAGCGGGACCCGGAGGCGGTATCCGGCCTCCGGGCCCCATGGTGCCGCCCATATGCGCACGCCGGCCTGCGTCAGGGAAACGGGTCGTACTCGTGCCCTCGTGCGCTGCCATTACGCAACCGGACCATGGGAGAGGTCCGGGCCGGAGTCGAACCGGCACTTCGAGGTCGCAGTTGCCCGCCCCCGGTCGACCGACGATCGGCGGCAAATGCTGAGTCTGGAGCAAGAATCTGAGATTGACCGCGACCACCCGCCCATGCGGGCACCCGCGCACATCACGACAAGCTTCAGTTTCAGCTTTGCGCTCCTTGGCGCACCCCGGCCACCGCCCTCACGGGACGCCGCCCGGGGAGCCGTCGACGCTACCCGAAGAGGTAGCCGAAGACCACATCTCCGACGTGCTGGTCGGTGACCTCGGCGCCGTTCGCCTCCTCGCGGGCGAACTTCACCGCCTGCTGCAGCTTCTCCACCCGCTCCAGCAGCTCGTTCACCCGCCGCTGCGGCAGCGCGCCGGAGAATTTGACGGTCGTCCAGTAGCCGACCGGCACATCCTCGTAATACACCTCGACCTGCGCCGGGTGGTGCTCGGTGGCCTCGGCCTTCACGTGGTTGCGCGGCACCTTCTTGGTACGGACCGTGCGCACCGGCTCGGTCTTCCACGAGTCGGTGGACGGGTCCTGAGCCCACGACTCGGCGGCGTCCAGCACCGGCAGCTTGCGCACGAAGGCGGCCACATCGGCGAGCTGCTTCTCCAGGAACAGGAGGTACGAAACGGGCACATCGCTCACCAGCACCCGGCCCTCGACGGTGATGTCGGCGCGGGCGGTGCAGTTGGCCCAGTCCTTCGTGGCGGTCACGTCGAAGAGCCGGGTCAGCGTCGCAGCCGTATCGCGCAGCACCTGCTCGGCGCCGACCTGCACCCGCGTCGACTCGGGCGGCAGCTGCTCGCCCTCCTCGTCCTTCGGCTGGTACGTCCGCGAGATGCCGGCCAGCAGCGCCGGCTTCTGCAGCCCATGCCGCACCGACGCCAGGTCCTGCTGCGACTTGGCCTTGACGCCCTTCTCGACTGCGATGATCTGATTGAGTTTCGCCACGAGCCGCACGCTAACAGGAGTTGCGTACGGTAATCGAACGAATATGGGGGAGCGTTGGACGTTCAGGCGGACGAACTCACCTTGCCGGAACGGCAGTTGTGGGAGGCGTTCACCGCGGCCCGGGAAGTCGATCTGCGTACCGGCGATCCGGACGGTGACGATCCGGCGGGCGGCGCCGACTGGGGCCCGGAGCGGACCATCCGCGCCGAGGTCATCGCGGCGCTGCTGCTCGGCGCGCGGGAGACCGAGCCCGGGCGCAAGGCTGGAGTGACCCTGGTGGGGGCCCGGATCACGGGCAGCCTGGAGCTGGACAACACCGAGTTCGAGTGCCACCTGCGGCTCAAAGGCTGCTGGTTCGAGCAGCGGGTGAATCTCTACGGCGCCCGCACCCGCCAGCTGAGCTTCTCGGCTTCGCACCTCAACGGGATCATGGCTTCGCTCGCCCAGATCGACGGCAATCTGCGGCTGAAATGGTGCCACTCGAGGGCCGAGGTGAGCCTCGTCGGCACCCGCGTATCCGGAGCACTGAGCATGGACGAGGCGCACCTCGTCGCCGCCGACGGCGCCGCTCTCGACGGCAACCGGCTCCAGGTGGACAACGACCTGCTGATGCGGCACCTGACAGCCGAGGGCCGCATATCCCTGCGCAGCGCCCACATCGGCGGCAGCGTGCAACTCCGCGAATCCCAGCTGCACGGCGCCACCGGCATCCACGCCCCCGACCACGCGGACGGCCTCCCGGACCGGGGCGGCGCCACGGCCCTGGACGCCGTCCGCCTCCAGGTCGGTGTGGACTTCACCGCCTACCGCTTGCGGACCACCGGCGCTCTGATCCTGCGCGGCGCCGCCGTGACCGGCACACTCTTCCTCCGCGCCGCCCAGCTCACCAATCCCGACGGCCGCACCCTCGACGCCGCAGGCGCGCAGATCGGTGCGGGTGTGGTGCTGGACCACGGCTTCACGGCCGACGGCCAGATCCGCCTCGCCGGCGCCGAGACCCCGAGCCGCATCGTCCTGGAGGGCGCCCGCCTCACCGCCCCCGACAC
>NZ_JAAKZV010000183.1 GCF_011044975.1 Streptomyces coryli | reverse complement strand
TCGGGCTGCACCAGACGGGAATTCCCGATGAAATCCAGCCAGGCTTGAATGCGCGCTTCATGGGCATTGACGAAAAGGCGATCATTTCGTATCTGGTAAGCGCCTACTTCTCGGTCGCGGTGCTCGTCCCCGACGCCCTCGGCATCCTCGAAGACGTGGAAATCGGCCACTGAAATGCACCGCACCAGCGACAGTCCGCGCCTCGCCGGGCCCACCGGGCTCGGCACGACGGCAGCGCGCTTGGCACAGGCATATCGCCTTCCGGAACCGCCGCCGGAACCGCCGGAACCGCCGGAACCGGATGTCCGGGCGGCAGTCGAGGCGCAGCCCGCGGGCACACCTATCCCGGGCCTGTACCACCACCCGGTACCGGAGCCGGACCCGGCGCGGGTGGCGGAGGTCGACCGCCGGGCCAAGGCATGGGCGGTGGAGGAAGTCGAGCTGTATCCGCCGGAGTGGGAGGACCAGTTCGACGGCTTCGGGATCGGCCGCTACATGGCGGCCTGCCATCCGGACGCGCCCACCACCGACCACCTGATGATCGCCACCCGGCTGATGGTGGCCGAGAACGCGGTCGACGACTGCTACTGCGAAGACCACGGCGGCTCACCCGTCGGCCTCGGCGGGCGCCTCCTGCTGGCCCACACGGCCCTGGACCCGCTGCACACGACGCGGGAGTACGAGCCGGAGTGGACCCGCTCGCTGCAGTCGGACGGGCCCCGGCGCGCGTACAGCTCCGCCATGGGCTACTTCCTGCGGCAGGCCACCGCCTCCCAGGCCGACCGGTTCCGGCACGACATCGCCCGCCTGCACCTGGGTTATCTCGCGGAGGGGGCCTGGGATCAGACGGATCACGTGCCCGAGGTGTGGGAGTACCTGGCCATGCGCCAGTTCAACAACTTCCGCCCCTGCCCCACCATCACCGACACCGTCGGCGGCTACGAACTCCCGGCGGACCTCCACGCCCAGCCGGCCATGCAGCGGGTCATCGCGCTCGCCGGCAACGCGACCACCATCGTCAACGACCTGTACTCGTACACAAAGGAGCTCAAGAGCCCAGGTCTGCACCTCAATCTGCCCGTGGTGATCTCCGAGCGCGAGGGGCTGCCCGCCCGCGAGGCGTACCTCAAGGCGATCGAGGTCCACAACGAGCTGATGCACACCTTCGAGGCCGAAGCCGCCGCCCTGGCCGCCGCCTGCCCGGTCCCGAGTGCACAGCGCTTCCTGCGGGGCGTGGCCACCTGGGTCGACGGCAACCACTACTGGCACCAGTCCAACACCTACCGCTACAGCCTGCCCGACTTCTGGTGAGATTGGAACTTTTGTGACAACCGAGTACACCGCCACCATCACCGAGAACACCGCGAACGGCGCGAACACGGCGAGCACGGCGAGCACCCCGTTCGTGCCCGCTCCCGCGTCGCCCTACCAGGGCGACATCGCCCGGTACTGGGACGAGGAAGCCAGGCCGGTGAACCTTCGCCTCGGCGACGTAGACGGCCTGTACCACCACCACTACGGCGTGGGCGACATCGACCACAGCGCGCTCGGGAAGCCCGGCGCCGGCGACTACGAGCGCAAACTGATCGCCGAACTCCACCGCCTGGAGTCGGCTCAGACCGACGTCCTTCTGGACCACCTCGGCCCCCGCCGGGTCGAAGACCTGCTCGCCGACGCCGGCTGCGGCCGGGGCGGATCGATGGTCATGGCCCACCAGCGCTTCAGGTGCCGGGTCGAGGGCGTCACCCTGTCGGCCAAGCAGGCCGACTTCGCCAACCGGCGCGCCCGCGAACTCGGCATCCAGGAACGGGTGCAGGCCCGGGTGTGCAACATGCTCGACATGCCCTTCGAGACCGGCCAGGTCTCGGCGTCGTGGAACAACGAATCGAGCATGTACGTCGACCTCCACGACCTCTTCGCCGAACACTCCCGCATCCTGGCCCCCGGCGGCCGCTACGTCACCATCACCGGCTGCTGGAACCCGCGGTACGGCCAGCCCTCGAAGTGGGTCTCACAGATCAACGCGCACTTCGAGTGCAACATCCACTCCCGCCGCGAATACCTCCGCGCCATGGCCGACAACCGCCTCGTCCCCCAGACCATCATCGACCTGACCGGGGCAACTCTCCCCTACTGGGAGCTGAGGGCCACCTCTTCCCTGGTCACCGGCATCGAGGACGCCTTCATCAACTCCTACAAGGACGGCTCCTTCCAGTACCTCCTGATCGCAGCCGACCGGGTCTGACCTCCGGCGGGGAGCCGGGAGTCTTGCGGTTGCCGGCACGACGTGGTTGTTTCGCGTCGCCAGGCAGCCGCAAGACTCCCCTCCCGGCCAGATGTGCGACAGGACGGTCCCATGCAGCTCAACTCCCGTCAGCGGGCGGCGCTCAACGCGATCTGTGACACCTTCGCCCCGGGGGACGGCGACACGCTTCCGTCCGCCGGCGCGATCGGAGCGGCGGCCATCGCCGAAGGCCTCGTGGCCGCCCAGCCGCGCGCCGCCGACCGCAAGCAGCTCGCGACCTTGCTCTCGGCGTGGGACTCCCGGCCGGCGGGCCTGTTCCTGGGTACGGGAGGGCGCCGGTTCTCGCACCTGTCTCCCGGCGCCCGCGAGGAGCTGATGCTCCGCCTGGGGGACTCGCCATCGGAGCGCAAGCGGGTGCTGTTCCAGGCGCTGCGCGGCCTGGCGACCTCCGCCTACCTGCTGGCACCCGGCCCGTCCGGGGCGTCACCGGTCTGGGAGGCCATCGGGTACCCGGGTCCGCTGGGCAAGCTGCCCGACGCCCCGCGCCCGCGGCTGGCACCGCTGTCACCGGCCGCCGACACCGCCCTCGACTGCGATGTGGTGGTAGTCGGTTCCGGCGCGGGCGGCGGCACCGCGGCCGCGGTCCTGGCCGCGGCCGGGCTCAGCGTGGTCGTGCTGGAGCGCGGCGGCTACTACGACGACGCCGACTTCGACGGCGGCGAACACACCGGCCTGCGGCGGCTCTACGCGCCGGGCCCCGGGTCCACCGCCGAGGGCCAGATCTCGCTCGTCGCGGGCACCTGCCTCGGCGGCGGCACGGTCGTCAACTGGACGACGTCCTTCCCCACCCCCGCCGAGGTCCGCGCCGAGTGGGCCGCTCTCGGCGCGACCCAGTTCGCGGACGATGAGTACACCCGCGCGATCAAGGCGGTGCAGAGCCGGCTCTCGGTGAATGGCGAGCACAGCGTCGCCTCGTCCCGCGACGCCGTCATGGAGCGCGGCCTGCGCGCCCTGGGCTGGCACGTCGACGCGATGCCCCGCAACGTCGTCGGCTGCGACATGGGCACCGACTGCGGCCGCTGCGGCTACGGCTGCCGCCTCGGCGCCAAGCAGTCGGTCACGAAAACGTGGCTCGCCGACGCCGAGGCAGCCGGCGCCCGCCTGGTCATCAACACCGACGTCCGTACGATCGACCGCAAAGGCGGCCGAGCCGTCGGCGTCAGCGGCCGCACCCCCGCGGGCCACACGGTCACCGTCCGCGCCCGGGCCGTCGTGGCGGCGGCGGGCGCCATCCAGACCCCCGCGCTGCTGCGCCGCTCCGGCTTCACCGACCCGGCCATCGGCCGCTACCTCCGACTGCATCCCGCCACCGCCGTATGGGGCGTCTTCGACGAGGAGATACGCCCCTGGGAGGGCGGCATGCAGACCCGCTACTCCCGCGAGCACAGCGACCTCGACGGCCACGGTCACGGCGTCATCTACGAAACCGGCCCCGGCAACCCGGCGGCCGTCCAGGGATTCATGAACTGGCGCGGCGGCGCCGCCCATCAGGCCACGCTGCGCGACCTCGGCCACACCGCCGGAGTCGGCATCATCACCCGCGACCGCGACAGCGGCACGGTCAAGGTGGCGCGCGACGGTGAACCGGTCCCGCACTACCGCCTCTCGGACCACGACGCGGCGCACCTGCACGCCGGCATCGAGGGCGCCGCCAGAATCCTGGCCGCCGCCGGAGCCCGCCGCATCTCCTCGGCCCACCAGTCAGGACCCTCCTACGAGCCGGACCGGCGCGGCACCCACGACGACTTCATCGCCGCCTGCCGCACCGCCGGTTACGCCCCCGGCCGCTGCGCGATCGCCGCCCTGCACATCATGGGCACGGCCCGCATGGGCGGCTCCCGCGAGACCAGCGCCACCAACCCCGACGGCGCCACCTGGGAAGTCCCCAACGTCGTCGTGGCGGACGCCTCCTGCTTCCCCACATCGTCCGGCGTCAACCCCATGATCTCCATCGAGGCCATCGCCCACATGAACGCCACCCGCCTGGCGGACCGCCTGAATGGCGGCGGCCGGCCCGGGACTTGATACCCGCGGGCCGGACCCTTGCCGCGTACACCTACCGGGTGTAGGGCTGATGGAGCATCAGCGTCGAAGGGAGCCGTCGTGGCTGTTCGCAATCGTCCGCCGTTCCGGGCCGATCATGTCGGGAGTCTGCTGCGGCCGGAGCGGCTGCTGCGGGCGCGGGAGGAGCACGCCCGCGGGGAGATCTCCGCCGAGCGGCTGCGCGAGGTGGAGGACGAGGCCGTACGCGATGTGGTCCGTATGCAGGAGGAGGTGGGGCTGCGCACCGCCACCGACGGCGAATTCCGGCGCACCTCCTGGCACATGGACTTCATCTATCAGCTCGGCGGCATCCGCCCCACCGACGAGAAGATCGCGGTGCACTTCTACAACGAGGGCGGCGAGCTGGAGTTCCAGTCGGCCGCCCTGCGCGTGCACGACCGGATCCGGCTGGACGAGACGATCTTCGCCGACGCGTTCCGGTACCTGCAGTCCCAGGTCACGACCAACGTCCCCAAGCTCACCATCCCGTCGCCGAGCATGGTCCACTACCGCGGCGGCCGGGCCGCGATCGACCCCGCGGTCTACCCCGACCTGGAGCCCTTCTGGGCCGACCTGAGCGCCGCCTACGCCGAGCAGGTCCGCCGGATCGCCGAGATGGGCTGCACCTACCTGCAGTTCGACGACACCAGCCTCGCCTACCTCAACGACCCGCGGCAGCGGCAAATGATGGCCGACCAGGGCGGCGACGCCGAGCACCAGCACGAGCGCTACATCAAGCAGATCAACGCGTCCCTTGCCGGCCGCCCCGACTCCCTGACCGTCACCACCCACATGTGCCGCGGCAACTTCCGCTCCTCCTGGGCCGCGGAAGGCGGCTACGACTTCGTCGCCGAGGCGCTCTTCTCCCAGCTCGACGTGGACGGCTTCTTCCTCGAGTACGACGACGAGCGCTCCGGCGGCTTCGAGCCCCTGCGCTTCGTGCCCAAGGACAAGACCGTCGTCCTCGGCCTGGTCACCACCAAGCGCGGCGCGCTGGAGGACAAGGACGCCCTCAAGCGCCGCGTCGAGGAGGCCGCCCGCTACATCGACGCCGACCAGCTGTGCATCTCGCCGCAGTGCGGCTTCTCCTCCACGGTCGAGGGCAACGCCCTCACGTACGACGAGCAGGTCGCCAAGCTCCGGCTGCTGGCGGAGACGGCGGCCGAACTCTGGGGCGACAGCTGATAGGCCCCCGTGCCTTGACGACCTCTTGAGCCGGTTCTACGTTCACAGCCACTAAACAGCCCGAACGAAGTTCGAAATATCGGACGATGCGGGCCGAGCTCGCCGGAGTGGCCATGAAGAAGATCGATCCCAAGGTGGAAGAGGCCGTCGAAACGCTCGGTCTGAACGGTCTCGCGAGAAGGCGCTTACTGACCGGCGCCGGGGTGATGAGCGCCTCCGCCGCCGCGGCCGCCCTGCTGGGCGCCTGCTCGGCCGACAACAAGAGCGACAACGAGTCGTCGGGCGGCGGCGCCGGCGACTTTCCGGAGACCCCGAAGTGGCGGTTCGTGTTCGTCAATCACGTCACGACGAACCCCTTCTTCACCCCGACGCAGTACGGCGCGCAGGACGCCTGCGCGCTGCTGGGCGCCGACTTCCAGTGGACCGGCTCGAAGGACTCCAGCGTCCAGGAGATGGTCAGCGCCATGACCTCGGCCGTCTCCGCGAAGGCCGACGGCATCGCGGTCGCGGTCGTCGACAAGAACGCCTTCAAGTCGCCCGTCGACAAGGCCCTGGACGCCGGCATCCCGACCGTCTCGTACAACGCCGACGGCTCGAAGGGCGACCCGGGGACCAGCCGGCTCTGCTACATCGGGCAGGACCTCTACGAATCCGGCGTCCAGATGGGCGAACGCATCGCCGACCTGATGCCGGACGGCGGGGACGCGGTCGGCTTCATCGCCACCCCGGGCTCGCTCAACATCCAGCCGCGCATCGACGGCGCCGCCGACGCGATCAAGGCATCCGGCAAGGACATCAGCTTCAAGTCGGTCGCCAGCGGCGCGGAGCTCCCCAAGGAGCTGTCGACCATCGACGCGTATGCCAGCGGACACAAGGACCTCAAGGGCATGTTCGCGGTCGACGCGGGCTCCACGGAGGCCGTCGGCAAGGTGATGAAGAAGTACGACCTCAAGGGCAAGGGCGTGGTCGCGGGCGGCTTCGACATGAACCCGAACACGCTCACCTCGATCAAGGAGGGCAGCCTCGACTTCACCATCGACCAGCAGCCGTATCTCCAGGGCTTCCTGACCGTGCTCTACCTGTGGATGTACCGGCTCTCCGGCGGCCTGGTGATGCCGAGCATCACCGATACCGGGCTGCTCTTCGTGACCGAGGACACCGTCGATCCGTATCTGAAGACGAAGACCCGGTACGAGGGCTCCAGCACCAAGCAGCAGTACGTGAAGCGCTCCGGATCCATCGCCCACACATGAGCGAGACCACCGCGCGGGACACGATCGGCGGGGACCTCCCGGGGCCCGGCTCCCCGCCGCAGCGCCAGCCCGGCCGGCTGCGCCTCGCGTTCGACGCCTTCGTCGTCCGCCGCGAGGCCACCATCTTCATCGTCGCGGTCGGCCTGCTGCTGTACTTCTGGGCCAACAACGAGGACTTCCTGTCCCACAACAACCTGGTCAACCTCTCGCAGCAGACCGCCCCGTACGCGATCATCGCGACCGGCGTGGTGCTGCTGCTGGTCTGCGGGGAGATCGACCTGTCGGTCGGCAGCGTCTTCGTGCTGGCGCCGTTCCTGATGCACTACATGGTCGACTTCTACGGCGTGTACCCGATCGTCGCGATCATCGGCTCGGTGCTGGCCGGGGCCGCGATCGGGCTGGCCAACGGGCTCATCGTGGTCGTGCTGCGGGTGCCGTCGTTCGTCGCCACGCTCGGCATGCTCTTCCTCGTCCTCGGCATCATGCTGACCACGTCGCACGCGTACCCGGCGGCAATTCCCGAGGCGGCCGAGGGGCTGGCGGGCTGGTTCGGGCAGGCGGACTGGTCGGAGCTGATCTGGTGCCTGATCATCGTCGCGTTCTTCCACATCGTGCTCACCCGCTCCCGCTGGGGTCTGCACACCGTCGCCACCGGCGGCAACCCGCTCGGCGCGAGCGAGGCCGGCATCAGGACCGGCCGTATCAAGATCGGCAACTTCATGGTCACCAGCTCGCTGGGGGCCTTCGCCGGAATCCTGGAAGCCTTCCGGGTCAACTCGATCGACCCGAGCGCGGCGGGCGCGGACGGCGCGGCCCCGATGCTCGTCGCCGTCTCCGCGGCGGTCATCGGCGGTACGGCGCTGGCCGGCGGCTCGGGCACGGTGGTCGGCGCGCTGCTCGGCGCGCTGGTGCTCGCGGAACTGCGCAACGGCTTCAACCTGATCGGCATCAGCGCCAACCCGTTCAACATCATCCTCGGCTTGGCGATCATCATCTCGATGGTGCTCAACGTGCACCTGACCAGGCTGCGAAGGGCGGGACGCCGATGAATACGGTACCGGTGACTACGGCACCGGCGCTCGCCGTCGAGCACCTGGCCAAGGGCTTCGGCGCGGTCACGGCGTTACGGGACGTGAACCTGCGGCTGGAGAAGGGCGAGGTGCTCGCCCTGGTCGGCGACAACGGCGCCGGGAAGTCGACCCTTCTGAAGATCCTCTGCGGCTTCCACCGCCCCGACACGGGCCGCATCCTGCTGGACGGCGAGGAGGTGGTGCTCAAGTCCGTCGACCACGCCCGCTCGCTCGGCATCGACGCGGTCTACCAGGACCTGGCGCTGGTGAACGAACTGACCGTCTACCACAACATGTTCCTCAACCGGGAGCGCGTCGGGCGGACCCGGCTGCTGCACAACCGCACGATGCGCAGAATCGCCCAGGAGCACCTCGACGAGATGGGGGTGAACATCCCGTCGGTCGACGTCGAGGTCGCCAAGCTCTCCGGCGGCCAGCGCCAGGCCATCGCCGTGGCCCGCTCGGTCTACTCGGAGGCCAGAATCCTCCTCCTCGACGAGCCGCTCGCCGCGATGGGCGCCAAGGAGGGCGCGCTCATCCTCGACCTGGTGGGCGACCTCAAGGCCCGCGGCGAGGTCTCCATCATCATCATCGCCCACAACTACGCCCAGGTCTTCGAGGTCTGCGACCGGGTCAACCTGCTCCAGCACGGCGAGATCACCTTCGACAAGCGGACGGCGGAGACCTCGGTGGGCGAGCTGACCGACCTGGTGGTCGAGGAGTACCGGAGGTCCCGCGCGACGTAGTGACCTCATCGACCGTTCACCCGCGGCCCCTTGCCCGGGCCGCGGGTGTCCGCGCAGACTCTGCGCCATGTCACCGGACTCCCGCGCCTCTACGACCCCACTGACCCGGCGCCGCACCCTCGCCGCCCTCGCCGGTGCGACGCTCGCCGCGGCCACCGCCCCCGCGGCGGCGGCCGAGAGCGACGGCCGCCACCGGCCCCGCACGATCCGCTTCGCGACGTTCAACTCGTATCTGAACCGCGGCGCCGAGGGACAGCTGCTCGCCGACCTGGAGGGCGGGGCGGACCCGCAGATCCAGGCGGTCGCCGAGATCATCCAGCGGGTCGACCCGGACGTGCTGCTGCTCAATGAGTTCGACTACGTGCCCGCCGGCGCCGCGGTGCGCCTGCTGCAGCGCAACTACCTGCGCACCGGCCATCACGGCGCCCCAGGTGTGCACTTCCCCTACTTCTACGCGGGCCCCGTCAACACCGGCGTGCCCAGCGGCGTCGACCTCGACGGGAAGAACGGCGCCGTCACCGAGCCGGGCAGCGACGCGTACGGGCAGGACGCCTACGGCTACGGCTTCTTCCCCGGCCAGTACGGGATGGCGGTGCTGTCGAAGTATCCGCTCGACCTGCACCGCATGCGCAGCTTCCGGACCTTCCGCTGGGCGGACATGCCGGGCAACCGCATCCCCGCGGACTACTACAGCCCGCAGGCCCTGGAGGTGCTGCGGCTGTCGTCCAAGAGCCACTGGGACATCCCGGTCCGCCTCGGCGGCGGCCGCACCGTGCACCTGCTCGCCTCGCACCCCACCCCGCCCGCCTTCGACGGCCCCGAGCAGCGCAACCACCGCCGCAATTACGACGAGGTCAGGCTCTGGGCCGACTACATCGCCGGCGGCCGGCAAGCTGCCTACCTCTACGACGACGCCGGCCGGCGCGGCGGCCTGGCCCGCGGCGCCCGGTTCGTGATCGCCGGCGACCAGAACTCCGACCCGTACGACGGTGACGGCTCGGACGCCATCCGGCAGCTGCTCGCCTCGCCGCGCCTGCACCCGCTCGCCGAGCCGCCCGCCAGCAGCGGCGGCGTGGAGGCGGCCAAGGATCAGGGCGGCGCCAACGCCGGCCACCGCGGCGATCCCCGCTACGACACCGCGGACTTCGCCGACTCCGGCAACAACGCACCCGGCAATCTGCGCGTCGACTACGTGCTGCCGTCGCGCGGCCTGACCCCGGCCGGCAACGGCGTGTTCTGGCCGGACTCCGGCGATGACCTGCGCCGACTGGTCGGCGACGGCTATCCGGTGGTCTCCTCCGACCATCGCCTGGTCTGGCAGGACGTCAGGTGGTGACCCTAGACTCGGGCCGCTCCTGACCCAGGAGTCGTCCGGGTCCTCCGCGGTAACCACCCGCGGCACACCCGGACTTCGGACCAGAGGAGGGCACCCCCCATGCTGCGAAAGTTGGGCCTCGGCCTCGCCGCAGGCATCGCCGCGCTCACCATGGCAACGACCGCGACGGCCACCGCCGCCCCGGAAACCGACCCCGCACCCGCACCGGCCGCCCAGACGGTGCTGCACTACGACGACAGCCAGGCCGCCGAGTTCAAGGACGCGGTCGCCGCGGGCGTCAAGGTGTGGAACGACAACCTCGAGAACGTCCAGCTGGAGAAGGCCGCTTCGGGCGAGCAGGCCGAGATCCAGATCATCGCCGACGACGGCTGGCCGCGCGCCGAGCTCGGTCCGGTACGCCCCGGCGGCTCGGCCACCGTATGGTTCGGGCGCCAGGCGGTGACCGAGGGCTACGACACCACCCGCATCGCCGCCCACGAACTGGGCCACAGCCTCGGCCTGCCGGACATGAAGCCGGGCCCCTGCTCCTCGCTGATGTCCGGCTCCACCGCGGGCGTCGACTGCACCAACCCCCAGCCCAATGCTGAGGAGCGCGCCGAGGTCGAAGCCAACTACGGCTCCGGCATGGCGGGCAGCACCCCGTTCAGCGGCCGGATCGTGGTGGACCGTCCGTAAGCAGTGCTGCCGACCGGTCGGTGAACGCCTTGGCCAAGGCGTTCACCGGCCGGCTCGGGACAGGAAGGGCAGCAGGTGGTGCAGGAATTCATTCCTGTCGGGGCTCGCTGAGCTCGGGTCATTGTGCGAGTACGTACTCGCCCGCTCGACGAGCGTGAGGGCGCGGTCCGGGATCCCCGACTGCGCGGCCAGGAACGCGGCCCCGTCCAGCACCCGTTGACCGCCGAGGGCGGCGCCGAAGGCGTAGATCGGCATCCGGCGGCCCAGCCGGTGGCCGTGTACGGCCTTGAGATCCAGCACGTCCTGCGCGGGATTGGCGTTGCCGGCCGCCACGGCGCCGGAGTCGATGGTCAGCCGCAGCGGGTGGTACCAGGCGGATCCGTCCACGCCCTGCACCTCATAGCCCGACAGCATTTCCGCGTACCGCCGGAGCGGGGTGATCTCCCCGGCCTGATCCCAGCCGCGCGGTTCCCCGGCCGCCGCCAGCCGCCCCGCATGGACCTGGGCGGCGACGAGGGCGCCGGGCGAGGTCTCGGTATCGACGGCATAGCCGAACTGGCCCGCATTGGTGGCCGGCACCGGCGGCTTCAGATTCGCCGGCAGCAGCGGGAACGCCTGGCCGAGCGAGGGCCCGTCGGGGTTGGTGATCGTCCCGAGCGCACCGGTCGCCGAGAACAGCCCGAGGAACGGCGCCCCGATCCCCCCGAACGCCAGCCACGGCGTCCCGGCCCGCAGACTCTCCAGCGACTGCCGCGCCTGCTCCGGGGTCACCGGCTGCGGATGGCTGCCGCCGTCGATATAGACCAGCCCGCCCAGCGCCCTCGCCCCCGGCCGCCCGCCGAAGTCCCAGGTCGCATACGCGGTGACGATCGACCCGCCGAGCGAGTGCCCGCCGAGCACCACCCGGCGCCCGCGCCGCCCCGCGGCCCGTACGACCCGGTGCAGATCCCCGACGGTCACCTTCATGCCCCAGCCCCGCGCGTACGGCACATCGGCGTCCGGCACCGGCTGGAAGTGCTCGGTGATGCCCGGGTCGACCAGCCAGCCGAGGTAGTAGTCGAAGAGCTCCTGATGCCCCGCCTTGCCGGCCTTGACCGCATCCAGCATCGAGTGATCCTCGAGCCCGTTCTCCCGCCGCTCGACGGCCCACACCTGCCAGCGCCCCCGGGTCCGTTCGACGATGTCGCGGGCGAGCGGCAGGAAGTAGGCGGCACCGGCGGAGGTGCCGGGGACGAGGACGAGCACATTCCTGGCGGCGGCGTAACCGGCCTTCAGGACCCCCACCTTGTTGAGCCGCGCGGGTGTGGCGGGGTCCTGGTATCCGTCCATCCAGCCGAAGGAGACGGGGATACGGCGGCCACCACTCGAGGCCGACGCGGACCAGACGGGCCCCAGCCCGCCCACGGCCGCCCCGGCACCGGCAGCAAGCAAAGTCCTCCGCGACAGTGTCATGCGCGGGAAGCTAGCGGCTCCACGAGAAGCCCACTACGCACCTGCGTGCGAACGTGCCCCGACCCGTTTGTACTGACTGTGCGCAATTCTCCGCCGCGATCACGCGTCAGCGGAGCTTGGCCGCCTGGGCGTCGATGACCTCGGTCGGCTGGTCGTACTTCTTGCCGGCGCCGACGGCCGCGATGTTCCAGGAGGCGAAGCCGGCGAGCGTGCCGCCCTTGCGTACGACGGAGACCTTGGTCTCCGCGGAGGTGCCGTCCGACGTGGCGGTCACGGTCCAGGCAAGGTTCTCGTCCCCGCCGGCCACCTGGTCAGCGACGATCTTGGTGACCCGCTGCTTCTCGCCGTCGGCGGTGACGGTGAAGCCGCCCGCGCACTTCTTGGCGGCGGTCCGCAGCGCCGCGACGGTCTTCTCGGCGCCCGCACCGTCGTAAGAGGAAACGCTCAACATGGTCTTCGTCGCGTCCATGGTCGCGAACGTCGCCTCCTGGACCTCCTCCTCGGACATCTCGGCGAGCTCTTCCACCGAGGGCATCTCCTGCTTGTCCTTGTCGATCTCCTCGGAGACGACACGCTGCTCACTCCGCGCGGGCGCACCGACCGGCACCCCGGAGAAGGCCTGCGCGAGGGGCTCACAGTCGGCCTTGTCGGCGGACACGTCACCGGCCTCGTAAGCATCGCCCTTCTTGGGCTGCTCGACCTTGTGCCCGTCGATGTCCCCCGGCCCGAGCACAACCTTCCCGAGCTCCGCCGCACTGAGCGCCTTGACGACGGGCTTCGCCTTGCCCTCGCTGTCACCACCGCCGCTCTGCTCCGTACCACCACAGGCAGCGACGAGGACAACAAGGGAGACCGCGGAAGCGGTCATGACGGTACGCCGGACGGCAGAAGCTCGCATGGAGGGGATCTCTCTTATCTCAATCAAGCGGAACGCAAACCGACCAGTTCATCGGCTCACCAACCAGACCCACACCACGACCGAAGAGTTGCCGCCCAAGCGATCACATGGCGATAACGGTGCCCTACGGCTTGCGCCCGACCGCGCAGAAGGCGTCCACCTCATCGGGCTCGCCCAACGAGGTGGGCTCGGGCCGCCACCGGGTGCAGGAGACCACTCCGGGCTCCAGCAGCTCCAGACCGTCGAAGAAGGCGCCGATCTGCTCGGGGGTACGCAGGACGAGCGGGGCGTTGCCGGTGGCGTTCCAGACTTCGACGATCTGATCCGACCGCTCACGGTGGATGACGTTGGTGCCGTCGTACATCACCAGATAGCTGCCGGAGGGCAGGACGTCCAGCAGGCGGCGCACGATGCCATACGCTTCCTCGTCGTCGGTGATGAACTCCATGATGCCCATCAGCAGCAGGGCGATGGGCTGGGTGAAGTCCAGCGTTCCGGCAGCGCCTTTGAGGATCGTTTCCGGGTCGCGCAGGTCGGCGTCGATGTAGGCGGTGGCACCCTCGGGTGTGCTGGTGAGCAGTGCGCGGGCGTGCGCCAGCACGAGGGGATCGTTGTCGACGTACACGATGCGCGACTCGGGGGCTGCCTGCTGGGCGATCTCGTGGGTGTTGTCCACGGTGGGCAGCCCGGTGCCAATGTCCAGAAACTGGCGCACACCGGCCTCTCCGACCAGATGCCGCACGACGCGACCGAGGAGATCCCGCGAAGCACGAGCCAGCACGGGCACATCCGGCAGAATCGCCGTGATCTGATCACCGACCTCGCGATCGACCCGGTAGTTGTCCTTCCCACCCAGCCAGTAATTCCAGATCCGAGCCACATGCGACACCGAGGAGTCAACCCTGGACATCCCCGCCTCCGACCCGCCCACCCCAGCCATACAACACTCCCCGCCGCGCGCCTCGAACCTGCTTCCGACGCACAACGTATCCCCAACCACCAACCCCTGTAGGCGATTCGGTGATCTCCCGGGAGCGCAACCAGGCCGCTACACGTTGAAGCGGAACTCCACCACGTCCCCGTCCTGCATCACGTAATCCTTCCCCTCCATACGGGCCTTCCCCGCCGCCCGCACATCCGCCACCGACCCGGCCGCCACCAAGTCGTCGAAGGAGATGACCTCCGCCTTGATGAAGCCCTTCTGGAAGTCCGTGTGGATGACGCCCGCCGCCTCGGGCGCCGTGGCGCCCTTGTTGATGGTCCAGGCGCGGGCTTCCTTCGGGCCGGCCGTGAGGTAGGTCTGCAGGCCGAGTGTGTTGAAGCCGACCCGGGCCAGCGTCTCGAGGCCGGGCTCCTCCTGGCCCACCGACTGGAGCAGCTCCAGGGCCTCGTCCTCCTCCAGCTCCGCCAGGTCGGACTCCAGCTTCGCGTTGAGGAAGATGGCTTCCGCCGGGGCGACCAAAGCGCGCTGCTCCTCCTTGAAGGCCTCGTCCGTCAGCTCGTCCTCGTCGACGTTGAAGACGTAGAGGAAGGGCTTGACCGTCAGCAGGTGCAGGTCGTGCAGCGGCTCCGCCGGCTCCGTGCCCTGGCGGATGCCCGCCGAGAAGAGCGTGCGGCCGTCCTCCAGGATCGCCTGCGCCTCCTCGACCGCCTTCACCTTGGCGGCCAGGTCCTTCTTGATCCGCGACTCCTTCTGCAGCCGCGGCAACACCTTCTCGATCGTCTGGAGGTCGGCGAGGATCAGCTCGGTGTTGATCGTCTCGATGTCGTTCTTCGGCGAGACCTTGCCGTCGACGTGGACGACGTTCTCGTCCTCGAAGGCGCGGATGACCTGGCAGATGGCGTCGGACTCGCGGATGTTCGCGAGGAACTTATTGCCCAGCCCCTCGCCCTCGGAAGCACCCCGCACGATGCCCGCGATGTCGACGAAGTCGACCGTCGCCGGGAGCACCCGAGCCGAGCCGAAGATCTCGGCCAGCTTCGTCAGGCGGGTGTCCGGGACGCCCACCACGCCGACGTTCGGCTCGATGGTGGCGAACGGGTAGTTGGCCGCCAGCACGTCGTTCTTGGTCAGGGCGTTGAACAGGGTCGACTTGCCGACATTCGGCAGACCGACGATTCCGATCGTGAGCGACACGTGGCGACTTCCCGGGGCTGTGGGTGGCTGCGATGAGCTTCTGGGGTGAGGACAGTCGTCCATTCTACGGGCCGTGCCCCAGGGCAACGATCCGCCGTAACCCACACCCGACACAGCAGGCGCAATTCGTGCATGTCAGGGGTTTCCCGGCATCTCGCGGCCTACGGTGGTGAGGTGCAGCATCACAGTACGGGTACGCGCAAGCACGGTCCGCAGCCGGGACGCAGTCATGAGGCGGGCTCCCGTCTGCCCCGGCAGGTGCCGTCCCCACCGCCATCGAGCGGGTCCTGCACCCGCCAGGACCCCGGCTGACCGCACTCGGCAGCGGCCTCCTGGCGGTCGGCGCGATGCTGCTGACCGGGCTGCTGGTGCAGTGGTCGGGTGAGCGGATGCCGGTGTTCTACGGGTGTGTGTTCCTGCTCGTCACCGGCGCCGCCGCCGTCTGGGTACGGCCCGCCGACCTGGTCACGGCCCCGGTGGCGGCGCCGATCGCGTTCGCCGCCGGGCTGCTGGCGGCGCAGGGCAGCGGCGCCGGCGGCATCGTCGACCGGGTGATGGCGATCGGCACCGACCTGGCGCTGCAGGCGCCGTGGCTGTACGCCGGGACGATCGCGTCCGTCGCGGTGGTGTTCGTGCGCTGGCTGGCCCTGCTGGCCGTACGCCAGGCGCGCAGGCGGCAGCGACGCGACCGGCCCGAAACCGCTACGCCTCCGAAGAGCCGCCGCTCACCTTCTCCGCGGCCTCCGCGCGCAGGTCGCGGCGGAGCTCCTTCGGGAGGGAGAAGGTGATCGACTCCTGGACCGGCTGGACGATCTCCACGTCGCCGTAGCCACGCTCGGCCAGCCAGTCCAGGACCCCGTCGACCAGGACCTCCGGCACCGACGCGCCGGAGGTCACGCCGACCGTGGTCACGCCCTCCAGCCAGGCCTCATCGATCTCATCGGCGCCGTCGACCAGATACGAGGCCGAGGCCCCGGCCCCGAGCGCGACCTCCACCAGCCGCTTCGAATTCGACGAGTTCTGCGAGCCGACGACGATCACCAGATCGGAGTCGGCGCCGACCTGCTTGATCGCGACCTGCCGGTTCTGGGTCGCGTAGCAGATGTCATCGCTCGGCGGGCTGAGCAGATTCGGGAACTTCTTCTCCAGCGCGTCGACGGTCTCCATCGTCTCGTCGACCGACAGCGTGGTCTGCGACAGCCAGACGACCTTGTTCTCGTCCCGCACGGAGACGTTCTCCACATCCCCCGGGCCGTCGACCAGCGTGATGTGGTCGGGGGCCTCGCCGGAGGTGCCGATGACCTCCTCGTGGCCCTCGTGGCCGATCAGGAGGATGTCGTAGTCCTCCTTGGCGAAGCGGACCGCTTCCTTGTGCACCTTGGTGACCAGCGGGCAGGTGGCGTCGATGGACGCGAGCTTGCCGCGCTCGGCCTCCTCGTGGACGACCGGCGCGACGCCGTGGGCGGAGAAGATGACGATGTTGCCCTCCGGCACCTCCTCCGTCTCCTCGACGAAGATGGCGCCCTTCTTCTCCAGGGTCTTGACGACGTACTTGTTGTGGACGATCTCGTGACGGACGTAGACCGGCGCCCCGTACTGCTTCAGGGCTTCCTCGACGGCGATGACCGCGCGGTCCACGCCGGCGCAGTAACCGCGCGGGGCGGCGAGCAGGACACGGCGGGCTTCTGCGGCGGGAGCACTCATGCTGCCCATGGTACGGAAGGCCCGGCTCGCGTTGCCGGGTCCTCCCCCGCGTCCCATGATCGAGAGGTGCCGCCCC
>NZ_JAAKZV010000182.1 GCF_011044975.1 Streptomyces coryli | reverse complement strand
GGGTACGGGGTATGCGCACCCACCCGCCCGTTGCTGTCTGTCACATGAAGCACCGGGCGGGGTGGACCGGCCGCGCTGCGGGTCTTTATCCCGGTCTTCGGTCCGGTGCGGATAATCGGGCCCATGCCGTTACGTCTCTGGGGTCTCGTCGCCGGGCTGCTCCTGGTGGCCGTGTCCGCCTGCACCGGGAGCGACGGCGGGGATGAGCGGTCGGCCTCGCCGCGGGGCAAGGCCACGTCCGAATCCCCGGGCCGGACCGCCTCTCCCACGCCCGCCACCCACCCGGTCTCCATCCCCGCCCTCATCGCCCGCAAGCACACCGGCTCCGCCCTGCGCCTCGGCGACGTCCTCGCGCGCAACTCCGCGTACACCCGGTACGCGGTCACGTACCGCGCGAACGGCCTGCGCATCTCGGGCGTCCTCAACATCCCGCGCGGCGACGGCCCGTTCCCGGCCCTGGTGCTGGCGCACGGTTACGCCGACGTGCGGACGTATGTCTCCGGCCGCGGCACCCTCGACCGCGAGCAGGACCTGCTGGCCCGTAACGGATACGTGGTGCTGCACACCGACTACCGCAACCACGCCGGCTCCGACGACGACCCCGACAACGACATGAGCCTCCGCCTCGGCTACACCGAGGACGTCATCGGCGCGGTGAAGGCGCTGCGCTCCTCGGGCCGCGCGGAGATCGACGGCGACCGCATCGGGCTGCTCGGCCGGTCGATGGGCGGCGGCGTCGTCTACAACACGCTGGTGGCGGCGCCCGGCCTGGTCGACGCCGCCGTGGCGTACGCGCCGGTGAGCGGGCGCCCGGCGGAGAACATCGACCAGTTCCAGCGCCGCAACGGCGATCCGCTGGTGAAGCGGATCGACACCGAATACGGCACCCCGAAGTCCAACCCGAAGTTCTGGAGGGAGGCTTCACCCCTCACTTACGCCGACCGGATCAAGGACCCGCTGCTCATCCACCACGGGACACGGGACACGTCGTGCCCGGTCAGGTGGTCACGCGAGGCGGCGTCGGTATTCGAGAAGGCGGGCAAGGACGTGCAGCTGCGCGAGTACGAGGGCGAGGGCCACGTCTTCGGCGCGCGGTGGCGGACGTCGATCGACCGGACGATGGCCTTCTTCAAGGCCAACCTTCGCTGAAAGCCCGGCCGCTCAGAACCCGATCCGCATGACCACCCGCCGCTTCGTCGGCCGGCTGACCTCCTTCAGCCCCGCCTCCTCGAAGACCTGCCGGGTGCCCACATGCGTCTCACCCCAGGTGATCTCCTTGCCCGGCTCGGTGACCATCGGATACGCCTCCAGCGCCCGCGCCCCGCGCTCGCGTGCGAAGTCCACCGCCGCCTGGGCGAGCGGATACGTGAGCCCGCGCCCGCGGAACCCCTTCCGCACGACGAAGCACGTCACGGCCCACACGCCCGGATCGTCCTTGTCCTCACTGCGCCCGCTCCAAGGCACCCGCGACGTACGGAGCTTGGGATACGCCACCCGCGGCTCGACCGCGACCCAACCGGCCGGCTCGTCGCTCGCATAGGCGACCAGGCCGCTGGTGGCGGGCGCCTCCGGACGGCCGCAGGCGGTCTGCGCGCGCAGCATCGCCGTCCGCTCCTCGTGCGTGGAGTCGCGCCAGATCCAGCCGACGACCTTGAAGCGCTGGCACTGGCAATGGCCCGCGTCGGTGGTGCCGAAGATGCGGGCGACGTCGTCCCAAGGGGCCTCGTTGGCGGGGACGATGGTCAGTTCACTCGCGTGAAAGGGCATCGGTCAGTGTCGCACCGTTGCGTGGCAGGCGGTGGAGTTGACCGGTCCGCTCTGATCGCGCCGCTCACGCGACCCCGTGCTCCGCCAGCCCCAGCGCCAGCGATGCCGTCGCCAGCGCCAGGCAGAATCCGGCGCCGCCCAGGTCGTAGTCGCGTACGCGCAGATGGGCGCCGATCGCGCCCAGGAAGTACAGCAGGAGTCCGGTGGCGGCCGCCGTGCCCAGCCACGGCACGGCGAAGCCGGCCGCTAGGCCGAGCGCGCCGGTGGCGAGCAGCAGGCCCAGAGGGAGCGTCCAGGACAGCGGTACGCGTAGCCGGGTGGCGATGCCGAGGACGTACGGGTGCCGTACGAAGTCCAGGTACGCCGCGGCGGCGATGACCAGCGCGGTGACGGCCGTGACGATGACGTAGGCGGCGGACATGAGCGGCTCCTTCGCGAGGGCGCGGGGACGTGTCTCCACCGTCGCCGCGGGCGCCGATTGCCGTCCAATACCTGCGTTCATAACCTGGCGGCATGGATGTGGACACCCGCCTGCTGCGCTACTTCGCCGCCGTAGCGGAGGAGGGACACCTCACCCGGGCCGCGCAGCGGCTGTACGTCTCGCAGCCCGCGCTGACCAAGCAGATCCGGCAGCTGGAGGCGCAGCTGGGCGTGCAGCTGTTCACCCGGTCGCGGTCCGGCATGGCGCTCACCGAGCCGGGGCGGGCGCTGGCCGCCGGGGTGCCGGGGCTGCTGGCCGGGTGGGACGAGGTGCTGCGGGACACCCGGGGCGCGGCCGCGCGGGCGGAGCGGGTGCTGCGGGTCGGCTTCCTGGCCAGCGCCGCCAATGAGCTCACCCCGCGGATCATCGCGGCCTTCACCCGGCGGCGGCCCGGCTGGCGGGTGGACATGCGGCAGGGCTCCTGGTCGGAGCCGACGGCCGGGCTGCGCGACGGGGACGTCGATGTGGCGCTGCTGCGGCTGCCGTTCCCGGGACAGGAGGAGCTGCGCGTGGAGGTGCTGCTGACCGAGCCGCGGTGCGTCGTGCTGCCGAGCTCGCACCCGCTCGCCGCCCGGGACGAGATCGCCTTCCAGGAGTTGTGGGACGAGCCCGTCGTGGCGCCCGTACCGGAGACGGGGCAGTGGCGCGACTACTGGCTGGGGACCGAGGAGCGCGTGGGGCATCCGGCCCGGATCGGCGCCGTCACCGAGAACCCCGACGAATGGCTCACCGCCGTCGCCAACGGCTACGGCATCGCCCTCGCCCCCGAATCCGCCGCCCGCTTCTACCCGCGCCCCGGCATCACGTACCGCCCGCTGACCGGGATCAGCCCCAGCCAGGTCGGCGTGGTCCGGCCGGCGGCGGCCGAAGCGGATCCGGTGGTACGGGACTTCGTCAGCAGCTGCCGCGAATGCGTGACGGGCGAGGAGCCGTAAGTCCAAGCATTCGACGCCCGCGTCCCTGTCGCCGACCGGCCCGGACAGGTGATCCTGCGGCCATGCTCACCTCGAACGGCCACGTGCTCGACACCTCTCCCGACCGCCTGGGACGGCTCGATCCCGTACCGGACGCGGAGCGCCACGACCGGGACGCGCTGTGGCGGCGGCTGCGGGCGGACGGATATCTCTGGCTGCGGGGCGCGCTCGATCCTGGTGCGGTGCGCGGCTTCCGGGAGTTCTACTTCGCACACGTCGACCCGGAGGCGCCGCGGGCGGAGCAGCGACGCGGGCTCTTCGGCCGGGTGGTGCCGGGGGAGGAGTACCGGCGCTTCTGCGCGCAGCCGGCGATCCGGGACTGGTACGCCTGGTTCCTGGGCGGCGACACGTTCCTGCACCGGCGCAAGATCCTCCGGCACATCCGCCCCGGCGAGGCCGGCGTCGGCACCGCCACCCAGGCCCACTACGACCTGGTCTATCTGCGCGAGGGCACCGACCGGGTGCTGAGCTCCTGGATTCCGCTCGGCGACTGCCCGGTGGAGCTGGGCGGCCTGGTGTACCTGGAGCGCAGCCATCTGCGCGTACTCGCCGAGGAGGCGGCGGGCACGCTCCGGCGTCCGGCCGCCTCGATCACCGCCGATCTGCCCGCGCTGGCGCGGCAGCAGGACGCCCGCTGGCTGCTCGCCGACTACGCCGCGGGCGACATGGTGGTGCACTCCGCGCACATCATTCACGCCTCCCTGGACAACACCGGCGACGCCGTCCGCCTCTCGACCGACATCCGCTACCAGCGCGCCGACCAGCCGATCGACTGGCGGTGGCAACAGCACTGGCACCTCGACGACGGCCTGTGACCAGGCGGTTCGGTCAGTCCGGCTCGGGAGTCGTGAAGTACGCCGCGAAGGCCTTCAGGCAGTCGTCCTCGGTGATCCAGCCGTCCGCGTCGGCGTCGAGCGCGGTGGCGGCGGTGCGGGCGGGGGCCTCCTCGACGCCGAAGATCCGCAGGATCCGCTCGGCGGAGGGCGGGGTGGCGGAGCCGTTGCCCTCGGCGTCGGCGATACGGATCACCGCGCGCAGGAAGGGCCGGGCGATCTCGGCGAAGCGGTGCGGATTGTCGCGCAGCCGCTTCACGGCGCCGGTGACGAACTCCTCCCGCGTCACCCGCTGGTCCCCGTCGACATCGGCGATCCCGGCCATGCCCTGCCAGAACGCCTCGGCCCCGGCGAGCAGGGTCTGCCCCTTGTCGGAACGCGCGGTCGTGCCGAACTCGGTGAGCACGGCCTTGGCGGCCACGCTGAAGTCCTCGCGGTCGATGTAGCCGTTGCCGTCCTGGTCGAACTGCTCGAAGCGTGCGGCGATCTTGCGCTCGTACTCTGCGCTGTCCATTCCTCGACCTCGCTGATCAGGTGGGTGCGTGCGTTCAGTCGGAGCGTACGGAACTTCGTTCGGAACTGTCCGGAGGTCGTCCCGAAAGGTCGGTGTCTTAGGCGTCGCCTTCGGCCGGCGGCGGGGGAGTGCCGGCGTGGATCCCGTAGAGGATGATCTCCAGATAGCGCCGCCACAGGCCAGGGGGGCGGTCGCCGGGCAGGGTCATGACCGCGTCGATCATCGCGGCGATCGGGGCGATGTCGGCTTCCGTGATGCCCGCGCGCAAGGTCCCCTGGGCGCGCGCCTTCGCCACCAGGTCCGTGCAGTGCCGCTCGATCTCCTGCCGGGCCCGGGCCAGCCCGTCGCCGTCCATGCCGCCGCGGCGCATCACCTCGCGCAGCCCGCGATTGTGCGCCGCGCGCGCCAGCGCGTCCTCCAGGAAGCGGGCCAGGGCGGCGAAGGCGTCGCCTTCGTCCAGGCCGGCGCGCGCCATCCCCGCGATCTCGTCGAGCTCCTCGACGAAGACGGCCTCGGCGAGCGCCTGCTTGTCGGGGAACTTGCGGTAGACCGTGCCGACGCCGAGGCCCGCGTGGTGGGCGACGTCGTTGAGCGTGGCCTGGAGTCCCCGCTCGGCGAAGACCTCGCGGCCGGCCCGCAGGATCCGGCGGCGGTTGAGCTCCGCGTCCCGGCGCAGCGGGCGTGCCGCCGCGGGGGCGCGGTCCTCTCGTTTGCTCATCAACCAGCCTTCCGGCAGTGGGTCCCGCTCGAATCGGATACAGCATATCCGCTTCGTGCTACGGTCCTGGAGTAAGCGGATATCCCGTATCCGCTTACCGCGACCCGGAGGAGAGCGAGACATGCAGACCGTCGTCATCACCGGAGGCACGGACGGGCTGGGCAAGGGCCTCGCCCTGCACTACCTGCGCCAAGGCGCGCGCGTCCTGGCCGTCGGCAGCACTCCCGCCAAGGGCGAGGCGCTCCTGGCCGAGGCGTCGGCGATATCGGCCGCTGACCGCGCCGAGTTCGTGCTCGCCGACCTCACCTCGGTCGCGGCGGCACGGGACCTCGTGCGCAGGATCGAGCGCGGCTGCACCGCGGTCGACAAGCTGATCCTCTGCGCCCAGCGCTACCGGCTCTTCGGCCCCCGCACGACCACCGACGAGGGCTTCGAGCACAGCTTCGCCCTCGCCTACCTCAGCCGTTACGTCCTCAGCCACGGCCTGCGACCGGCCCTGGAGGCCGCACCGCGACCGGTGGTGATGAACGTCGGCACCCCGGGCATCCGTCTCGGCCGCGTCCACTTCGACGACGTGCAGCTGGCGCGGCGCTACAGCGGCACCAAGGCCACCCTGCAGTCCTTCCGCGCCAACGACCTCCTCGGCGTCGCCTTCGCCGCCTGCTATCCCGGCTCCGCGATCCGCTACGTCGGCTACAACCCCGGCGTCGTATCCACCGGCATGCCGGACCATCTCCCGCAGCCGCTGCGCACTCTGGCCAAGGCGCAGTTCGCGCTGTTCGCCACATCCGTGCCGAAGGCCATCGGCCCGATGGTCCGGCTCCTGGACGACCCGCCGAACCTCCCTTTCAGCGCCTACCGCGGCAAGCGCCAACTACCGCTGAAGGCGCCCGCCTTCGATCAGGACGCGGCGCAGCGCCTGCACCACCTCACGCAAGAGCTGCTCGAAGAGGCCGCGGCGGCATGACGAAAGCCCCGGCCATAGTGCGGTGGCCGGGGCTCTCGGGTCTTGCGGGAGGCTACGGGGTCAGCGGAGCTGCTCGTAGGCCGGGAGGGTGAGGAAGTCGACGTAGTCCGTGTCCAGGGAGACCTGGAGGAGGAGGTCGTGGGCCTGCTGCCACTTGCCGGCCTCGAAGGCCTCCGGGCCGACCTCGGCGCGGATGCCGGCCAGCTCCTCAGCCGCGACCTTGCGGACCAGGTCCGCCGTCGCGGTCTCGCCGTTCTCGAAGACGACGCCCGCGTTGATCCACTGCCAGATCTGGGAGCGGGAGATCTCGGCGGTGGCGGCGTCCTCCATGAGGTTGAAGATCGCGACCGCGCCGAGGCCGCGGAGCCAGGCCTCGATGTAGCGGATGCCGACCTGGACGGCGTTGCGCAGGCCCTCGAAGGTGGGCTTGGCCTCCAGGGAGTCGATGGCGGTCAGCTGGTCGGCGGTGACCTTGACGTCCTCGCGGAGCCGGCCGGTCTGGTTCGGGTTGTCGCCGAGCACCGCGTCGAAGGAGGCGCGGGCGACCGGGACCAGGTCCGGGTGCGCGACCCAGGAGCCGTCGAAGCCGTCGCCGGCCTCGCGGTCCTTGTCGTTCTTGACCTTCTCGAAGGCGACCTTGTTGACCTCGGCGTCGCGCCGGGACGGGATGAAGGCCGCCATGCCGCCGATCGCGAAGGCGCCGCGCTTGTGGCACGTACGGACCAGGAGCTCCGTGTACGCGCGCATGAAGGGGGCCGTCATCGTGACCGCGTTGCGGTCCGGGAGGACGAACTTCGAGCCGCCGTCGCGGAAGTTCTTCACGATCGAGAAGAGGTAGTCCCAGCGGCCGGCGTTCAGGCCCGAGGCGTGGTCGCGCAGCTCGTAGAGGATCTCCTCCATCTCGTACGCGGCGGTGATCGTCTCGATCAGGACGGTCGCGCGGACGGTGCCCTGCGGGATGCCGACGTAGTTCTGGGCGAAGACGAAGATGTCGTTCCAGAGGCGGGCCTCCAGGTACGACTCCGTCTTCGGGAGGTAGAAGTACGGGCCCTTGCCGAGGTCGATCAGGCGCTGCGCGTTGTGGAAGAAGTACAGGCCGAAGTCGACCAGGGCGCCCGGGACGGCGCGGCCGTCGATCTGCAGGTGCCGCTCGTCGAGGTGCCAGCCGCGCGGGCGCATGACCACGGTGGCCAGCTCGTCGGCGCTCTTCAGGGCGTAGGACTTGCCCGACTTCGGGTCGGTGAAGTCGATCCGGCGCTCGTAGGCGTCGATCAGGTTGATCTGGCCACCGATCACGTTCTCCCAGGTGGGAGCGGAGGCGTCTTCGAAGTCGGCGAGCCAGACCTTGGCGCCGGAGTTCAGCGCGTTGATCGTCATCTTGCGGTCGGTGGGACCGGTGATCTCCACCCGGCGGTCCTGGAGGGCCTTCGGGGCCGGGGCGACGCGCCAGGTCTCGTCCTCGCGGACGTGGGCGGTCTCCGGCAGGAAGTCCAGCTTCGAGGTCTTGGCGATCTCGGCACGGCGCTCGCCACGGCGGGCCAGGAGCTCGTCGCGGCGCGGGGTGAATCGCTGGTGCAGCTCCGCGATGAACGCGAGAGCGGCATCGGTGAGGACCTCGTCCTGGCGCTCGATGGGCTCGGCTTCGACGATGGCCAGCGGGGACGGCGCTGGTGCGGACATGGCTGTCACCTACTCCTAGACCGGCACGGGGTGCCGGGCGCTGCGAAACGCTGATTTCGGTCGCCGTACGGCCGTACGGCGGTTCTGACCAGTGGAGAATAGTTTCCTTATGGCGGAAGTTCAACGGTGTGTTGACGTCAAGATATCCAAACCGGACGTGAGGTGGCTCTCAGTGCCAGTGCCCGGCGGGCGGTGGGGTCAGTCCCCGTAAGGCCCGAGGAGCCTCAGATCCGCCTCGGTGTCGATGTCGTCGGGCGCCGCCACATCGCCGCACTCGACGAGCGTCAGCTCGGCGCGGTGGTCCCGCAGGAAGTCGCGGGCGCCGCGGTCGCCGGTGGCGGTCTCCCGTACCGCCGCCCAGTGGTGCCGGGCGATCAGTACCGGATTGCCCCGTTCGCCACCATACGCGGCGGCCGCCAGTGCCGCGCCGTCGCCGTGCGCCCGTACCAGCCGGGCCACCGCCTCCGCGCCGATCCGCGGCTGGTCGACCAGCATGATCAGCGCGGCTGTGGCCGTTCCCGGCGACAGCGATGCCAGGCCCGCACGCAGGGACGACGCCATGCCCGTGGCCCAGTCCGGGTTCGAGACCAGCTCGCAGCCGGCGAGGTCGGCTCGCTTACGGACCTCCGCCTCCGCCGCGCCGAGCACCACGTGCACCGGGGCGCAGCCGCCGGCGCCGAGCACCTGTGCGGCCCGTTCGACCAAGGGGCGGCCGGCGAGGTCGAGCAGCGCCTTCGGGCGGCCGCCCAGGCGCCGCCCCGCGCCCGCCGCCAGGACCAGGCCGGCCACGGAGGGTGGCGTTCCGGTGCTCGAAATCATCTGAATTTCCGGCACTTTCTGGCGTGTCGGTGGGCGGGTGGCGTTAACTGATCCGAGTCCCGTATGCGTCTGACCAACGTGCCCGGGGCAATACGGCAAGTCAGTCAGGGCAAGCAAGGGGGAGAGCTGCCGTGGTGAACGATCGTACGCAGCTGAGAGGTGCCGTCGCCGTGGAGGACCCGCGGGTGCAGGCGCTGCAGACAGCGGTGTCCCGACTCAGGCGGGAGCTGGCCGCCCTGCCGGGCGAGCTCTCGGACCGCGAGGCGGCGGAGGACGAGCTGCTCGTGCTGAGCGCGATGGCGCATACGGGCACGCCCGAGGTGCCGCGCATGCGGCGGTCGCTGCTGCTGATCGCGGGGGCGGTCGGCTCGGTGAGCGCCCTGTCCCCCGCGCTGACGGAGGTCCGCGAGGTCATCGACCTCTTCGGGGTGGACATCCCCGGCCAGCGGCGGGGCGACTAAGGGCCTGCGAAACGGCGACTACGCCGAGGTGGTGTCCGCCCACGCGACCGACAGGTCCCGGGCGATGTCCTGCAGCACCGGGACGATGTCCTTGATCGCCTCGTCCGTGACCCGGCCCGCAGGACCCGAGATCGAGACCGCCGACGGCGTCGGGGCGTCCGGGATGGTCACCGCGACGCAGCGGACGCCCATCTCCTGCTCGTTGTCGTCGACGGCGTAGCCGTCCTCGCGGACCTTGGCCAGCGCCGCCAGGAAGGCGTCGATCGAGGTGATCGTCTTCGGGGTCTTCGCGGGCATCCCGGTGCGCTGCAGCAGCGCCCGGACCTCGTCGTCGGGGGTGTGTGCCAGCAGCGCCTTGCCCACGCCGGTGGAGTGCGGCAGCACCCGGCCGCCGACCTCCGTGAACATCCGCATCGCGTGCGGCGACGGCGACTGCGCCACGTAGACGATCTCGTCGCCGTCGAGCAGCGCCATGTTCGCCGTCTCCTCGGTCTTCGCCACGACCTGCGCGAGATACGGCCGCGCCCAGGTGCCCAGCAGCCGCGACGAGGTCTCGCCGAGGCGGATCAGACGCGGGCCGAGGGAGTACCGGCGGTTCGCGCTCTGCCGGACGTAACCGCAGGCCACGAGGGTGCGCATCAGCCGGTGGATGGTCGGCAGCGGCAGTCCGCTGGTGGACGCCAGCTCGCTCAGGCCGACCTCGCCGCCCGCGTCGGCCATGCGCTCGAGAAGGTCGAAGGCGCGCTCGAGGGACTGCACGCCGCCGGTGGCGGCAGCGGCCGGCTTCGAGGCTTCGGTGTTGGCGGTGGACGGCGGCACGGAGGCGGTCCTTTCGCGTCGTCACTGCAGGCAGGAAGGTGGGGGGAGCCTACCCGGCCGGAACCCCACTTTCATTATGTGGAATCGTACAAGCGCACCTCCATCGCCTCGTGGTTGGTGACCAATCCGACTCCGGCAGGCCCAAAAGTGACCCTTGACGGCCGCGATCCGGCCAGCGAAGGTGTTCAACAGAAAGTTGAAATTCGTCTGCGGTTGGTCAAAGGGAATACGGAGGGTCACGGGTGTCCGACGTCGATCTGGTACTGCGCTCGCGGCGCGTCATCACGCCTGAGGGAGAGCGCCCCGCCACGGTCACCGTGTCCGGTGGCCGCATCGTCGAGGTGCTCCCGTACGAGGCCGAGACCCCGGCCGCGGCCCGCGTCGAGGACTTCGGCGACGACGTCCTGCTGCCCGGCCTGGTGGACAGCCACGTGCACGTGAACGACCCCGGCCGCACCGAGTGGGAGGGCTTCTACACCGCCACCCGCGCGGCGGCCGCCGGCGGCATCACCACGCTCGTCGACATGCCGTTGAACAGCCTGCCGCCCACCACCACCCGCCGCGCGCTGGGCATCAAGAAGGACGTCGCCCGCCCGAAGGCGCACATCGACGTCGGCTTCTGGGGCGGCGCGATACCCGGCAACCTCAACGACCTGAAGCCGCTGCACGACGCCGGCGTCTTCGGCTTCAAGTGCTTCCTGTCGCCGTCCGGCGTGGACGAGTTCCCGGAGCTCGGCGGCGAGCAGCTGGAGGGCGCGATCGAGGAGATAGCCGGCTTCGGCGGCCTGCTGATCGTGCACGCCGAGGACCCGCACATCCTCGAATCGGCGCCGCACACCCCCGGCCGCTTCTACAACGACTTCCTCGCCTCCCGCCCCCGGGACGCCGAGGGACAGGCGATCGCCCTGCTCATCGATCTGGCCAAGCGCTTCAACGCCCGGGTGCACGTGCTGCACCTGTCCTCCTCCGACGCGCTGCCGGTCATCGCGGCCGCGAAGGCCGAGGGCGTCCAGCTGACCGTCGAGACCTGCCCGCACTACCTCACCCTGACCGCCGAGGAAGTGCCGGACGGCGCCAGCGAGTTCAAGTGCTGCCCGCCCATCCGTGAGGCCGCCAACCAGGACCTGCTGTGGCAGGCGCTCGCCGAGGGCACCATCGACTGCGTCGTCACCGACCACTCGCCGTCGACCGTCGACCTCAAGACGGACGACTTCGCCACCGCCTGGGGCGGCATCTCCGGCCTCCAGCTCAGCCTCGCCGCCATGTGGACAGAGGCGCGCAAGCGCGGCTACGACCTGACGGACGTGGTGCGCTGGATGTCCGAGCGCACCTCCGGCCTGGTCGGCCTCGACCAGAAGGGCGCCATCGAGGCCGGCCGCGACGCCGACTTCGCCGTCCTGGAGCCCGACACGACCTTCACCGTCGACGCCGCAGCGCTGCAGCACCGCAACAAGGTCACCGCCTACCACGGCAAGACCCTCAGCGGCGTCGTCAAGTCCACCTGGCTGCGCGGACAGCGCATCTACGCGGACGGCGTCTTCACCGAGCCCACCGGCCGACTTCTCGAAAGGAACAACTGACACCGTGGCGTCCGAGATACCCAGCTTCACCGGCAACGCGAACCCGTACGGCGGCGGCGACCCCTACGCCGACTACCGCACCGCGGACTTCCCGTTCACCCAGTACGCCAACCTCGCCGACCGTACGCTCGGCGCCGGTGTCATCGCCGCGAACGACGAGTTCTTCGCGCAGCGCGAGAACCTCCTGGTCCCCGAGGCCGCCGAGTTCGACCCCGAGCACTTCGGCCACAAGGGCAAGGTCATGGACGGCTGGGAGACCCGGCGCCGCCGCGGCGTCTCGGCCGGCCAGCCCTGGCCGACCGCCGACGACCACGACTGGGCGCTCGTCCGCCTCGGCGCCCCCGGCGTCATCCGCGGCGTCGTCGTCGACACCGCCCACTTCCGCGGCAACATGCCGCAGGCCGTATCGATCGAGGCCACCTCGGTGGCGGGCGCCCCGACGCCCGAGGAGCTCCTCGCCGACGACGTGAAGTGGACGACCATCGTCCCGCGCACCCCGGTCGGCGGCCACGCGGCCAACGGCTTCGAGGTCACCGCCGAGCAGTCCTTCACGCACCTGCGCGTCAACCAGCACCCCGACGGCGGCATCGCCCGCCTGCGGGTCTACGGCGAGGTGCTGCCCGACCCCAAGTGGCTCGCGGCGCTCGGCTCGTTCGACGTGGTGGCGCTGGAGAACGGCGGCCAGGTCCTCGACGCCTCGAACCGCTTCTACTCCTCGCCGGTCAATACCATCAACCCGGGCCGCTCCCGCAAGATGGACGACGGCTGGGAGACCGCCCGCCGCCGTGACAACGGCAACGACTGGATCAACTACCAGCTCGTCGCCGAGTCCTCGATCCGCGCGATCGAGATCGACACCGCGTATCTGAAGGGCAACTCGGCCGGCTGGGCGTCGCTGTCCATCCGCTCGTCCGAGGACGCCGAGTGGCAGGAATTCCTGCCGCGCACCCGCCTGCAGCCGGACACCAACCACCGGTTCGTGCTCGACACCCCGGCGACCGGCAGCCAGGTCCGTATCGACATCTACCCGGACGGCGGCTTCTCCCGCCTGCGCCTCTACGGCTCCCTGACCGAGTCCGGCGCCCAGGCGCTGCGGACCCGGCACACGGAGCTGCGCGGCTGACGCCTCGCGAAGCGCCACGGCGCCGCGGACCCCACCGGTCGGGGGGTTCGCGGCGCCGTTCGCTTATGCCGGTTACGCGCCGACCTGGCGCAGCTCCGTCATCGCCTCCCGCTCCAGGCGGGCGAGGTCGGCGAGTGCGCTGCCCGCGCCGTCGAGGCTTCCCTTGGCGATGAGCGCGGCGACCTCGGTCCAGCGGGTGGCGGCCTCGGTGTAGTGGGCGTGGCCCGCGCGCAGGTGCGCGTCGTCGATCAACTCGGCGCTCTCGGCGCTCTCGGCGAGGAAGTCGCGGTAGAGGTTGCGGAAGAGCGCGCCGCCGGTGCCCGCCCGTTCCATCAGGTCGGCGATCTGCGGGAGGTCGCGCTCGTGATGTCCTTCGCGCCGCCGCCACTTGGGTACGAGCTGCGCCGCCTTGTCGATGCCGCGGTGGCCGAGATTCGCGATGGGCGGGTTGAGGAACGCCTCCGCGCAGGCCCGGATCGCGGGGGCGATACGGGACCGCGGCTCGGGTGCGCCAGGCGGGACGGTGAGGGTGAAGGAGCGGTTCCGCGCGGTCATCGGGCCGCGCTCGGCGCGGGCCGCGCCCAGGGAGGCGAGCGAGGTGCTGACCTCGCCGCCCTGCTGCTCGGTGTCGGTGAGGTGGGCCGCGGCGTCGTCGTAGCCGCGCATCGCGACGACGTGGCCGCCGAAGTGCACCTTCGAGGTGAAGTAGGCGAGGTGGTAGCAGTCGAGCTGCAGCCCCACCGGACGGCCGGCGTCCAGCGGCTCCACGATGTTCTGCCAGGCCTTCTTGGCCGAGGCGGTCTCGCGGACATCCAGGTCAAGACCCAGCCGCGCGGCCAGATTCCGCGTCAGCTCGAAAGGCTTGACCCGGCCGCCCAGGAACGGAAAGTCCATCGCCTTGCTGTCCCAGTACACAAAGCTCAGCCCGGCCCCGAGTCCGAACAGCATCGGCTCGGAAAGCTCCATGCCCTCATGGCGCAGCAGCACGCCCAGGGCCGTCGTCTCACAGTGCTGCATGGGCCCATCCTGACGCTTCCCGGAGCGCCGGTCACCCGGGTGGCGCCGTTGCCGCGCTGTACCGCCCGCGTTGATCAACGTGGACGGCCTGCAGGACCGGCAGGCCGCAGTGCTGTGGACGGAGGGAGCGACATGCGGATGCGGATGGCGGTGCCGGTGGCGGTGATCGGCGGGCTGCTGTGGTCGGCGGGGGCGGCCGGGGCGGTGGAGCCGGGCGTGGGCGAGCCGCGGGAGCACCACCTGATCGTCGGGAACGGCGACTACGCCGGCGAGGCGAAGGTCACGGCGCGGGAGCTGCCGGACGGCGAGTGGGTGCTGACGGGGCGGGTGACGAAGCTCGTCGGTGCCGAGGGCTGCGCCGTGCTGCAGGCCGATGAAGGGACGGGGCCCGGCTGGAGCGTGCCGAAGGGGCAGGAGCTGGCGCGTGTCTGTGGGGCGAAGGGGGCCACGGTGCGCGTCCGGGACATGACCGGACACCCGGAGCTGCGGCTGCGCTGGGTGGCCGACGAAGGGCCGGTGGGCTGGGTCAGCGAGCCGCTGCGGAGCGGTGCCACGGCGGAGTGAGCGGGCGTGCGGCCCCGGACCCCGTCGGCAGGGGTCCGGGGCCGCACGCGGTCCGGCTCAGCGCAGCGTCACCTCCGCCACCGCCGGCGCCGGATCGCCCTCGCTCCAGGCCAGCCGCACCGCCTCGGCCTGTGCGCCGCCGGTGCTCAGCTCCGTATACGGGCCGGACACCCTGCCGAGCGGGCGCCATTCGCCGTCGACGCGGAGCTCGACCCGGGCCGCGGCCTTGGCGTTCTGCGGGCGGAGGACGGTGACCGAGCTCGTCTCCTTCGCCTCCGCCGGGGTGACGGTGAGCGTCTCGCCCGCCTGCGGCGCCCGCGAGGCCGTGTACGCCGTGTCCGGGTCGCCGTCCGCGGCGGCCGCGAGTGCGCTGCCCTCCGCCGCGGGCGGGCCGCCGGTGACGGTCGCCGAGTCGGCGGCGGTGACGGCGAATTCGCGCACCACCAGCCACTCGTTCTGCCCGGCGGTCGCGCGGGCCCGTACGAACCGGGCCTTGGTGCCGTCGGGGACGTCCGCGGTGACATCGGCCTTCCCTGAGAAGTCCGCGAGCTTCGTCCACTGCTCGCCGTCGGCGGAGTATTCGAGCACGCCCTCGTGGATGTAGTCCGCCGCGCTGCCTTCCTTGCCCATCGCCAGGTCGATCTTCCGAAGGCCGCGCTGTGCGTGCAGGTCGAGGGTGATCGCGTCGTCCTTGCGGACCTCGCGGCTGCTCCAGTAGTACGTGGCGTCGTCGCCGTCCGTCATCCGGGACGGGGCGTTCTGCTGGTACGTGCCCAGGGACGAGGTCGCCTTGGGGCGGCCGGGGACGCCCAGCGCCTTGTTGTGCTCGGCGAGCGCCTCCTCGACGAAGGTGTTGAGGACACCGTCCGCGAGCACCACCGGGGTCTTGGTGCCGTCGATCCAGTCGTACGAGAAGGACTTGGCCTTCGCGACGAGGTCCGGCAGCTGCTGCCGCAGCCGCCAGGCCTCCGCCCCGTCGCCGTCGCGGGCCGCGCGGACCAGGGCGAGCGCGGTGCGGCCCGCGGTGCCCCAGGCCTCGGCGGAGTCCAGCCACGGGTCGGCGTCGGCGATGAAGCCGCGGTCGGGGAGGCCGTCGCGGAGGACCTTCGGCGCGTCGTGCAGCTCGCGGAGGCGGGCGTCCAGGGCCGCGGGGTCGCCGCCGTCCCAGAAGTCCTTGACGGCGGCGGCCAGTTCGGGTGACTGCTGCTCGTTCAGCAGCGAGCCGTAGCTGGCGTCGGCGAAGGCGCGCAGGGCGTCCCGGACGTCCTTGTCGCCACCCGCCATCTCGCGCAGGGCGGCGGCATACGAGGCGCCGGGCTCGTACGCGGCATCGTTCCAGGCGTGGTCGGCGACCGTGAAGAGGGCGAGCTTGGAGGCGTACGGCTGCACCATCGGGTTCGCCGTGATGCCGGCGAGCTCGCCGGGGAGGCCCTTCTCGCGGCCGTTGAAGGGGCCGAGGAGGAGACGGCCCCTGATGTAGTCGTTGACCGGGTAGTTGTCCCACGTCAGGATCGCGTGCCCGAAGACCTCGCGGGCCGCCTTCGCCTCCTCGACCGTCATCGTCGGGGCGATCACGCCGACGCCCGTCCACTCGACCAGGACGTCCTTGTCGAGCTGCTCGGCGAGGGCCTTCTTGTACGGGGACGGCTGCACGTCGTAGTACTCGGTCGGCACCATCTGCAGCGGCTCGGCGCCGTCGTGGGTCTTGATGAAGTCGCGGTTGACCCGGTTGAGCAGATGCGCCTGGGCCGCGCCCGCGGCGCCGCCGCCGGTGCCGAACTTCTCCTCGTCGGCGGCGCAGTTCCAGTCCGTGTAGCTGATGTCGTCCAGCGGCACGGCGAAGGTGCGGACGCCGATGTCCCACAGCGTCTGGAACTTGTCGTTGAGCGCCTTGATGTCGGCGTCCGAGCTGTAGCAGACGGACAGGCCGGGGGAGAGCGCGTACGTGAACTCGACGTGGTTCTCCGCCGCGCGGTCCACCAGTTCCTTGATCTTCGCGAGCTGCTCGGGCGGGTACGGGTCGCGCCACTTCTCCCGCAGGTAGGCGTCGTCCTTGGGGGAGTAGACGTAGATGTTCATCTTGTGCGCGCCGTAGAAGTCCAGCTGGTCCAGGCGCGCTTCGTGCGACCACGGGGTCCCGTAGAAGCCCTCGATGACCCCGCGCCAGCCGGTGCCCGGCCAGTCGCGCACGGCGGTGCCGCGGACCTCGGCGCCGGGGGCGGAGCGGTGCGGGAGGAGCTGGCGGAGCGACTGGGCGGCGTAGTACGTGCCGGTGGCGTCCTTGCCGGACAGCACGATGGTGTCGCGGTCGGCGGCGCGGCCGATGCCGAGGACGTAGCCGTCGGCGGGGAGGCCGGCCGGGCCCTCGATGCCGAGGTCCGACAGGGCTTCCGCGGTGCCGGGGCCGTCGAGGTGGACGGTGAGGCCGTCGCCCTGCGGCGGTGTGGTGGTGGTGCGTTCGATACGGGCGGCGCCGGCGTCGCGGAGGGCGCGCTCGGTGAGCTTAAGGGCGGGGGCGTCGGGGTTGTCGCCGGTGACCAGGTGGACGGTGGGGGAGATGGTCACGGCGTCGTCGCGGTCGGCGACGGAGCGCGGGGTG
>NZ_JAAKZV010000181.1 GCF_011044975.1 Streptomyces coryli | reverse complement strand
GGGGAGGGGAGGGGGGTTCAGGACTTACGGGCGGCCTTCCAGGTGCCCTTCAGGTACTCGCCCATGTCGAGCGTGCCGCTCATCCGGTCGCCGTCGACCGTGCCGGTGAAGGTGAACGACAGCGAGTCGCCGTGCTCCTCGCCGTAGTTGCTGCGCACCGTCACGTCGGCGCCGCTGACCGAGCCGGTCGCGTCCCGGGTGACGAAGTCGCCGCGGTGGGTGCCCTTGAGCTCTGCACCGTCCTGGCTCAGCTTCAGCTCGTGCGCCGTGGACTTGCCGGCCGTATACGTGATCTCCAGCTCCCAGGTGCCGCTCGCGTCCACGGCCGGCGGCTTCGGCGGCTCGGGTGCGGGGGGCGGGTCCTTGAGCAGCTTGACGATCTCGTCGGCGATGGTCTTGTCGTTGCCGGGTTCGAGCATGTACGGGGTGATGGACAACCCCGAGAGCGCCGGGTCGTCGCTGCCCGCGGCGTTGATGGCGATCCGCGGGGTGCCCTCCCACAGCGCGTCCACGATCGTCTGGCCCTTGACGCCCGCCTTCTCGGCGTTCCACAGCAGGTTCAGCGACGGGGTGCGGTTGGACAGGCCCTCCGGCTGCACGATCTTCGACGTCACGCCCGGCACCGCGCCGGTCACCCGCCGCGCGATGGTCTTCAGCCACGAAGTCCACCGCTCGTACTCGGCCTTGTGATCGCGGCGCACCCACATCTCCACCGCCGCGAGCATGCCCATCGCCTCTTCCTTGCCGACCTTGAAGCCGCGGGCGAAGCCGTGGTGCGGGGCGCTGTGCACCCAGGCGGCGCGCACCAGGTCCTCGCGGCCGAGCAGGATGCCGGCCGACTGCGGGCCGCGCAGCGCCTTGCCGCCGCTGTACGCGACCAGGTCGGCGCCGCGTTCGAGGTGCACGTTGGGGATGGTGAGGACCTCGGCGGCCGCGTCCACCAGCACCGGCACGTCCTTCTCGTGGGCGAGCTCGGCGATCGTCTTGGTATCCAGCTCGCTCTCGTCGACCCGCGGCATGGCGAAGATGTACACGAGCGCCGTCTGCGGGCCGAGCGCGGCCTTCAGCTCCTCGCGGGTCTCGACCTCCACGACCTTCAGGCCGACCGCGCTGATCGCCGCCTCGTACACATTCCGGGAGTGCTTCGGGATGATCGCCTCGGTCTTCGCGAAGCCGGTCAAGTCCGGTATCCGTACGTGCAGATCGGGGTTGCCGCCCGCGGTGCAGGCGGCCGACGCGTGCGTCAGCGCCGCCGCGCAGCCGGAGGCGACCATGCCGAACTCCGCCCGGGTCAGCTCGCCGAGCCGCTTGCCGACGCCGTCCGCGAGCTCGTCCAGCTGCACGTACTGCCGGGCCGCCGCGTCGATCGCGGACCGCACCTCGGGCAGGATCAGCGAGCCGCTGAGGACCGTGTACGTGCCGCGGCCGTTGATCAGCGGCCGGACCCCGATGCGCTCGTACCCGCCTTTCTGCGCCGCCGTGCCCTGCCCGCTGCCGCTCGCCGCCGCGGCCTCGCCCGCCACCAGCGGGCCCAGGGCGAGGGCGCCGCCCACGGCCGCGCTCCGCCCGAGCACCGTGCGGCGCGTGAGATTCTCTGCCGTCATCCCGGTCCCCATCCGCCTCGACAATCGTTGTGCGCTACACGCTAGAAATGGTGGCCGGTGGCGTTAAGAGCGCCGCCTTGATGCGACTATCCGCAACCCGGATGACCGCTCGTCAGCCCGCCACCAGCCGCCCCGCACCCGGCCGCGGCACCGGCCCCCGCTCGCCCAGCCGCCGGGTCCCGGCCGGCACATCGGACGCCTCGATCTCGCGCAGCAGGGTGCGGGCAGGCGGCGTCAGCGGGGCGGTGGTGGACCAGTGCACGGCCACCCGGCGCCCGCAGGGCACGTCCAGGCGGCGGGCCACGACGCCGTCGGTGTCGGTGGTGGCGACGGCGAGCAGGTTCGTCACGCCGATGCCCAGGCCGCTGCGGACCAGCGAGATGAGGGTCTGCGGCTGATTCGTCGCCTGTACGGCGTTGGGCTCCAGGCCGCGTTCGCTGAAGGCCCGGTACGTCTCGAAGCCCATCGCCTCGGGGGAGCCGAGCCGGCCGATGGTGATCAGCGGATGCCCCGCCACCTCCGCGAGCGGCAGCGGCTCCGGCAGCTCGGCGAGCGGATGGTCGGGCGGGTGCACCACGATCAGCCCCTCCCACCACAGCGGCCGCGACTCCACCGACGGGCCGGGCGGCGGCGCCATCGGCCGCAGGCAGATGTCCACTTCACCGGCGGCGAGGGCGGCGTCCAGCTCCAGCGTGGAGCGCTCCACCAGGATCACCTTGATCGCCGGGCGGGTCCGCGCCATCCGCTCCAGCAGCTGCGATACGAACGCGACGCTGGCGCTCGGATAGCTGCCGAGCGTCACCACCCCGCGCGCCGCGCCCCGGTAGCCGGCCATGGCGGCCTCGGCGCCGGCGAGCTGCCGCAGGATGGCGCGGGCGTGGTCGGCGAAGACCACGCCCGCGTCGGTCAGCCGCACCGGCCGCCGGTCGCGGTCGAACAGCGGTACTCCCGCCTCCCGTTCCAGGGCGGCGACATGCATGCTCACCCGGCCCTGCGAGCGGTGGATCACCTCCGCCGCCGCGCTGAAGCTGCCGGTGTCGACGACGCCGAGGAAGGAAACAAGCCATTCGAGGCGGAGATCCGTTCGCAGCATGCCCTTTCGTCTACCGGCCGCGGACGGCGCCCGGCAATCGGACACCGGGAATGGGAGGAGGGCCAATCCGCTTTCCGAATACGCCCGTTCGCGGGGGTTGCTTTTCGGACAGGCTCACCGCGCGCCCGGCTCCGGCGCCTCGATCTTCTTGATCCAGTACTCCCTGGCCAGCGCGTCCACCCCCGCGGGCGCCACCCCGCGCAGATGCACCACCTGTCCGTCGGTCCCGGCGATCCGGCCGTGCTTCTGCAGCTGCAGGATGTGGTACCGCTCGGGCGCGAACCCCAGCCGGACATCGACCGAGAACCGCCCGCGCGGATCCCGCTCGGCGCCGACACCGGGGCCCGCCTTGCCGCCTGCCTGCACGCTCAGCCACACCTGATACGCCACCACGATCAGCACCAGCACCGCGAGCTTGCGCAGCGTCGGGCTCGTTACGGCCCTACGAAACAGCGTCGAGGTGACCGGCATCGTCCTCATCTCCCGCCAGCAGCTCGTTCACCCGGTTCGCGGTGGCCCGGAACGCGGGCAGGGCGAGGGCTTCGTCCCACCGCCGCGGCCGCGACAGCGGCACCTCGACGATGTCCCGCACCCGGCTGGGCCGCCCGGACAGCACCACCACCCGGTCGGAGAGGAACACCGCCTCGTCCACGTCATGCGTGACGAAGAAGACCGTCGGCCGCCGGCTCTCGAAGATCCGGGTGAGGTCCTCCTGCAGCTTCCGCCGGGTCTGCGCGTCGATGGACGCGAACGGCTCGTCCATCAGCATCACCGCCGGCTCGTTCGCCAGCACCCGGGCCACCCCCAGACGCTGCTGCATGCCGCCGGACAGCTCGTGCGGATAGCGGTGCTCGAAGCCGCCGAGACCGACGAGGTCCAGATACTCCCGCGCCCGCTCGTCGCGCTCCGTCCGCGGCACACCGCGCATCCGCAGCCCGAAGACGACGTTCCCGTACGCCGTCTTCCACGGGAACAGCGCATGGCTCTGGAACACCACCCCGCGGTCAGGGCCAGGCCCCGCCACCGGCCGGCCGTCCACCACCACCGTGCCGCCGCTGAGGTCCACGAACCCGGCGACGATGTTCAGCACGGTCGTCTTGCCGCAGCCGCTCGGCCCCAGCACCGACACGAACTCGCCCTTCTCCACGCCGAAGGAGACCTCGTCGATCGCGGTGACCTCCTCACCGCTGTAGTCGTCCGTGTATGTCTTGCGCAGCCCGCTTATCTCCAGGGCGGTCATCCGTCGGCCTCCAACCTGCGTACCATTCCCCAGCGTTCGACGGTCGCCCGCTCGAACGGGGCCAGAATCAGCGCGTCCAGCGCGTACCAGAGCGCCCCGAGCACCGCCATGCCCAGGAACACCTGGCTGATGTCGCCGACCCGGCGGGCGTCGAACATCATGAAGCCGACACCGCTGGTGCCGACGATGATCTCGGCGGCCACCAGCGCCCGCCAGCCGTAACCGAGGCCGGTACGGATCCCGCCGGCCACCGACGGCAGCGCGCCGGGCACGATCACCTCCAGGAACACCCGCCACCGCCCGGCACCCAGCGACCGGGCGGCGCGGATCAGCTCCCGCGGCACCTGCTCGACGCCCGCGACGACGCTCAGCATCAGCGGGAAGACGATCGTGTACACGAGCACGAACGTCACCGACGTCAGGCTGAACCCGAACCACACGATCACGATCGGCAGCCACGCGATGTCCGCGATGGCCTGGAAGAACAGCAGGATCGGCCAGCAGAACCGGCGCAGCCGCGGCAGCATCGCCACCGCGTAACCCAGCGGCAGCCCGATCAGCAGCCCGAACCCCACCCCGTACCCGAGCCGGGTCAGCGAATCCGACAGATAGCCGGGCAGGATGCCCTTCTCCAGCAGCTCGCCGAGCTTGTCGACGACCTCGGGCGGCCCGACGAAGAACGACTCGGGGAACACCTCGAGGGCTGCCACCAGCCACCACAGCGCGATCACCGGCACGAAGGGCCCGAGGGTGCGGAAGGTGCCGGTACGGACGAGGCGGCGCCACAGCGGCGCCGGGCGGGGCGGCCGCGCGGTGGTCCGTACGGGCTTCGCGGATACCGTGGTCATCAGCGCCCCACTCCCGTCATGCCCCACCGCTGCACGGTGCGCCGCTCCAGCGGCGCCAGCAGCAGCCGGTCCATCAGCAGCCACAACACCCCGATGATCACCATCGAGGCGATGATGACGTCGGTGCGGAAGTACTTCTGCGCCTGGAACAGGGCATAGCCGAGGCCCGCGTCGGACGCGATGATCTCGGCGGCCACCAGCCCGCGCCAGCCGTATCCGAGGCCGACCCGCAGCCCGGTCACGATGCTCGGCAGCGCGCCGGGCAGCAGCACCTCGGTGAACATCCGGGTGCGGGACGTGCCCATACTCCGGGCGGCGCGCAGCAGTTGCAGCGGGATCTGCCGCACGCCCAGCATCGCGTTGTAGGTGAGCGCGAAGAACATCGCGTTCCACACGATGAAGATCACCGCGCGGTCCCCGTACCCGAACCACAGCGTCGCCACCGGAATCCAGGCGATGCCCGCCAGCGCCACCGAGAACCGCAGCAGCGGCGCGAAGAACGCCGACAGCAGCCGGCTCGACCCGAGCGCGATCCCGAACGGCAGCGCCGTCACCAGCGCCAGGACGATCCCCAGTCCCATCCGCCTGAGGCTCGCGCCCAGATGGCGGAACAGATCGCCGCTCGAGGCCATGTCACCGATCGCCGCCGCCACGTCGCCGACCTGCGGGAACACCCGCATCGGCGTCCCGGCCGCGGCGACCGCGACCGCCCACACCGCCACCAGCACGGCCAGCGGCCCGACGAACCACAGCGCCGGGCCGACCCTTCGCGCCCCGGGCTTCACCGACTGCGCCGTCACGACGGGCAGGCCTTGGAAGCGGAGCCGCGCTCGAAGGTGTAGCCGCGCTCGATCCCGGCGGCTTCAGGCACCGGCGGCAGATCGGCGAAGAGCTTGCTGCTCTTCGACATCACGTCGAGGATCGGCTCCGGGTCGAAGTACTTGCCGACGTCGAATCCGGACTTCACATCGCCCTGCGCGGCCAGCAGCCGGGCCAGGGTGTCGAGGGCGAGGTAGTTGCAGGCGGAGAAGCGCGGGTCGAGCTGCTTGACGTTGTGCTTCATCGCCTCGCGCGCCACGGCCTTCTTCGTGCCCGGCAGCCAGCGGGTCGCGGAATCCGCCGCGTCCTGCGGGTTCTTGCGCATCCACTGGTCGGTCCTGGCCCGTGCGGTGAGGAAGCGCCGCACCTCCTCCGGGTGCTTCTTGGCGTACTCGGGCGTGGTGACGATGTAGCCGACGAACGGAATGTAACCGCCGCCGCGCAGCACCTCCTTGGCGCCCGGCACCGAGTCGGTGATGGAGATCGGGAACGGATCCCAGACGATCGCCACGTCGATGCCGCCGGTCTTCAGCGCCACCGCCATGTCCGGCGGCTCGGTGTTCACGATCTTCACGTCGCTGGTCTTGAGCCCGGCCTTGTCCAGCACGCCCAGCAGATACAGGTGGTTGATCGACCCCTCGGAGACGCCGATCTTCTTGCCCTTCAGCGACGACAGCTCCTTGCTGACGCCGGACTTGGAGCCCGCCACCACCGCCATCGTCTCGTCGATGCTGCGCTGGCTCGCCGACCCGGTGTAGTTGCCGACCAGCGCCAGGTCGATGCCCTTCTGCGCCGCGGCGATGGCCGGGGTGCCGACCTGCACGAAGTCGACCTCACCGGCCTGCAGCGCGTTGAGGGCGTCCACGCCGGTCGGATACGGCTGGGCCAGCTTGACGTTGAGGTTCTCCTCGTCGAAATAGCCGGCCTCGACCCCGGCCGGCAGCCCGACCTGGTCGATGGCCGACACATACCCCGCTTTGACCTGCGTGGGCTCGGCGCCGCCGGCGCCGGCCACGTCGTCGTCCACGGTCGATCCGTCGGAACACCCCGCGAGCAGCAGCATCCCCGAGCATGCCGCCACCAGGGCCTGGCGTATGGCGCTACCCATGACTTCTCATCTCCTGATCGGTCTCCGGTTGACGGGTGGTTTCTCGGCGCCGATCGCGGCGTCGACGACGCCGCGGTGCGGTATGGGGGTGACGGCGCCGGGCCCGGTCGTGGTGAGCGCGGCCGCGACCGCCGCGTAGTGCGCCGCTTCCACGGGCGACGCGCCGCCGGTCAGCCGCGCCGCGAACGCGCCGTCGAAGGTGTCGCCGGCCCCGGTGGAGTCCACCGGCGTCACCGGGTGCGGCGGGATCCGGGTCACCTGGCCGTCGTGCGCCAGCAGCACCCCCTGCGCGCCCAGCTTCAGCGCCACGATCGACGGGCCGCGCCGCACGAAGGCGTCGAGCACCTCCTCGGGCTCCTGCAGCCCGGTGATCACCCGGCCCTCCTCCAGATTCGGCAGCGCGATGTCGCACAGCTCCACGCTGCGCAGCACCACCGCCCGGGCCCGCTCGGCGGGCCACAGCGCGGGCCGCAGATTCGGGTCGTACGAGATCAGCGTCGACGCCCGCCGCGCCGTCTCCATGGCGTGGAACGCCGCGTCGCAGGCGGAGGGGGAGATCGCCTGGGTGATCCCGGACAGGTGCAGCAGCCGGGCCCCGGCGATCGCCTCCTCGGGGATGTCCTCGGGTGCGAGCCGGCTGGCGGGGGAGTGGGCCCGGTAGTACGTGAACGAACTCGCCGACGGCGTACGGGCGATGAAATAGATCCCGGTGCGGCCACCCGGCTCGCGGATCACCTGCTCGGTCGCGACGCCCTCGCGCTCCCACAGCCGGACGAAGGCGTCCCCGAAGTCGTCGTCCCCGATCCGGGTGACGTACCCCGCGCGGGCCCCTGAACGGGCCGCGGCGATCGCCGTGTTGCTCGTATCTCCGCCGTACCCGACGGCGAAGGCGGTACCGGCCGCGACGGGCTCGTCCGCGGCACCGGTGGAATTGAACTCCAGCAGCGGCTCGCCGACCGCGATGACATCCATGCGCCGCCTCAGATCCGGTTGTACTTCTCGAGCCCGCCGCGCAGCGAACCCGACTCGAGGATCAGCGCGGTCTGCTCCCGCTCCCGCCGCTCGATGTCCTGGGCGGCCTCGAGCACCTTGTCGACGAGATGCGCGGGCACGCACACCACGCCGTCGCTGTCGGCGACGATCAGATCCCCGGGGGAGACGGCCGCGCCGCCGATCTCCACCGGCTCATTGAGGAATACGGTCCGATAGCGGCCCACGGTCGTCGCCGGAACGGCCCCGCGCGCATAGACGGCGAAGTCCGGATAGTCCCGCCGGATCTCCTCCACGTCCCGCACACCGCCGTCCAGCACCGCCCCGGCGATACGGTTCGCCACGGCCCCGGCGGTCATCAGCCCGCCCCATATGGCGACTTCGGCGCCGCCGGCGGCTATGCACACCACACTTCCCGGCGCCGATTCGTCGATGGCCTGCAGCGCGTGCTCCGGCGGCGCGGGTTCGGGGGAGGGGACCTCCTGGACGGTCACGGCGGGCCCGACAAGTTTCCGGCCGGGGAGAACCTGCCGGATGCTGCCCGCGAGAAAGCCCCGCAGTCCGTGCTGCTCGACGGCATCGGCGACCGAGGCGGTGGCAATGGAACGGAAAGCCTCGACGGTCTCGTCAGGAATCGTGGCCATGTGGGGTGAGCTCCCGTCTGCTTCGCCGGCGAGGGGACCGCCGGACGGAATTGATACGGCTCGCGCACGGCGCCGTACGGAATGCGTTGACTTCCGCCCGGCGAACACTAGGAGCGACGCGGTCGCGCGTTAATCCTCGGTCGCGGATGCCGGTATCCGGCTCGCGGATGTCCACGGCCATTCGGGCACCGGCAGCTTGCCCAATGTCTCCCTGACGGCCTCCACCGCGGGTGAGACCTCGCCCAGCCGCCACCAAGTGGCCACGACGCGCTCGCAGTTCGCGTCGCTGATCGGCACCAGGGCGACGCCGGAGGTGTCCGCGGTGGTCATGGCGAGTGCGTTGGTGACGCCGACGCCCAGGCCGTGCCGTACCAGCGAGATGAGCGTCTGCGGCTGGTTGGTGCGTTCGCAGATCACCGGCTGCAGCCCGAGGTTGGCGAAGGCGAGGTTGGTCTCGTACTGCCGGCTGTGTCCGTCGTCGCTCTCCCCGATGCTGATGACCGGCAGCGCGGCCGTACGGGCGAGGGTCACGCCGCTCGCGGTGGCGAGGGGGTGATCGTCCCGGAAGACGGCGACGAGCGGCTCGCGCCACAGCACCTGACTGGCCACCCGGTCGGAGTTGACCAGCGGATGCAGCGGCCGTACGGCCAGGTCGACGCTCCCGTCGGTGAGCCGCTGCCCCAGCTCGATGCTCGGCCCCTCGTGCAGCACGAGCCGCACCTGCGGATGGGTGGCCCGCAAGGCCCGTACCACCCGGGGATACAGATACGCGGCCACGCTCGGATAGCAGCCGAGCCGGACCGTGCCGCACACCGTGCCGTCGGCGAGCTCGGCCAGCAGGTCGAGACGTCGGATGATTTCCTCGGCGTGCGGCAGCAGCCCCCGCCCCTCCGGGGTGAGGATGGCCGGCTGCACGGACCGGTCCACCAGGCGTCGCCCCACCAGCCGCTCCAGCGCGGCCACATGGCTGCTCACCCGCGGCTGCGACCGGTACAGCGCCTTGGCCGCGGCGGAGAAGCTGCCGTGGTGGGCGACCGCGACGAAGCTGGCTATCCAGTCGATTCGGTAGTGGTGCACGCTGCTGAGGTCCATGGCCGCCCTCCGATCACCGTGATCGGAAAGCACGCTACCCGCGGGACAGCGCGGCGTGAACGGCACGTGATCGGCGGAGCCACCGCGCCCGGCGGACATCAGCGGATGAACTGGTCGACGTAGCCGCCGCCGAGCCCCACCTTCTCGTAGTGCGCCCGGCACATGTCGATCTTCGTGAAGGTGTCCTCGTACCCGGTCTGGACGCCGTTCTCGTCCACGTAGGCCATGGCCCCGTTGATGTTGAAGAACGTGATCATTTCGTCGCAGTCCGGCGGCACCGCGAGCGTGTGGATCTCGCCGGGCGGCTCGTACACGAAGTGTCCGGCCTCGGCGACCCAATCATGCTCGTAGTAATGCCACTTGCCCTTGACGACGTATCCGAAGACCACCCCCGGATGCCGGTGCCGGGAAACAATTCCGGAGGCAGTCACCTTCAGCAGATTGCACCACTGCCCGGTGACGGTATTGAACATCAGCGGCCGGAACCACACATTCGGCGCCTGCGGAACCCATACCCGGTCGTCGTCGGGCATGGCGGCCACGGCGATTTCGGGGGGCACCACGGAAGACGTGGGAATGACAGCCCCGGCAGCATCAGACGAACCCATGCGAAAGACCCCTCTCAGGCGCGTACGACGAAACAACCCCTCAACTCAGAAAGCGCAGCAAACTCAGCAAGCTCAGCAAGCGAGATAACCACCGTCAACAGCCAGCACCGCCCCGGTAATGAACGTCGCATCGGGCCCGGCAAGAAAGGAAACGGCCCCCGCCACATCCGCGGGAGTGCCCCAGCGCCGCATCGGCGTCCGGTCGATGATGCGCCGGCTGGTCGCCTCGCTCTCGTGCAGATCCCGGGTCAGGCCGGTACGGATCCAGCCCGGCGCGACCGCGTTCACGCGGATTCCCTGCCCGGCCCAGGCGACGGCGAGGGACTTCGTCAGCTGCATGACGCCGCCCTTGCTGGAGCTGTAGGCGGGCACCCGCGCGCCGCCGAAGTAGCTCAGCATGGAGGCGATATTGACGATGCAGCCGCGGGATTGGGCAAGGGCCGTCCGGGCTCCCGTGCACATGTGCATGGTGCCGGTGAGGTTCACATTGACCACATGCGCGAAGGTCCCCGGGTCGAACTCCTCGTCCCGGGCGATGATCCCGGCGGCGTTCACCAGCACATGCAGCTCGTCCAGCCCGCCGAGGAAGCGGCTCAGCTCCTCCCCGTGCGTGACATCGAGCTCCACCGTCTCGATCCGCCCGGCGGGTGCGCTCTCGCCCACGCCCCCCTCCTCATCCGAAGCGACCGCGGCGGGCAGCCCGACGGCGATGACCCGGTCCCCGTCCGCGGCGAACCGCCGCCCGATCGCGGCACCGATCCCACTGGTCCCGCCGGTCACGACCACGGTCCTCCGGCCGGCCCGCCCCGCCTGGTCCTGCTGCACGTCGGTCTCCTTCGGCACTCGACTGATGCGAGTGCAGCACAGCGCCTGGCGGGGCGTCAGGTCTCATCCGCGGGAGGCATGGGGGCTATTCGGTTGTGGCGGAGGGCTCGCCTCAGGCGGCCCGGCTGCGGAAGGCCAGCACCGCGTTGTGGCCGCCGAACCCGAAGGAGTTGGACAGCGCGACCCCGGGCGACTCCAGCGCCCGCGGCGCACCGGTGACCACGTCGAGGCCGAGGTCCGGCTCGGGCTCGGTCAGCCCCGCGGTCGGCGGAATCAGCCCATGATGCAGCGTCAGCACGGTCGCCACGGCCTCAACACCCCCGGCGCCGCCCTGGAGATGACCGAGGGCACCCTTGGGTGCGGTGACCGGAACGGCATCCGGCCCGAAGAGGCTGCGCACCGCGGCCGCCTCCGCCGCGTCCCCGACCGGGGTGGCGGTGGCGTGCGCGTTGATGTGGACCACATCGGCCGCCTCGGCCTGCGCCGAGTCCAGCGCCTTGCGTACGGCCTCGATGATGCCGGTGCCCTCCGGCTCCGGCGCCGTCATGTGGTGCGCGTCGGCGGAGACACCCCAGCCCGCCGCCTCGCAGTAGATACGGGCGCCCCGGGCAAGAGCGTGCTCCTCGTCCTCGAGCACCAGGAAGCCGGCGCCCTCGCCGAGGACGAAGCCGTCCCGGTCCCGGTCGAACGGCCTGGCGGCGCCCTCGGGGCCGTCGGCGGCCGGGGACAGCGCCCGCATGTTCGCGAAGCCCGCCATGATCTCCGGCGTGATCACCGCTTCGGTGCCACCGGCCACCATGACGTCCACATGCCCGTCGCGGATACGGTCGACGGCCAGGCCGATCGCCTCGGTCCCGGAGGCGCAGGCGGCCACGACGGTACGGGCCTCACCGCGCGCCCCGAGCTCGATGGCGATGTGCGCGGCGGACGCGTTGGGCACGAGCATGGGCGTGGTGTGCGGGGAGACCCGCCGGGCGCCCTTGTCGGTCAGCGAACGATGCGCGTCGACCATCACCGGCGCACCGCCGATGATCGTGCCGACGGATACGCCGACCCGCTCGGACTCGACGGCGGCCGACTCGAGCCCCGCGTCGGACCAGGCCTCGCGCGCGGTGAGGACCGCGAACTGCGTCGAGCGGTTCATCGTCCGCGCCTGGCTGCGCGGCAGTACGTCGGCGGGGTCCAGCGCGGCGGTCGCGGCCACCTTGACGGGCAGCTCCGCGAACTCCGCACCGGTCAGCTCGCGCGCCCCCGACACCCCGGCGAGCAGCCCCTCCCAGGTGCTCGCGGCGTCACCGCCGAGCGGGCTGATGGCGCCCACACCGGTGACGACGACCTTGCGGCGCCGCGGCCGGGCGGGTTCCGGAGCGGTCTGGCCGACCTGGGCCGGGTCGACCCGCTCCATGAGTACGTCCACGGAGTCGAACCGCCGCATCCGGCGACGGAGCCCGGGACCGCCGTCCAGCGGCCGCAGGCTGAGGTCTATGTGCTCCTCGCCGGCCGGTTCGGTGGCCATCACCACCAGTCGCTGTCCGATGCCGGCCAGCAGGACGTCACCGGGGACGAGTTCGCCGCCGGTGCAGGTGTGGATGGTGCGGGACTGATGCTGCGCGTGAGCGTTCACGGTGGTTCCTTGGGCAGGGGAAGGAAGGGCAGAACGGACATATCGACCGTCCCGATGGCATCAGTGTTGCCACGTCCCTCCGCTCGCCGGGGTGGTGCAGATCACTTCGGCGCGCCGTATGTGCCATCTCGGGCCGATGGTCCCGGCGTCGCGTGACATTCGCCGGGCCGCGGGTGGGCAAAAGTCCCGCCGACCCCCGTGATCCGGAGCACCCTCATGCTGTTTAATTGCGACAGCTTTGCAATAACAGTCGATCTTCAACAGGGGTGTGGGGCATGTCGGCCCGTGGCGCACGGACGCTGGTGGCAGCAGCGGTACTCGGATCGGTCGCGGCGGGGGCCGCGGCCTGCTCGGATCCATCGAAGCCCGGTGCCGCCGGGAGGTCGAAGGACTCGGCCGTCGTCGGCGTCGCGTACGAGCCGGACACCCTGAGCCCGCTGCTCGGATACGGCAAGGACGGGAACTCCAAGATTTTCGACGGCCTGCTGACCCGGGACGCCGACATGCGGCTGCGGCCGGCCCTCGCGGCCGCGCTGCCCGAGGTCGGCGATGGCGGCAAGACCTACACGTACCGGCTCCGCAAGGGCGTGAAGTTCTCCGACGGCAAGCCGTTCACCGCCCAGGACGTCGTCTTCACGTACGACACGATCCTCGACCCGAAGACCAACAACCCCTCCAAGGGCGAGCTGGACGCGGTGCGGGACGTCGAGGCCAAGGGCGACCACACCGTCGTCTTCCGCCTGAAGTACCCGTACGCCGCCTTCGCCGAGCGCACCGTGCTGCCGATCGCACCGAAGCACGCCGCCGGCAACGGCGACGTCAACACCGGCCCGTTCAACACCAAGCCGATAGGCACCGGCCCGTACACCCTGGCCGGCTGGAGCAAGGGCGAGAAGCTCTCCTTCAAGGCGAACCCCCGCTACTGGGGCCCGAAGCCGAAGGTCCGCAAGCTCACCATGGCGATCATCATGGACGACGACATCCGCGCCACCCGGCTGCGCGCCGGCGACCTCGACGGCGCCATCCTGCCGCCGAACCTCGCCAAGGCCTTCAAGGGCGAGCAGGGCCAGAAGACTCTTGCCGCGGAGACCGCCGACCACCGCGCGGTCACCCTCCCCACCGGCAACCCGGTCACCGGCGACAAGGCCGTCCGCCGCGCCCTCGACATCGGCGTCGACCGCAAGGCGATGGTCGACGGGCTCCTCGAAGGTGCAGGCCACGCCGCCTACGGCCCGGTCCCGACCACCAGCGAATGGTTCGCCAAGGGCACCGAGCGCGCCCACGACCCCGCCCGCGCCAAGCGGATCCTCACCGACGGCGGCTGGAAGCCGGGCGCCGGCGGCATCCGCACCAAGGACGGCAAGCGCGCCGCCTTCACCCTCTGGTACCCGGCGGGCGACAAGCTCCGCCAGCAGCACGCCCTCGCCTTCGCCGCCGACGCCAAGAAGCTCGGCGTCGACGCCAAGGTGGAGAGCGGCAGCTGGGAGGTGATCGAACCGCGCATGAAGCGCGACGCGGTCCTCGCCGGCGGCGGCAGCCCCGCCGACCCCGACTTCGACCTGCACGGCATGCTGCACTCCTCCCTCGCCGGGGAGGGCTTCAACAACATGGCCTCGTACGACAACCCGGCCGTCGACGCCGCCCTGGAGAAGGGCCGGCAGAGCGGCAAGAAGGCCGAGCGGAAGAAGTCCTACGACACGGTCCAGCGCGAACTCGCCAAGGACCCCGGCTACATCTTCCTCACCCACATCGACCACCTCTACGTGATCGGCGACCGCTGGCAGAACCTCACCACCCAGATCGAGCCGCACGACCACGGCTACGGCACCGGCCCGTGGTGGAACGCCGAGAGCTGGCAGCCGAAGCAGTGACCGCCGCCCGCCCCCTCCCGTACACGGCGATGGCACGCATGGCCGGGCGCCGCCTGCTGCACGCGGCGCCCGTGCTGCTCGCCGTCACCTTCGGCGTCTTCGCCATCGCCGCGGCCTCACCCTTCGACCCGGTCAAGGCCTACGCCGGCACCGCCGGAATGACCGCCTCGAAGGAGGCCCTCGCCGACCTGCGCGCCAACCTGGGCGCCGACCAGCCGTTCGCCGCCCGCTGGTGGGACTGGCTGACCACCGCCCTGTCGGGGGACCTCGGCGACTCCACCAGCATGCGGCAGCCGGTCGCCGCCGTGATCGGCGAACGCATCGGCTGGACGATGCTGCTGTGCGCGGTCGCGTTCGCCGCCGCCGTGGTGGTGGGCACGCTGCTCGGCGTGCTCGCCGCCCGCCGCCGCGGCGGCCTCCTCGACCGTACGGTCACCTCGCTCGCGTACAGCCTCGAGGCCGCGCCGCCGTTCTGGCTCGGGCTGCTCGCCGTCTGGCTGTTCGCGCTCCAGCTGGGCGTGCTGCCCGCCGGCGGACTCACCGACACCGGCACCGACACGGCCACCTTCGGCCAGGTCGGCAGCCATCTGCTGCTGCCCGCGTCGGTGCTGGCCGTATCGCAGCTGCCGTGGTTCGTGCTCTACGTACGCCAAGGCGTCGGCGACGCCCTGGACGAGGACCCGGTGCGCGGCGCCAAGGCCCGCGGCCTCGCCCCGCGTACGGTGCTCTTCGGCCATGCGCTGCGCTCCGGCCTGCTGCCCGTCCTCACCCTCATCGGCACCCGCGTCCCGGAACTCATCACCGGCGCGCTGCTGATCGAGACCGTGTTCAGCTGGCCCGGTATCGCCGCCGCCACCGTGGAGGCGGCCACCGGGGTCGACTTCCCGCTGCTGGCCGCGCTGACCGTACTGGCGACGGCGGCGGTGCTGCTCGGCAACCTGATCTCCGACCTGCTGTACGGACTGGCCGACCCGAGGGTGGGCTTCGATGGCTGACTCCCTGACAGGGGCGGGCGCCGGTGCCGGCGGCTGGCGCACCCGCGGCGCCAAGCGCCGCTCCGCCCGCACCCTGCGCATACGTACGTCCAGCGCGATCGTGATCCTGGTGGTCCTGGCCGTGCTCGTCGTACCGCCCCTCGCGCAACTCGACCAGCAGGCGGTCGACATCACCGCCAAGCTGAACCCGCCGTCGTGGTCCCACCTCTTCGGCACCGACGACGTCGGCCGCGACGTGCTGCTGCGCTGCGTCTACGGGCTGCGCGTCTCGCTGCTCGTCGGCGTGGTCGCCGCGCTGGTTGCCACCGTGATCGGCACCGCCGTCGGAGCCCTCGCGGGGGCGCTGGGCGGCCGCCTCGACCGTCTGGTGATGCGCCTGGTCGACACCTTCTCGTCCGTGCCGCACCTGCTGCTCGGCATCTTCATCGTGGCGATGTTCCGCCCCGGTGTCTGGCCAGTGATCATCTCCGTAGGGCTGACCCACTGGGTCTCGACCGCCCGCATCGTCCGCGCCGAAGTCCTCTCCCTGCGCGGCCGCCCGTTCATCGACGCCGCCATCTCGGGCGGTGCGTCCCGCCGGCGGGTGGCCGTGCGGCACCTGATCCCCGGCGTGCTGCCGCAGGCGGCGCTCGCCGCGGTGCTGATGGTGCCGCACGCCATCTGGCACGAAAGCGCCCTGTCGTTCCTGGGCCTCGGCCTGCCCGCCCATACCGCGAGCCTCGGCGCCATGGTCTCCGGCGGCCGCGGCGCGCTGCTGGCGGGGGACTGGTGGCCGGTCGCCTTCCCCGGCCTGTTCATCGTCGTCCCCACCCTTGCCGTCGCGGGACTCGCCGCCGCCTGGCGCGAACGCCTCAATCCGCGCCGCCAATCGGAGCTGATGCTGTGACCGCCGCCAACGCCGAGCAGCCGCCGCTGCTGTCCGTACGCGAGATGTCCGTCCGCTTCCGCATGCGCGCAGGACGGCACATCGCCGCCGTCAACGACGTCTCCTTCGACCTGAAGGCGGGGGAGTGCCTGGCCCTGGTCGGCGAAAGCGGCTGCGGCAAATCCGTCCTCGCCTCCGCACTCCTCGGCCTCCTCCCGGAGAACGCCGACACCACCGGCACCGCCACTCTCGACGACGGCCTGGAACTCCTGGGTGCGGACGAGCAGCATCTCGCCCGCAGGGTCCGCGGCCGCCGGATCGGCCTGATCCCGCAGTCCCCGGCGGCCCACCTCACCCCGGTCCGTACCGTCCGCTCGCAACTGGCCGAAACGATCCGGGAACTGACGGACACCCCGAAGGCAGGCCTGGCCGAAGCCACCGAAAAGGCCGCCGCCCGCGCCCACTTCCCGCCCGGCCACCTCGACCGTCATCCGCACGAACTCTCCGGCGGCCTGGCCCAGCGCGCCGCCACCGCGCTGGCGCTGGTCGGCGGAGCCCCACTGCTGATCGCCGACGAACCCACCACCGGCCTGGACCGCGACCTCGTCGACTCCACCGTCGACGAACTCCGCCGCCACGTCGACGCCGGCCACGCCCTGCTGATCATCACCCACGACCTCGCCGCGGCCGAACGCATCGCGGACCGGGTGGCGGTCATGTACGCGGGCAGGATCGCCGAAACGGCCGAGGCGAAAGCCTTTTTCACGGACCCCGGCCCCCGCCACCCCTACGCCCACGCCCTCCTGAACGCCCTCCCGGAG
>NZ_JAAKZV010000180.1 GCF_011044975.1 Streptomyces coryli | reverse complement strand
ACGAGGATGAAGTCGGTCATTGCAGGGCCTTTCGGCGGGCGTGGTCGGCCACTTCTGTGGCCAGCCAGCCTCGGTGGTTCAGTTCGTCCAGCAGCGCCAGGTACGTGGGGGTGAAGCGGGCGGTGGGTGCGTTGGGCTGCCGGGTGGCGGTTGGGCGGTGAGGCGTGGGCGGTGAGGGATGCCGTTACTGGCCGGCGGGTACGGCCGGGGTGCACGGGGCGTTCAGCTTGATCAGGGAGGAGCGGCCGGCTCGGATGCGCAGTTCGGTGCGGGCGCCGTTGTGCAACTCCGGGAAGACGCGGCGGTATGCGGCCAGGGGGATGTTCAGCAGTCTGCAGAGGACCAGGCGGATGAGGGTGGAGTGGGCGACCACCAGGATGCGGGCGTCGGGGAGTTCTCTGGTGAGGTCCTTGAGGGCCGCGGTGCCGCGGGTGGCTGCCTGGGTCGGGTCCTCGCCGTCGGGGAGGTGGTTGGCTACGGGGTCGTTGAGGAAGGCCTTGAGTCCCTCGGGGAAGGCCTTGCCCATCTCCGTGCGGGTGAGGCCGTCGCCGCGGCCGAAGTCGACTTCCAGCAGGCGGTCTTCGATGCGGGGCGCCAGGCCGAGGGCCTTGGCCGTGGGGGCTGCTGTGAGGCGGGCGCGGGACAGGGGTGAGCTCACCACCGCGTCGATTCCTGCTCCTGTTGCCCAGTCGGCGAGTTCCGCTGCCTGGGCGTGGCCGCGGGGGGTGAGGGCGACGTCGGTGCGGCCGGCGTAGCGGTTCTCGGCGTGCCAGACGGTTTCGCCGTGGCGGACGAGGATGAAGTCGGTCATTGCAGGGCCTTTCGGCGGGCGTGGTCGGCCACTTCTGTGGCCAGCCAGCCTCGGTGGTTCAGTTCGTCCAGCAGCGCCAGGTACGTGGGGGTGAAGCGGGCGGTGGGGTCGGGGGTCAGTTCCTGGCGGATGCGTACGCGTGCGGCTGCTGCGTCGGCCAGTGGGGTGCCGTCGTGGGTGGCGGCCAGGACCGCCATGCCGACGGCGGCCTCGGCCTGTTCGGGGAGAGAGACGGGGCGGCCCAGGACGTCGGCGCGGAGTTGGTTCCAGTACGCGTTGCGGGCGCCGCCGCCGGTGAGGGTGAGCGGGCCGTCCACCGGGGCGCCCAGGTGGTCGAGGTAGTCGAAGCAGAGCCGTTCCAGGCAGGCGACGCCCAGGAGATGGGCGTGGAAGCGCTCCGCCTCGTCGGCGGGGTCGCCGAGCATGAACGGCCGGGCGTCCGGGGCGCGGAACGGGAAGCGCTCGCCGCCGGTGCCGACGAGGGGGTAGGCGACGGGGGTTGAGCCGGAGGGCGATTTTGTACGGGCTGCTGCCTCCGTCAGTGCGACCAGATCTGCGTCGGGGAATTCTCGGCTGATCACTCCGGCACCGCTGCTCGATGCCCCGCCGGGCAGCCATGTGCCGGCCGGGCCGCGGTGGCAGTACACGACCCCGGCTGGGTCCCGTACGAGATGCGGGCTCGCGCCCTTCAGGACCAGCGTGGTGCCGAGGACCGAGTTCCAGGCGCCGGGTGTCAGCGCGCCTGCGCCGATCTGCGCGGCGCAGCCGTCCGTCATCCCCGCGACGATCGCCACGCCCTCGGGGATGCCGGTGATACGGGCCGCCTCCGCGGCCACCGTTCCGAGCACTGTGCCGGGGCGTACGACCTCCGGGAGGAGCGATCCGGGGATGTTCAGCGCGGCGAATTCCTTGTCCGGCCAGCGCTCGTCGATGAGGTCGTAGCCGGTCTTGAGGGCGTGGCTGGCGTCGGATGCCACCTGGTGGCCGGCCAGGCGCCAGGTGATCAGGTCGATCTGGTGCAGCAGTCGGGTGCCCTGCGGGGGCGCGGAGTGCTCCAGCAGCCAGAGGAGCTTGGGCAGCGCCCAGGACGGCTGCATGCTGCGATAGCCGAGCCGCTGCCAGATGTCGGCCCCGGCCTCGTTGGCGCGTGCGGCCTCCGTGGCGGCCCGGCCGTCGTCGTACATCAGGGCTGGGGTGAGGGGGGTGCCTTGCGCGTCCGCGAGGAGGATCGTGCCCGAGGTGCCGTCGATGGCCAGTGCGGTCACCGTGCGCGGCCCCAGCAGCGTCAGCGTCTCCCGGCAGGCCTCCGCGAGGGCCGTCCACCACTGTTCGGGGTCCTGCTCGTGGCTGCGTCCGTCGCGGCGGCTCGTCAGGGGGCGGGACGCGGCGGCGAGGACGGTGCCGTGGGCGTCGATCGCGACGGCGCGGGCGCTCTGGGTGCCCAGGTCCAGGCCGAGGGTTACGGAGTCGTCGGAGTGCATCAAGCCTTCTCGTACGGGGTGGGGCGCGGCTGCCAGCCCGCGCCGCGGGCCAGTTCGCGCCAGGTGCGGAAGGAGTCGTAGCGTTCGGCGTAGAGCGCGGCTCGGTCCGGGTCCGGCTCCCAACGGCCGCCCATGCGGACATACTTGTCGGCCGCTCGGTGCATGCTCGACTCGGCGCCGGTGAGGACCAGGCCGGTCAGGAAGGCGCCCTTGGCGCCCAGTTCGGTGTCGGTCGAGCGTGCTGTCGGGATGCCGGTCGCGTCCGCTATCAGGCGGCACCAGGCCTCGCTGTTGGCGCCGCCGCCGCAGAGGCGGAGCTCGTCGATCTCCGTGCGGGAGGCTGTGAGCGAGTCGCGCAGGGCGAGGGAGAGACCTTCGAGTACGGAGCGGGCTACGTCGGCTCTGGAGTGCTCGAGTGACAGGCCCCAGAAGGTGCCTCGGGCGCGCGGGTCCAGGAAGGGGGCGCGTTCGCCTGCGGGTGAGAGGTAGGGGAGGAAGGCCAGGCCGCCGGCGCCCGGGTCCGCCTCCATCGCCAGGGAGATCAGCTCCTGTGCGCCGGGCAGGGCCAGGGTCTTCGCGGTCCAGTCCAGGACCTCCGTGCCGGAGAGGGTCGGGAAAGCGCGCAGGACTCGTTCCCGTCCCCGGTACGCGATGTTGATGCCGCTCGGCTCTCCGGTGGTATCGACGGCGGTGCGGACCACCTCGACGCACAGGGTGGTGCCGAGGATGGCGCAGGCCTGGCCCGGATTGACGACGCCTACGCCGCGGGCGGTGGCGGCGATGTCGTACGGGGCCATGACGACCGGGAGTCCGGCGGGGACGTCCAGCTGTTCGGCCGCCTCTGCGGTGATCTCGGCCGTACGCTGCTCGTCCCCTACGACGCGGGGCAGCAGGCGTCGGGTGTCCTCGAGCCCGAAGAGATCGATGATCCCCTGGTCGTAATCGCCGGTGGCGTGGTCGATGAAGGGTGCCGAGGCGTCCGACTCGTCCATCACCGCCTGGCCGGTCAGGCGGAGGAAGAGCCAGCCGGCTGCCGTGAGCGCGGTGGTCGAGCGGGCCAGTCTCTGCGGGTCGTGGCGCTCGAACCAGGTGAGGATCGCGTTCGGCAGGCCGGCGAAGGTGAGTGAGCCGTTGCGGCGGAAGGCGTCGGCCAGCACGCCGGCGCGCTCCCATGCGTCGACGATGTCCGCCGCGCGGCCGTCGGACCACAGCACGGCCGGGCCCGTCGGGCGGCCGGCCGCGTCCACCAGCCAGCAGCCGTCGCCCTGCGCGGTGAAGGTCACCAGCCACACCGGCTCCGCGCCCTTCGCCCGCAGCTCGGCCACCGCTTCACGGACCGTTTGCGCGACCGCCTCCCAGACGGCGTCCATGTCCTGCTCGGCCCAGCCCGGATGCGGGCGCCTGACCTGGGTGGCGACCCGGGCCACGGCGGTCTCGCGGCCCTGGTCGTCGTAGACCACGGACTTGATCATCGAGGTGCCGACGTCGATGGAGAGTACGGACATGGGGACAGCGAACCCGTGCGGTGGGGGGCTGGTCAACGAGCGCGGCAGGACCTCTCGCGGTTTAGCCGGGAAGCGGTGTTAAGAAGTCCTCGCCTAACATGGAAGTCGTCCGCGTCGAGCTCGGAATTCCCGCCTGACCTGGGCTGCAGGTGGCGATTGGCCGTGTGAAGTGGGCGTGAAATTAACGTTGGAGGGTGGTGTCCGCTGTGACGGAAAAGGACGGTGACGCCCGCCCCGGCCGGCAGCACCGGATCCGCGAGCGCGTCGGCGCCGAGGGCTTCGTGCGCACCGCCGATCTGGCCGCCGAGCACGGGGTCAGCGTCATGACCGTCCACCGCGACCTGGACGTGCTGCAGGCGCAGGGCTGGCTGCGCAAGGTGCGCGGTGGCGCGTCCTCGCTGCCCTCGCTGCTCTTCCACGGCGACATCAGCGAGCGGATGGCGGCGAATCACGCCACCAAGCACCGGCTCGCCCGCGCCGCCCTGCAGCTGCTCACCCCCGGCCAGACCGTGATGATCGACGAGTCGACCACCTGCCTGGCCCTCGCGCAGCACCTCACCGAGCGCATCCCGCTGACCGTCATCACCAACTTTCTGCCGGTGATCAAGCTCCTGGCGGGCGAGCCGGGCATCACCCTGCTCGCGCTCGGCGGCACGTATTACCCGGCGTACGACGCCTTCCTCGGTCCGCACACCGCGGAGTCGGTAGCGTCCTTCGGCGCGGACGTGCTGTTCATGTCGACCACGGCGGTCACCGGCGCCACCTGCTACCACCAGTCCCAGGAGACCGTGCAGGTCAAGCGGGCGCTGATGGAGCGGGCGGGGCGGCGAATCCTGCTCGTCGACCACACGAAGTTCAGCCGGCGCGGGGTCTACGCGCTGGCGCCGCTGACCGACTTCGACGCGGTGCTCGTCGACGACGGGGTGCCGCCCGGCACCCTCCGGCACCTCCGTGACCTGGGGGTGCCGGTGACGGTGGTACGGGCCCGCTAGCCCATCTCCTCCAGCGCCTTGTCCAGCGCCGGGAACACCATCGACGTCCAGCCGCCGCCCATGATCTTCCGGGCCTGCTGGGACATCGCGTCGTCCGGGTCGAAGCCGCTCTGGCTGAGGAAGAGCCGGGTGCCGTGGCCCTCCGCCTCCAGCCGCCAGGTGATCGTGAAGTCGGCCGGGCTGCCCTCGGCCGCGGCGTCCTGCCAGCGGACGGTGACGCTCTTCTCCGGCTCGTAGCCGAGGACTTCGGCGTCGATCGTGCCGGAGAAGCCGGTGCCGGGCATCGGGCGCGCCTGCAGCCGGTAGCGGTGGCCGACCTCCAGGCGGAAGTCGCCGGGCATCATCCAGCGGGCGATCAGCTCGGGCTCGGTGAGCGCGCGCCAGACCTTGGCGGGCGGGTGGGCGAAGTACTGGTCGAGGTGGAGTTCGGTGTTGTCGTTCATGTGTCCTCGGTGTGCTCGTCGTCGGGGAGGGTGTCCAGGACGTCGCCCAGCGCGCGCAGCTTGCCGCGCCAGAAGCGCTCGTACGGGCCGAGCCAGTCCTGCACGCCGGCCAGCGGCTCGGCGCGCAGCGCGTAGATCCGCTGCCGGCCCGACCGCCGCTCGCTGACCAGGCCGGCCTCCCGGAGCACCCGGAGCTGCTCGGAGAAGCTGGGCCTGCGCATGTCGAAGCGGTCGGCTAGCTGCTGCACGGGCTGCGGCCCGCCGTCCCGCAGCAGCCGCAGCACCTCGCGGCGCACGGGGCTGGCGAGGGCGGCGAATACCTGGTCGGTGTCCTGGGCCATGCCATCGACTATACGTAGGAAATTTCCTACGTGTCCAGTCAGGCCCCCGGCACAAGCGAAACCCCCGGCCGTCGCGATCGGCCGGGGGCTTGCGTGGTGCTGTGGGGGGTGTGTGGTCAGAGGAGGGTCACGCCGTACGCCTCAACCGCCTCGGTCACCGGCTGGAAGAAGGTTTCGCCGCCCGAGGTGCAGTCGCCGCTGCCGCCGGAGGTCAGGCCGAGGGCCTTGTCACCGTCGTAGAGCGGGCCGCCGGAGTCGCCGGGCTCGGCGCAGACGTCGGTCTGGATCAGGCCGTTGACGATCTGGCCGTTGCCGTAGTTGACCGTGGCGTCGAGGGCCGTGACGGAGCCCGTGTGGGTGCCGGTCGTGGAGCCGGTCCTGGTCACGTTCTCGCCGACCGTGGCCTCGGCGGCGGTGTAGCCGCCGGGGGTCTCGATCGCGGAGTTCGTGATCTCGACGAGCGCGTAGTCGTTCTCCGGGAAGCTGAAGTCGGTCGTCGGACCGAGCTTCTCGGAGCCGCCCTCGTCGGCGGTCCACTCCTGCACCGACTCACCGCAGTGGCCCGCGGTGATGAAGTACTTCTTGCCGTCCTTCTCGGCGTTGAAGCCGAGGGAGCAGCGCGAGCCGCCGCCGTAGATGGCGTCGCCGGCCGCGATGTACTTGCGGAACGTTCCTTCCGTGCGGTTGATCTCGACGGCATCGCTGTAGTCGGCGGTCGCCTTCTTGATCTTGGCGAGCTCCTTCTTGCTCACCGTCTTGTCGACGGTCACCAGCAGCTTGCCGTCCGTGGACTTGCCCCAGGCGGTTCCGCCTATGTCCGCGGCCTTCACCGCGGCGCCGGCCTCAGCTGCCTTTTGGGTCACGCTGGGGGCCGCCTGTGCGTTCGGCAGCACGAAGATGGCGGCTGCCGCCAGAGCGGATGCGATGGCAATGTGGGGGGTTACTTGCTTGAGCCTCAACTCAGGGCCTCCTCAGGCTCTTTGACGCGAGGGAACGTCGTGCCCGTGTGGCAGGGAACGCCGTGTCCCTGACAAGGCACCGAGTATTGCCTCCCAGCAAATGGCACACAAGGGCGTCTGGCGAAAAGTCTTGTGACGATTGGGGAGTTGAGCCGAAGATTCCGTTTGCGGTCCGATAGGTTTCGACCGGACCTGCCCCGCTTCGATCGGATACCGTCATGGCTACCCCAGCCGGCGCCCGCAACTCCCCGGATTTGCTCCGCCTCTCCGACGCCGCCGGGCGCTGGGTGCTCACCGCCGTCGTCATCGGCTCCGGGATGACCTTCCTCGACGGCACCGTCGTCAACGTCGCGCTCCCCGCCATCGGCGACGACTTCGGGGCCTCGCTCGCCGGCCTCCAGTGGACGGTGAACGGCTACACCCTCACCCTCGCCGCGCTGATCCTCCTCGGCGGCGCGCTCGGCGACCGGTACGGGCGGCGCCGGCTGTTCGTCATCGGCAGCGTGTGGTTCGCCGTCGCCTCGCTGCTGTGCGGCCTCGCGCCCGGCACCGGCACGCTGATCGCCGCCCGCGCCCTCCAGGGCATCGGCGGCGCGCTGCTGACGCCCGGCTCGCTGGCGCTGATCCAGGCCTCGTTCGTGCCGGCGGACCGGGCCCGCGCGATCGGCGTCTGGTCCGGACTCGGCGGCATCGCGGGCGCGTTGGGTCCGCTGCTCGGCGGCTGGCTGGTGGAGGCGGTGAACTGGCGCTGGGTGTTCTTCATCAACGTCCCGCTCGCCGCCGCAGTGGTGCTGATCGCCGCCCGGCACGTGCCGGAGAGCCGGGACGAGACCGCGACCGGGCGCTTCGACGCGGCCGGGGCGGTGCTCGGCGCTGTGGGGCTCGCGGGGGTCACGTACGCGCTGATCGCGGGGGCGGAGGCGGGGACCGGGCCGGTGGCGGTCGCGGTGAGCGCAGGGGTCGGGCTGGCGGCGCTGGTCGGCTTCGTGCTCGTGGAGCGGCGCAGTTCGCATCCGATGCTGCCGCCGTCGATCTTCGCCTCGCGGCAGTTCACCGCGGCCAATGTGGTGACCTTCGCCGTGTACGCGGCGATCGGCGGGGTGTTCTTCCTGCTGGTGCTGCATCTGCAGGTGACCGCGGGCTTCTCGCCGCTGACGGCGGGCTCGGCGCTGCTGCCCGTAACGGTGATCATGCTGCTGCTGTCCGAGCGCTCCGGCAAGCTCGCCGAACGCATCGGCCCCCGGCTCCCGATGACCCTCGGCCCCGCGATCTCGGCGGCAGGGCTGCTGCTGATGCTGCGCATCGGCGAGCACGCCTCGTACGCCACCGACGTCCTGCCCGCCGTCGCCGTCTTCGGCCTCGGCCTCGCGACCGCGGTCGCCCCGCTCACCGCCACGGTCCTCGGCGCCGCCGACGACCGGCACGCGGGCCTCGCCTCCGGCGTCAACAACGCGGTGGCGCGGGCGGCGGGTCTGCTCGCCGTCGCGGCACTGCCGCTGGCGGCGGGGCTGTCCGGCGAGGACTACCGCGACCCGGCGGCCTTCGGCGACGGCTTCCGGATGGCGGTGCTGATCTGCGCGGCGCTGCTGGTGGCAGGGGCGCTGCTGGCGTGGTTCACCATCAGCAACGACGTGCTCCGCGGCTCCCCCGAGGAGCCCGCAGCCGCGCCGCCGTGCAAGCACCACTGCTCGGTGAACGCGCCGCCGCTGCAGTGCCGCGGCCAGGACGCGGCGGGGCCGCCCGAGGCGCTGCGGAAGGACTGAAGCGCGGGTTCCGTTTGCTTCCCGGTGCAAGAAGTTGCCGCCTTACGGAACGGGCCGTCAGCATGCGGGAGTTATGCCCGATGGCGACGGGGGAGCAGGCATGGGCAGCAACGACGAATACATCTACGACACCGGTGACGACCTCGGCGCGATCCAGGTGGATCTGCTCGCGAAGCTGCTGGACGACCCCACCGTGCGGTGCCTGGAGGCGACCGGGGTCCAGGCAGGGTGGCACTGCCTGGACCTGGGCGCCGGCGGCGGCTCCATCACGCGGTGGCTGGCCGACCGGGTGGGCCCCGGCGGCCGGGTGGTGGCGGTGGACCTCGACACCAGCCACCTGCCCGAGCGGCCGGAGGTCGAGGTCCGGCGGCACGACGTCAACGACGGCCTGCCGGACGACGGTCCGTACGACCTGATCCACGCCCGGCTGCTGATGAAGCATCTGGCGCGCCGCGAGGAGATCCTCAAGGAGCTGGTGGGCGCGCTGGCGCCCGGCGGCTGGCTGGTCACCGGGGACTTCTCCGGGCGGGAGCGGACCGTGCTGGCGGCGCCGAGCTCGGCGGACCGGCAGCTGTGGGACCGGATCATGTATCTGACGCACGAGGTCATGGCTCCCGCCCTGGGCATCAGCGTGCACTGGGCGCGGGCGGCGTACGGGCACATGACTGCGGCGGGGCTGACGGAGGGGCACGCCGTGGCGCACTCGCAGACCATGGACGGCGGCAGCGCCGGCTGCCTGCTCTTCCGCAACTACCTCAACCAGTTGACGCCCCGGCTGCTGCAGGAGGGCGTGACGGAGGCGGATCTGCACCGCTTCGGCGAGCTGATGGCCGATCCGGGCTTCACGGCGTGGTTCTACGAGTACGTCGTCACGCGGGCACGGAAGCCCGGTGCTCCTGTGGGCTGACCCCGTGCGCCCGTTTGAAGGCGGTGCTCAGCGCGAACGGAGTCGCATAGCCGACCTTCCGCGCGACCGCGCCCACCGTCGCCTCCGGCTCGCGCAGCAGGTCGGCGGCGAGGGCCAGGCGCCAGCCGGTCAGGTACGACATCGGCGGCTCGCCGACGAGTTCGGCGAAGCGGCGGGCCAGGGAGGCGCGGGAGACGCCGGTCTGGGCGGCCAGGTCGGCGACCGTCCAGGAGTGCGCCGGGTTGTGGTGCAGCAGCTTCAACGCGCGGCCGACGACCGGGTCGGACTGGGCCCGGTACCAGGCCGGCGCCTCCGCCTCGGGCCGGGAGAACCACGCCCGCAGCGCGGCGACCGTCAGCAGGTCGAGCAGCCGGTCGAGCACCAGCTCCTGCCCCGGCTCCTCCTTGACGATCTCCTCGGCCAGGAACGGCAGCAGCGGGCATTCCCAGATCTCCCGGGTGAGCACCGCCAGCCGCGGCAGCGCACTGAGCAGCCGCGCGCCGACCTCGCCGGTGTGCTCGTACGCGCCGATCAGCATCATCGAGGCGCCCTCCGGATCGTTGCCCCAGCTGCGTACGCCCAGGCTCATCTCGTCCGCCAGGCTGCGGCAGTCCGGGGTCTCGCAGCGCCCGCCGGGGTGGATGATCGCCTGCGGCTCGGTGTCCGGGCCGGAGGCGAAGACATACGCGTCGGGGCCGCGGGTGATCGCGATGTCACCCTCGCCGACGTGCACCGGCTTCTCCCCCTCGTACATCACCCACGCCTCGCCGCGCGCGACCGCGACGACGGAGAGCGGGGAGCGGTCCTGGATCCGGATCGACCACGGCGGGTCGAGGAGGGCGCGCATCATGAACGCGTCTTGTGCGCGGGGCGAGTTGAGAAGACCGGCGAGCGAGTCCATGTCTTCAAAGGTACCGCGGGGCGTAGACGCTCGCGTATGGCATTAAGCGCCTGAGCGATGGTTCGTCTCACGCGCGGCGGCTTCACTTAAGGCATGACAAACAACGAGAACGTCAACGGCAAGAACATCAACCTGGTCATCGGCGGCACCGGCAAGACCGGCCGCCGAGTGGCGGAGCGGCTCGTGCAGCGCGGAGTGCCGGCGCGCGCCGTCTCCCGTAACAGCGAGATCGCCTTCGACTGGCACAAGCCGGAGACCTGGGGCCCGGCGCTCGAGGGCGTCCGCGCCGCGTATCTCACCTACGCCCCGGACCTCGCCGACCCGGCGGCGGCGCCGGCGATACGGGAGTTCGCCGCCCGGGCCGTCGATGCCGGTGTCGAGCGGCTGGTGCTGCTCTCCGGCCGCGGGGAGGAGGAGACGCATCCGAGCGAGGAGGCGGTCAAGGCCTCGGGTGCGCAGTGGACGATCGTCCGGTGCGCGTGGTTCATGCAGAACTTCAGCGAGGACTTCCTGCTGGAGCCGGTGCTCGGCGGCGAGCTGGTGCTGCCGGCGGGCGAGGTGCCGGAGCCCTTTGTGGACCTGGGAGACGTCGCCGACGTGGTCGTCGCCGCGCTGCTCGATGACGGGCACGCCGGGCGGACGTACGAGCTGAGCGGTCCGCGGCTGCTGACCTTCCACGACGCAACGGCGGCGATCACCGCGGCGAGCGGGCGCGAGGTGCGGTATGTGCCCGTAACCGCCGAGCAGTTCGCGGAGGTCGCGGGCGAGCATCTGCCGCCGGAGATCGTGGAGCTGTTCACCGACCTCTTCACCCGCATCCTCGACGGCCGCAACGCCTTCCTGGTGGACGGCGTCCAAGAGGCCCTCGGCCGCGCGCCGCGGGACTTCAGCGACTTCGCCCGCGAGGCGGCGGCGGAAGGGGCGTGGAAGCAATGACCGGACTGCGTACGGCGTCGCTGATCGCGGCGCTCATCACCACCGGCATCAGCGCCGGACTGTTCTTCATCTTCACGAACACGATCATGCCGTCCCTGAAGAAGTCCTCGGACCGTTCGTTCGTCGAGGTCATGTGGCACATCAACAGGGTGATCCTGAACGGCTGGTTCATGCTCGCCTTCATGGGCGCGCTGCTGTTCATCGCGCTCGCCGGCGGCCTGCTGCTCGGCGCGGAGAGCGAGCTGCGCTCGGCGGTCCTGCCGTGGGTCGTCGCGGCGCTGGTGCTCTATCTCGGCACGGTGGGCATCACGTTCGCCATGAATATGCCGCTCAACAACGACCTGGACGCGGCCGGACCGGTGGAGAAGGTGAAGGATCTGGCCGCGCTGCGCGAGCACTTCGAAGCCAAGTGGGTGCGCTGGAACGCGATCCGCACCTACACCAACGTGGCCGCCTTCGGCGCCTTGAGCGCGGCGCTGCTGCAGTACGGGCGGCACACGGGCAGCTGATCGCTGCACCCGAGAAATTCGCCGCACCGTACTTCGGCGAGGAGTACACCGCCTACGCGCGGGAGCTGCTGTTCGCCGCCGACGCGCTGCTGCTGGGCCGGAAGACGTACGAGATCTTCGCCCCGGTCTGGCCGAACATGGAGGAGATCGAGGGCGAGTACGCGGTGCGGATGAACACCCTGCCCAAATACGTCGCCTCCCGGACCCTCACCGACGCCGACCTCACCTGGAACGCCACCGTCATCAACGGCGACGTCGCCAAGGAAGTCGCCCGGCTGAAGGAGCAGCCGGGCGGGAACATCCTGAAGTTCGGCACCGGGGAGCTGAGCCGCACGCTGCTCGAGAACAAGCTCGTCGACGAACTCCACCTGTGGATGTAGCCCATGATCGCCGGCAGCGGCGGCCGCCTCCTCGACGGAATCGACACCACGCACCTGAAGCTGGTCAGGACCACACCGTTCGCGTCCGGCGTCGTCGTGCTGACCTACACCACCAAATAGGAGGACAGCACTACCAACGGGCCGTCCCCGCAAAGGGGCGGTCCGTCGGCACGATTTCGCGGCCCAGTGGCATCAGGGAGACCGGGATGAGCTTGAAGTTCGCGATGCCGAGGGGGATGCCGATGATCGTTACGCACATGGCGATGCCGGTGACGATGTGGCCGAGGGCCAGCCACCAGCCGGCGAGGACGATCCAGAGGACGTTCCCGATGAGGGACGGCGCCCCGGCTCCCGGCCGGTCGACCGTGGTCCGGCCGAAGGGCCACAGTGCGTATCCGGCGATGCGGAACGAGGCTATGCCGAAGGGGATGCCGATGATCGTGACGCAGAGCAGCAGCCCGGCGAATACGTACGCGATCGCCAGCCAGAGGCCCGCGAGCACGAACCAGATGAGATTCAGCAGTGTGTTCATGACTCAAGCCTGACAGTTACGCGCTCCAGCCGCCGGGGCCGACCTGGCCACCGCCCGGCTGGCTCTGTCCCTGCCCCGCCATCCGCTCCAGCCGGGCGATGCGCTCGGCCATCGGCGGGTGGGTGGAGAAAAGCTTGGCGCCCGCGCCGCCGCGGAACGGGTTCGCGATGAACATATGGCTCGCCGTCTCCAGCCGCGGCTCCGGCGGCAGCGGGAGCTGCTTCGTGCCGGCGTCGAGCTTGCGCAGCGCGCTCGCCAGGGCCTGCGGGTCGCCGGTCAGGCGGGCGCCGGTCTCGTCGGCTGAATACTCGCGGGAGCGGCTGATCGCCAGCTTGATGATGGAGGCGGCGATCGGACCCAGGAGCATGATCATCAGCATTCCGAGCGGGCCCGGGCCCTCGCGGTCGTTGCCGCCGCCCATCGGCATCAGCCAGGCGAAGTTCGCCAGGAACATCACGACCGAGGCCAGCGCGCCCGCCACCGACGAGATCAGGATGTCGCGGTTGTAGACGTGCATCAGCTCATGGCCGAGCACCCCGCGCAGCTCCCGCTCGTCGAGGATCTGCATGATCCCCTCCGTGCAGCACACGGCCGCGTTGCGCGGGTCGCGGCCGGTCGCGAAGGCGTTCGGGGCGGCGGTCGGCGAGATGTACAGCCGCGGCATCGGCTGCCGCGCCTGCGTCGAGAGCTCGCGGACGATCCGGTAGAGCTGCGGCGCCTCGATCTCGCTGACCGGGCGGGCGCGCATCGCGCGGAGGGCGAGCTTGTCGCTGTTCCAGTACGCGTAGGCGTTGGTGCCGATCGCGATGAAGAGCGCGATGATCAGGCCCGTACGTCCGAAGGCGCTGCCGATGAGGAGGATGAGGGCCGACATTCCGCCGAGCAGTGCGGCGGTCTTCAGTCCGTTGTGCGAGCGGTGCACGGTACGTCCTCCAAGCGAGACGTGCGAGGAACCTTCTGCAGCTTCCACCTCCCAGTGGACCCTCCCTGACTGAGCAACGCGACTGGGGGAGCACTAGTTCCCTTGTCGGTAACGTCGGGAATGGGGCCGTACGGGTGGCGGGGCATGCCTCATGACCTCGCGTTCGAGCAGGTCACACTCGTGTAATTACCGAGCGCGATCCGCGCCATATTGCGCAGGCTGTCGGTGCCCTCGGCGAAGTAGCCGGTGTGCCCGTGGGCCCCCTCGGCGCCGAAGACCCGGGCGCCGAAGCCGGGCCCGGTCGGGTCGGCGCCGTGCCCGAAGCCGGCGAACTCGACGAACGGCAGCTCCCCCACCCAGTCGTCCCCGACCCGCGTCGCCCACACCCGGTCCGCCGCCAGCTCGGCCGCGGAGTCGGTGCGCATGCCGGGGCTGCCCATCACGGTGAGGTTCGACAGCCGCCGCTCGGCGGGCAGTTGCTGGGCGGCGCGGCCGCAGACGACGGTGCCGTAGGAGTGGCAGAAGACGGAGGCGCGGGCCCGCTCCGGCAGCGCGCGGATGAACGCCCGCAGCCGCACGGCGCCGCGGTCGGCGAGCGCGCCGGTGAGCGCGCCGATGCCGATACGGGCCGGGGTCTGGTAATCCGCCCAGGCGATGACGGCGACCTTGGCGCCGGGGTCCTGGGCGCGGATCTCGTTGTAGAGGTTGCGGGCCATGCCGGCGGGGGCGGTGACGGCGCCGACGGTGCGCTCGAAGTTCAGCAGGCCGTTGTCGGCGCCGGGGACGACGATCTCGATCCGCTCGGCCGTGTCCAGGTCGCCGATGACCTCGATGGCGCGGCCGTCCCCTGAGGGGTCGAAGCCGAGGATGTGGCGGTTGCTGCTGAGCAGCGACTCGTAGCGGTGCACCTTGCGGCGGCCGTTGCGGGCGCCCCAGGCGCTGGCGTCGGCGGTCTTCAGCCACCGCCGCTCGACGTCGATGGCCTGCCGCAGCGCGACCCGGTTGGCGCGGTAGCGGATCTCGGCGGGGGCGCCGTTGAGGTTGCCGACCACGAGCGGGTAGCGGTCGGCGAGGTGCCGCTGGGAGGCGGCGTTGAGGCCCGCGAAGTATCTGCTCACGGCGGCCGGCGAGGTCTGCGCGGCCGCGTCCGGGCCGTATACGAGGCGGTCCCAGGCGGCGGTCTCCGCGGTGCGCGGATCGGCGGGGCGGTCGTCGGGGCGTATCAGCCAGCCGCTGGTCGCGAGGACGCCGATGACGACCACGAGAACGGCCAGCATCCGGCCGAGCCGGCCCGGGTGGCGGGCCGGCTCCGGCTCGGGCACAGCCCTATGGGGGCATATGCCGGATACGTGATCGTTCACGCCTTTTACGTTATGAGGATCGCGCGCGGATCGCGCGTCGAGCATCCGCCTACAGGAGGACCTCGCCCGCCCAGCGCAGCACCAGCTGCGGGGCCCCGGACAGCGCGACGGCGAGCGCGGCCGCGAGGCCGACGACGCCGGCGAGCGGCGCCGGGAAGCGGACCGCGGCCGGGGCCTGGTCCTCGCGCGGGGTGAACAGCAGCGCCGTCCAGCGCAGGTAGTAGACGAGGCCGATGACGACGTTCAGCGCCATCACCACCGCCAGCCAGCCGAGCCCGGCGTCGACGGCCGACCGGAAGACGGTGACCTTCGCGAAGAGGCCGATGATCCCGGGCGGCAGCCCGGCCAGGTTGACCAGGAAGAACGCCATCGCGAGCGCCGCGGCGGGGCGGGTGCGGGTGAGGCCCCGCTGGTCTTCGATACGGGTCCCCGCGGTGGCCGCGACGACGGCGAAGGCGCCGAGGTTCACCACCGCGTACATGAGCGCGTACGCGAGCGTGGAGCCGACCGCCCGGCCGGGCTCGGCCACGTACGCGGCGGCCGCGACCGGCACCAGCAGATAACCGGCCTGCGCCACCGACGACCACGCCAGCAGCCGCACCGCGCTGTGCTCCGCGTCCGCCCGCTGCCGCAGCGCGGCGACATTGCCCGCCGTCATCGTCAGCGCGGCGAGCACCGCGATGGCCGGGCCCCACACCTCCGTATAGCCGGGGAAGGCGAGGACCGTGACCAGGATCAGGCCCGTAAAGCCGACGGCCTTTCCGATGACGGAGAGATACGCGGCGATCGGCACCGGGGCGCCGACGTACGTGTCCGGGACCCAGAAGTGGAAGGGCACGGCGGCGGTCTTGAAGGCGAAGCCGACCAGGGTGAGGGCGACGCCGGCAGTGGCGAGGGTGTCGAACTGGGCCGGTGCCTTTTCCAGGCCGTCGGCGATACGGGAGAAGTGCAGCGAGCCGGAGGCGGCGTAGACGAAGCCGACGCCCAGGAGCATCACGGCGGTGGCGGTGACGGAGGAGAGGAAGAACTTCAGCGCGGCCTCGGCCGATTCGCCTTGCCGTTCGCCGCGGCGCAGGCCGACCAGCGCGAAGGCGGGCAGCGACGCGACCTCGAGGGCGAGGACCAGGGTGGCGAGGTCGCGGGAGGCGGGCAGCAGGGCGGCGCCGGCGGCGGAGGAGAGCAGCAGGAACCAGTACTCCCCGGCGGGCAGCTTCGTGTCCCGTACGACGGAGAGGGAGAGGAGCGCGGTGAGCAGCGCGCCGCCGAGGACCAGGAACTGGACGACGAGGGTGAAGCGGTCGGCGGTGTAACTGCACGCCTTCGCGCCCTCGTTGAGGCAGAAGGTGGTGCGGTCGCCGTCGAGGAGCGGGAGCAGGGCGAGGGCCGCGAGGGCGAGCCCCGCGGTGGCCGCCCAGCCGAGGAGGTTCTTACGGGACGTGAACAGGTCGCCGACCAGGACCGCGAGCGCGGCGAGGGCGGCGATCGTCGGGGGCGCGATGGCCACCCAGTCGACGGACTGGACGAGCGAGGTCATGCCCGGCCTCCGGTCAGCAGCTTCTGTACGGCGGGATCGGTCAGGCCGAGCAGCGCGGCCGGCCAGAGGCCGCCGATGAGGGTGAGGGCGACGAGGGGCGACCAGGCGGCGTACTCGTAGCCGCGGACGTCGGGGAGCTCGGCGGGCTGGGGGCGGCGCTCGCCCATGCACACCCGGCGTACGACGACGAGGAGATACGCGGCCGTGAGCAGCGTCCCGAAGCCGGCGATGGCCATGCAGACGAGGAACGCCGGGCGGTTCAGGCCCTCGGCGGGGCGGAAGGCGCCGAGCATCGCGAGCATCTCGCCCCAGAAGCCCGCGAGTCCGGGCAGGCCGAGGGAGGCGACGGCGCCGAAGGCGAGCAGGCTGCCGAGGCGGGGGGTGCGGCCGTAGAGGGCGGCGCCCTTGCCCTGCGCCGCCAGGGCGTCGAGGTCGGAGGTGCCGGTGCGGTCCTTCAGGGCGCCGACCAGGAAGAAGAGCAGGCCGGTGATGAGGCCGTGGGCGATGTTGGCGAAGAGGGCGCCGTTGACGCCGGTGGGGGTCATCGTCGCGATGCCGAGGAGGACGAAGCCCATGTGGCCGACGGAGGAGTACGCGATGAGGCGCTTGAGGTCGCCCTTCGCGCCGTCGCGGGCGAGGGCGAGGCAGGCGAGCGATCCGTAGACGATGCCGGCGGCGGCGAAGGCGGCGAGATACGGGGCGAAGGTGCGGAAGCCGTCGGGGGTGGCGGGGAGGAGGACGCGGACGAAGCCGTAGGTGCCCATCTTGAGG
>NZ_JAAKZV010000017.1 GCF_011044975.1 Streptomyces coryli | reverse complement strand
CTTCCTGGCCTCGGAGCGGGCGGCGTACATCAGCGGCGCGGCCCTGCACGTCCACGGCGGCGGCGAGCCGCCGGCCTTCCTCGACGCGGCAACGGCGAACAAGGAGCGATGAGATGACGGACGGAATCTGCGGCGGCCGCGTCGTGGCCGTGACCGGCGCGGGCCGCGGCCTCGGACGGGCGCACGCACTGGCCTTCGCGGCCGAGGGGGCACGGGTGGTCGTGAACGACCTGGGCGTCGGCCTCGACGGCACGCCGGGCGGCGCGGGCAGCCCGGCCGAGGAGGTGGCGGCGGAGATACGGGCCGCGGGCGGCGAGGCCGCGGTGCACGCCGGTGACATCGCCACGGCCGACGGCGCCGCGACCCTGGTGGCCACGGCGCTGGAGACCTTCGGGCGGCTGGACGCCCTGGTCAACAACGCGGGTTTCCTGCGCGACCGGATGCTCGTCAACCTCGACGAGGACGACTGGGACGCGGTCATGCGCGTCCACCTCAAGGGCCACTTCCTGCCGCTGAAGCACGCGGCCGCGCACTGGCGCGCGGAGGCGAAGGCGGGCCGTACGGTCGCGGCGCGGGTGGTCAACACCAGCTCGGGGGCCGGGCTCCTCGGCAGCGTCGGGCAGGGAAACTACTCGGCCGCGAAGGCCGGGATCCTCGGCCTGACCGTCGTCGCCGCGGCGGAGATGGGGCGGTACGGCGTTCAGGTCAACGCCATCGCGCCCGCGGCCCGTACGCGCATGACGGAGGAGGCCTTCGCGCAGACGATGGCCGCCCCCGAGGAGGGCGGCTTCGACGCGATGGCGCCGGAGAACGTCTCCCCGCTCGTCGTCTGGCTCGGCTCCGACGCGAGCGCGGGCGTCACCGGGCGGGTCTTCGAGGCGGAGGCGGGGCGGATCACGGTCATGGAGGGCTGGCGGCCGGGCCCGACCGCCGACAAGGGCGCCCGCTGGTCGCCGCGCGAGGCGGGCGAGGCGGCGCAGAAGCTGCTGGCGGAGGCGGAGCCGCCGGGGGCGGTGTACGGGGCGTCGTAAAGACGCGAAGGGCCCGTGCCGCATGCGGCACGGGCCCTCACAACAAGACTGGCTCAGGTCAGCCGACCGGCTCCAGCTCGCGGTCGTCGTCGCCCGCCGACGACGCCTTCTTCTCGAGCGTCAGCCGCTGCTGCAGCTTCTCGCCCTCGACGTCGACGTTCGGCAGCAGCTTGTTCAGCCACTTCGGCAGCCACCAGGCGGACTTGCCGAGCAGGGCGAGCACCGCCGGGACGATGGTCATGCGGACGATGAAGGCGTCCAGCAGGACCGCGACCGCCAGGCCGAAGCCCATCATCTTGATCATGGAGTCGCCCGCCCCGATGAAGCCGGAGAAGACGCTGATCATGATGATCGCGGCTGCGGTGACCACCCGGGCGCCGTACTTGAAGCCCGTCGTGATGGCCTGCCGCGGCTCCTCGCCGTGGACGTACGCCTCCCGCATCCGGGTCACGAGGAACACCTCGTAGTCCATCGCGAGGCCGAAGACCACGCCGATCATGAAGATCGGCATCATCGACATGATCGGGCCGGTGTTCTCCACGCCGAGCAGGTTGGCCGCCCAGCCCCACTGGAAGACCGCCACGACGGAGCCGAGCGCGGCCAGCACGGAGAGCAGGAAGCCGAGCGCCGCCTTGAGCGGCACCAGGATCGACCGGAAGACCAGCATCAGCAGCAGGAAGGCCAGGCCGACCACCAGCGCCAGGTACGGCACCAGAGCGTCGTTCAGGACCTGCGAGAAGTCGATGTTGACCGCGGTCGTGCCGCTGACCAGGAGGTCGGCGCCGGTGTCGTCGGCGATGCCGGGGGCCAGGTCGCGGATGTCGTGCACCAGCGACTCGGTCTTGACGTCGGAGGGACCGCTGTCCGGGACGATCGAGATCGTCGCGGTGTCGCCGTCCTTGTTGAACACCGGCTTGGCGACGGCTACGACGCCATCGAGGCCCTTGACCTGCGCGACGACCTCGTCGGCCGCCTCCTGCGGGTTGTCGGCGCCCTTGGCGTCCACCACACCCATCAGCGGACCATTGAAGCCCGGCCCGAAGCCGTCGGACAGCAGGTTGTACGCCTTGTACTGGGTGGACGTCTTCGGCGAGTTGCCCTCGTCCGGCAGGCCGAGTTCCATGCTCGCCACCGGGGCGGCCAGCGCGCCGAGGCCGAGCACGGCCGCGAGCAGCACCATCACCGGGCGGCGCAGGACGAACTTCGACCAGCGGGTGCCCATGTTCGGCTTGTGGTGCTCCGCCGGCGGCGCACCGGTCTCCGGGTTCCGCTTGCGGACGCGGCGGCCGAAGATGCGCTTGCCGACGATGCCCAGCGTGGCCGGGACCAGGGTGAGGGCGATGAGGACGGCGATCGCGACCGTGCCGGCGGCGGCCATACCCATCTTGGTGAGGATCGGGATGTTCACCACGGCCAGGCCCGCCAGGGCCACGATGACCGTCAGACCGGCGAAGACCACCGCGGAGCCCGCGGTGCCGACCGCGCGGCCCGCCGCCTCCTCGCGGGAGTGCCCCTCACTCAGCTCGGCCCGGTAACGCGAGGCGATGAACAGGGCGTAGTCGATGCCGACCGCGAGGCCGATCATCATCGCCAGGGTGCCGGTGGTGGCCGACAGTCCGAGCGTCGTGGCCAGGGCCGTAATCGCGGACATGCCGATGCCGACGCCGATGAGGGCGGTGAGGATCGGCAGGCCGGCCGCGACCATGGAGCCGAAGGTGATCAGCAGCACGATCAGCGCGATGCCGACACCGATGATCTCGCCGTGACCCATGTCGGGCTCGACCATGAGGGCATCGCCGCCGCCCTCGACGGTCAGGCCGGCGTCACGGCCGGACTCCATCGCCTTGTCGATGCCGTCCCGGGTGCCGTCGGTGATCTTCATCGCCGCGACCTTGTAGGAGGCGGTGGAGTAGGCGGTCGTGCCGTCCTTGCTCACCGCGCCCGGGGTCTTGAACGGGTCGGCCACAGCGGCGACCTGCTTGCCGCCGGACAGGTCCTCGATGACGCCCTCGACCGCGGCCTTGTTCTCGGCGGCGGTGATCTTCTGGCCGTCCGGCGCCTTGAAGACGATACGGGCGGACGCGGCGTCCGCGGCGGTGCCGGGGAAGCGCTCATCGAGCAGGTCGAAGGTCTTCTGCGCCTCGGTGCCGGGGAGCTTGAAGTCGTCCTCGGGCGGAGTGCCGGCGGACGAGGCGCCGAAGCCCGCGAGGACGAAGACGGCCACCCATATCAGGGCCGTCCACCAGCGACGCCTGAAAGACAGGCGCCCCAGTTTGTAAAGGAACGTAGCCACGTGCGAAACACTCCGGTCTTGATCGTCTGGGTTTGGGTCACGGGTGATCCAGCCCGACGACGAGAGCGGCGCGCGTCAGGTGGAGACATGTTCGGTTGTCGGTGGGCGGCGTTGCCCGATGGGGAGGGAGCTACGCGGCGCGCAGTGCGGGGAGCACGACGGCGTCCGTGTAGCGGATGAGGTAGTCCAGATCGACTGGCTCGTCCTCGATGAGGTCGCGGGCGGTGACGGCTCCCATCAGCATGTGCACCAGGAAGTCCCTGGCGGGTGCGTCGGAAGCGATCTCGCCCCGGTCCACGGCCCGCTGCACGACAGCCTCGAGCTTCTGCATCTCCGGGTGGATCAGCAGCTCCCGCAGCGCCTCGTGGAGCTCCGGGTGGGAGTGCACCGCCTGGGCGAGCCCGCGCATCAATGAGCGGTCCCGGTCGGCGTCGTCGACCCCGCACCGGTACAGCTCGTGCAGGTCGCCCCGCAGGCTGCCGGTGTCGCAGTCCTCCCAGCGATGAGGCTTGGCGTGCTTCAGCGCCGTGGCCACCAGCTGCGGCTTGCCCTTCCACTGGCGGTAGAGGGTGGCCTTGCTGGCATGCGTACGAGCCGCGATGGCGTCCATCGTGAGGCTCTCGTAGCCGGACTCCCGCAGCAGGTCGAGCACGGCCTCGAAGAGCTCGTGCTCGCGCTCGCTGCTGAGCCGGCTGCGGCGGACGGGCTCCTGGGTGATGGCCATCCGCGCCTCCCTCTGCGACGTCGAACGAAACGGTTTCGTACTCCGGACACGATCATACGCTGTACGGGGATCGAAACGATCCCGTTTCGCGTGTGCGATCGATCACTGGGCGTGGAGGCAACCTGACGCCTCCTGGCGGCGTCCCCTGGATATTGCCGCGCGGGATCGGCGCACCCTGGCTAATCTGAAAGCGACGGAAAGCCTCTTTACGGGAAGCACCGACACCCTCGGGCCCGTCGCTGCCGGCGCCACCGCGTCCGACCGAACTGACAGTGCTACGTCCCGGCCCCCCCGTACGAGGTGGGCTCCTTCCAGTTCACGTGACACGGAGGAGTGCAGAAGTGAACGAGATCCCCGACCGCGGCGACGCTCCGGAAAGCGACCAGCTCGCCGGGCGCGACAATCTGCGCCCGTTCGACGTCTGGGCGCACTCGGCCCCGATCCGGCTCGCGGGCTACGAGGACGACCTCGCCGAGCCGCACATCCTGCCTGGCATCGACTGACGACCGGGCGCAGTTCAGGCCACGAACTCCCGTACCGCCGCCTTCAGATCCGCCACCCCCTGCTTGGCGTCGGTGAAGAGCATGCCGGTCTTGGGGTCGGTGTAGAGCTCGTTGTCGATGCCCGCGTATCCGTGGCCCATCGAGCGCTTGATCACGACGATGCTCTTCGCCTGGTCGACATCCAGGATCGGCATGCCGGAGATCGCGTTGCCCGGGCGGCGGGCGGCCGGGTTCGTGACGTCATTGGCGCCGATCACCAGCGCCACGTCGGCCTGGGCGAACTCCGGGTTGACCTCCTCCATCTCCTTGAGCTGGGGATACGGGACGTTCGCCTCGGCGAGCAGCACGTTCATGTGGCCCGGCATCCGGCCCGCGACCGGGTGGATGGCGTACGAGACCTCGACGCCGCGCTCGGAGAGCAGCGCCGCCAGGTCGCCGAGCTCGTGCTGCGCCTGCGCGGCGGCCAGGCCGTAGCCGGGGACGATGATGACCTTCTGCGCGTACGCCAGCTGGATGGCGACGTCGTCAGAGGTGACCGTGTGCACGTGCGTATCGCCGCCGCCGGCCCCGCCCGCCGCGTCGTCGCCGGTGCCGAAGCCGCCGATGATGATCGCGGGGATGGAGCGGTTCATCGCGTCGGCCATCAGCTTGGTGAGGATCGTGCCGGAGGCGCCGACCAGGGCGCCGGCGATGATCAGGGCCGGCTCGCCGATGACGAAGCCGGACATGCCGACGGCGGTGCCGGTGAATGCGTTCAGCAGCGAGATGACCACCGGCATGTCGGCGCCGCCGATCGGCAGCACCATCGTCACGCCGAAGGCCAGACCGGCGAGGGTGAGCAGCCAGAGCGCGGGCCCCGAGGCGGGGTCGGCGATCAGCCAGACGGCTGATCCGGTGAAGGCGAGTGCCAGCAGGACGTTCAGCGCGCGGGCGCCGGGGAAGACGATCGGGCGCCCTGGCACGATGCCCTGCAGCTTGCCCGCGGCGACCAGCGATCCGGAGAAGGTCACCGCGCCGATCAGGATGTCGATCGCGCCGGGGATCGTGATGCGGGCGGGCAGCGCCGCCGCGTGCTCGTGCTGCAGCACGTGCCCGATCGCCAGCAGCGCGGCCGCCCCGCCGCCCACGGCGTTGAACAGGCTCACCAGCTGCGGCATCGCCGTCATCTGCACGCTGCGCGCCGCGTAGAGGCCGGCCGCGGAGCCGACCAGCACGGCCGACAGCAGCACGATCCACCCGGTGGCGGTGATCGCGCCGTTCTCGGCCAGCAGCACGCCGGTGGCGAGGATGGCGACCGCCATCGCGGCGGCGGAGAGGGTGTTGCCGCGGCGCGCCGTGGCGGGGGAGTTCATCAGCCGCAGGCCGAGCACGAAGCAGGCCGCGGCGGCCAGCAGCACGTACCGGATCGTCGTCTCGAGGTCGCTCATGCGGCCGGCCCCTTCTTGAACATCTCCAGCATCCGGTCCGTGACCGCGTAGCCGCCGACCACGTTCATCGCGCCGAACGCGACCGCGATGAAGGCGAGCACGTACTCGAAGGTCGTATCGGCGGACGCGGTGACCAGCATCGCGCCGATCAGGACGATGCCGTGGATGGAGTTGGCGCCGGACATCAGCGGCGTGTGCAGGGTGGCCGGGACCTTGCTGATGACCTCGAAGCCGACGAGGACGCTCAGCACGAAGATGGTCACGGCGGTGAGCAGGTCGAGCGTCACTTGGCGCCTCCGGCGACGGTGGTGTTGAGGACGGCGCCCGCGTGGGCGACGACGACGCCCGCCTGGATCTCGTCGTCGGTGTCGATGCGCACGGCGCCCTCGTGGAGGAGGTGCGTCAGCAGGGCCGAGATGTTCCGGGCGTACGCGGTGGAGGCGGCCGTCGCCATGACGGACGGCAGGTTGCCGGCGCCGATCAGGGTGACGCCGTTCTCCAGCACCGCGGTCTTGTCCGGCTCGGAGCCCTCGACGTTGCCGCCGAGGTCGCTCGCCGCCATGTCGACGACGACCGAGCCGGAGCGCATCCGCTGCACCGCCCGCTCCGTCACCAGCGGCGGCGGCTTGCGGCCCGGTACCCGGGCCGTGGTGATGACGACGTCGGCGCGGGCGACATGATCCTCCAGCGCCCGCAGCAGCACCTGCTGCTCCTCGTCGGTGAGCTGACGCGCGTAGCCCCCCTCGGTGGCCGCGTCGGCGATCCCCTCCAGCTCCAGATACTTCGCGCCCAGCGACTCGATCTCGCCCTTGGCGGCGGGCCGCACGTCGTATCCCGAGACGACCGCGCCGAGCCGGCGCGCGGTCGCGATGGCCTGCAGCCCGGCGACGCCCGCGCCCAGCACCAGCACGACCGCCGGCTTGGAGGTGCCGGCGGCGGTGGTGAGCATCGGGAAGTAGCGGTCGTACGAATCGGCCGCCAGCAGCACCGCTTTGTAGCCCGCGACGCTGGCCTGGGACGTCAGCGCGTCCATGGACTGCGCGCGGCTGAGCGTACGGGGCAGCAGGTCGAGGCTGACGAGCGTGACCCCGCGCTCGGCCAGCTCGGCGACGATGTCCTGGTGACGGTACGGCTCCAGCAGCCCGATCACCGTCTGCCCGGCGCGCAGCGCGGCCGCGGCCTCGGCGTCCGGCGGGCCCACGCAGAGCACCACCTCCGCGCGTCGCAACAGCTCCTCGGCAGGCACTACTTCGGCGCCCGCGGCGGTGTAGTCGGCGTCGGAGAACCAGGCGGCCGCGCCCGCGCCGGTCTCCACCAGAATCTCGACTCCCGCCTTTTTGAGGCGGGTTACGGCGTCGGGGATCAGGGCGACGCGGCGCTCGTCCGGCGCCCGTTCCCTGAGCACCCCGGCGATGACGGCTGTAGCCATCTATTGCTCTCCCTTGGTGCGGTTCGCCTGGGTGGTGCCCGCCGCACGCTAGCGGAAACGCCGCCTGGCCAGGGAGATGCCGGACGGGACCTGATGGATCATCAGGGCATGGTGAAGCTCAAGGTGAGGTTGAGGGTGAGGCTCACATAGACGTTGAGGGCGAGCAGCTGCTGCGGGCCGAGGTCGGCGCGCGGGTGTCCGAAACGTTCAAGACTCCGGCACCCGCCCGCGCCTAACGTGCCCGTATGACCGCACGAATGAATGCCATCGGAATGATCGCCATCGACCTCCCCGCGACCCTCGCCTTCTACCGCGCCCTGGGTCTGGACATCCCGGCGGAGGCGGACACGGCGCCGCACGTGGAGGCCGACCTCGGCGGCGGCATCAAGCTGATGTGGGACACGGAGGAGACCATCCGCTCCTTCGCCCCGGACTACGAGCCGCCGGCGAGCGCCGGGCGGATCGGGATCTGCTTCGAGTTCGACAGCCCCGCCGAGGTCGACAAGGCGTACGCGGACCTCACCGCCGCCGGACACCAGGGCGGCAAGGAGCCGTGGGACGCCGACTGGGGCCAGCGCTACGCCCTCGTCCGGGACCCGGACGGCAACGAGGTCAGCCTCTACGCCTCGCTGTCCTGAAGGAGCTCGCCCAGCGCCACGCCCGCGAGCGTTTTCACCTCGCGGGCGAGGTGCGCCTGGTCCGCGTACCCGGCCGCCGCCGCCACCTCGGCGTACGGCAGGCCGCCGCGGGCCAGGTCCAGGGCGCGGTTCAGCCGCAGCACCCGGGCCAGGGTCTTCGGGCCGTACCCGAAGGCGGCCAGCGAGCGGCGGTGCAGGGTCCGCTCGCCCAGGCCCGTACGGTCCGCCACCTCTGCGACCGTACGGCCGGCGCGCAGCGCGGCGACCACGGGGCCGACGTACGCGGGCGGCGGCGCGGCGTCGCGCAGCCGCCGTACGGCGAGCGCCTCCACGGCCGCGGCCCGGTCCGGCGCGTCGGCCACCTGCTCGGCGAGCCGGCGGGCCTCGGCGGCCGGCCACAGCGCGTCCAGCGGCACCCGCTGATTGCGCAGCTCATGCGCCTCGACGCCGAGCACGGAGGGGCCCTGGCCGGGGGCGAAGCGGATCGCGGCGTACTCCCGGTCCGGCGCGTCGCGTGCCACGAAGGCCCGGCTGTCGGGACCGGCGACCAGCAGCCTGCCGTCCGCCCAGATGATGTCCGTGCAGCCGTCCGGCAGCACCCGGTACTCCCCGCCGGTGTGCGGGCCGCTGCGGGTCCACACGACGGCCCCGGGGAGGCTGCGGGCCGAGCGTTCTGCGTACATGACTCCAGCATGCACCCGCCGAGTGCGTAAGACTGAACCCATGCCTGAGCTGCCCGAGGTGGAAGCGCTCGCCGACTTTCTGGGCGAGCACCTGGTCGGACGCGAGATCGCGCGGGTGCTGCCGCTCGCGATCAGCGTGCTGAAGACGTACGACCCGCCGGTCAACGCCCTCGAGGGGCGGACCGCGACCGGGGTGCGCAGGCGCGGGAAGTTCCTGGATATGACCGTCGGCGACGATCTGCATCTGTGCGTGCACCTGGCCCGGGCCGGCTGGCTGCAGTGGAAGGATTCCTTCCCCGCCAAGCCGCCCCGCCCCGGCGGCAAGAACCCGCTCGCCCTGCGGGTGCGGCTGGCCGCGCCGGAGACCGGGGGCTTCGACCTGACCGAGGCCGGCACGCAGAAGAAGCTCGCGGCCTATGTCGTACGGGATCCGGCGGAGGTGCCGGGGATCGCCCGACTGGGCCCGGAGCCGCTGGACGAAGCCTTCACCGAGGACGTCTTCCGGGAGCTGCTGGCGGGGGAGCGGCGGCAGATCAAGGGCGTGCTGCGGGACCAGTCGACGATCGCGGGGATCGGCAACGCGTACTCGGACGAGATCCTGCACGCGGCCAAACTCTCCCCGTTCAAGATCGCCGCCAAGCTGACGGACGAGGAGATGTCCGTCCTCTACCGGGCGATCGGCGACACCCTCCGCGAGGCCGTGGAGCGCTCGCGCGGACTGGCGGCGGGCAGGCTGAAGGCGGAGAAGAAGAGCGGGCTGCGCGTCCACGGCCGCAAGGGCGAGACCTGCCCGGTGTGCGGCGACACGATCCGCGAGGTCTCCTTCAGCGACTCGGCGCTGCAGTACTGCCCGACGTGCCAGACGGGCGGCAAGCCGCTCGCCGACCGGAGGTTGTCGAAGCTGCTGAAGTGACCGGAGGCCGCGCCCACCCGGGCGCGGCCTCTGTTCGTAGCAGCTCGCTCATGCCTGCCGTGCCAACTGCGCCTCCTCTTCATCGCCCCGCGCCACCGGCTCCTCCGGTGCCGCCTCCGAGATCGGCGGCACCCGGCGCAGCAGCGTCAGCACCACAGCCGCCGTCACCAGCGCGAAGCCCGCGCTGACCGCCGCCGCGGTCTGCAGCCCGGAGGTGAATGCCTCCCGCGCCACGGCCGCCAGTTCGCCGCCGTCCGGCAGCCGGTCGGCCGCCGCCAGCGCGGCGCCCAGGGTGTCCTTCGCCTCCGGCGGAGCACCGTCCGGGATGCCGCCGCGGTAGACCGCCGTCGCCACGCTGCCGGTGACCGCGATGCCGAGGGCCAGGCCCAGGTCGTACGCGGTCTGGCCGGTCGCCGCCGCGGCGCCGGCCTTCTCCGCCGGGCTGGCGCCCACGGCGAGCACGGTGCCCAGCACGCTGATCGGCGCCACCCCGAACATGATCACCGCAAGCGCCAGCGACGGCGCCGCGACACCGGTCGTCGAGGTCATCGCCGCATACCCGGCGAGGGAGACGAGCAGCCCGCCGGCGAGGACGTACGCCGGCCGGACCCGCCGGGCCAGCGGCGGCGTCAGCTGCGAGCCGGCCACCAGGCCCGCCGCACCCGGCAGCAGCCACAGCCCGGCTGCCAGCGGCGACAGACCGGTGACGGCCTGGAGGTACTGCGGCAGCAGATACTCCACCCCGTTCAGCGCGATCATGCCGAGCAGCAGCGTGAGCAGTGCGCCGGTGAACGCCCGGTGCCGGAACAGCCGCAGGTCCAGCAGCGGGGTCGGCAGCCGGTGCTGGCGCCGGACGAAGGCGACCCCGAAGAGCGTGCCCGCGCCGAAGACCACCGCGGCCGCCGCACCCGGGCCGTGCTCGGCGAGCGCCTTGATGCCGTAGACCAGCGGCAGCACGGTCAGCAGGAAGAGGGCCACGCTCGCCAGATCCAGCCGGCCTGCTGCCGGATCGCGGTACTCGGGCAGCAGCAGCGGGGCCACGACCAGCACCGGCACCATGATCGGCAGGCTCATCAGGAACGTCGATCCCCACCACCAGCTGTCCAGCAGCACCCCGCCGGCGACCGGCCCGAGGGCCAGGCCGACGGACAGCGCCGTCACCCACATCGCGATGGCGGTGGCCCGCTGGAGCGGGTCGGCGAACATGTGGCTGATCAGCGCCAGCGTCGACGGCAGCACGGCCGCGCCGGCGACGCCGAGCAGCGCGCGGGCCGCGATCAGCGTCTCCGCGTTCGGGGCGTACGCCGCGATCACCGAGGCCGCGGCGGAGCCGGCCGCGCTGCTGCTGGGCGCCGCTGCCGCCGCCCGTGCGGCAACGGGCGCCCCGCTGCCCCCGGCGGAGCGCGGCGATGTGGACCGTACGGCCGACCGGGCACGGGAGGCGCTGGGGGAGGCGGCCTTCACGGCCGCGTACCGGCACGGTGAGGCCGCGGGTCCCGACTCCGAGGCGGTAGCGGCGGCCGTGGCCCGGTAGCCGGGCGCGCGGTGCGCCGTTTGCATTGCGGTGCAAACTCCGGCCGTGGACCCGTACCGCCCGGCAGAATCCTCCGGACGCGACCATCGCAACACGGGGGATTTCACATGCGCACATCACGGCTGCTGGCCGGCGTCGCCGCCCTGGCCGCACCGCTGCTCGTCACGCCGTCGGCGCCCGCCGCGCCGGCCGAGGCGGTGCCCAACAACGACCCGTCGTTTCTGCAGGTCTACGACGCGAACGTGGAGAACCTGCCGGTCAGCACGGAGCCGAAGTGCCCGGGCGACTGGCACGACCTCATGTACTACATGCGGCTGCAGCAGTACCGCCCCGACATCTATCTCGTCCAGCAGGTCGGCGGCCAGGAGCAGCTGAACACCCTGCTGACGCGGATGAAGGAGCACTTCGGCGAGAGCTACGCCGGCGTGGTCGCGGAGGCGAACCCGGAGCCCGGCGGCGGCAGCTGCGGCGCCGAGAAGGCGATCCAGACCAACGCCGTCATCTGGCGCACCGACCGGCTGTCGCTCAAGCTCTCCGCCTCCCCGAAGAACCGTTGGCAGGCCCAGCGCGAGGACCCGAACGACCCGGACACCTGCATCGCCAACAACCAGGCCCGCTCCAAGGGCGTCAAGGCGCTGCTGCACGACAAGGGGTCCGGCAAGGACGTCACCGCGGCGTCCTTCCACTGGCCGACGATCAGCCACGGCGGCATGAAGTGCGCCCCGTCCAACGCGGGCGAGCTCAGCAACGAGCTCACCGAGGACGGCTACGGCGGCGCCGACCTCTACGTCGCCGGCGGCGACACCAACCACGGCGACCGTAAAACCGCGGGCGGCTGGACCGACTGGTACGCGGCCGTGAACGCCGACGTCGGCGGCAAGCACCGCTTCCGCGACGCCGGCTACGCCAAGTGCGCGGCGAGCGGCGGCTCCATCCCGGACTGCCTGGCCAAGGACTGGACGCACATCAACGACGACGGCGACCACCGCCGCATCGACTACCTCCTCGCCCGCCGCCCGGCCGGCGGCCCGCCGGCGACGACCGGCACCGTCATCCCGGGCTTCGACGAGGGCGACGCCGCGGACAAGGAGCTCACCGGCGACGACCGCACCGACCTGGACTACTCCGACCACCGGGCGGTCGGCGCCCGGGTCGGCTACTGACCGGGGCTCACTCCTCGGGGTCCTCGAGCCGGAAGCCGACCTTCATCCCGACCTGCCAGTGCTCGATGCCCTCGTCGTTCAGCTGCCCGCGGATCTGCGTGACCTCGAACCAGTCGAGGTTGCGCAGCGTCTGCCCGGCCCGGCCGATGCCGTTCCTGATGGCGGCGTCCAGGCCCTCGTGCGAGGAGCCGACGATCTCTGTCACGCGATAGGTGTGGTTACTCATACGGACCAAGGTGCCGCAGTGGCCCGTGCTCCGCGAGGTGAGGCGCATCCTCCGTTACGGCACCACGGTGACCGGCCAGCGGCCCGCCTTCACCAGGCGTACCGCCACCGAGCCGACGATCCGGTGCCCGGCCGACTCGGAGGCGCCGACGACCACCGCGTCCGCGGTCAGGTCGTCGGCCGCCTTCACCAGGCCGCTGTACGGGTCGCCGTGCAGGGTGTGGAACTCCCAGCGGAAGTCGAAGACCCCGCGCAGCTTCTCCGCCGTGTCCCGGATCTCGGTCACCAGCTCCTCGGCCACGCCCTCCGTCGCCTCCGCCACGTTCGCCCCGAAGGCGGCCGCGCCGGCCAGCGGCGGCTGGACGTAGACGATGGCGAGGAGGGCGTTCTGCCGCCGCGCCAGGCCGCCGGCGTAGGCGGCGGCGCGCCAGGAGCTGTCGGAGCCGTCGACGCCGACGACGATCACCTTCGGGCCGTCGGTGCCGCGTTCGAACTGTGTGTGCAGGCCATCGGTCACGTGAGGAAAACTATCGGACCGACTGAGTGTGGCGGAACACGTCGCCCGGATCGTAGTGGCGCTTGACCTGCTGCAGGCGGGGATAACCGGCCTTGTAGTACAGGTCGTGCCAGGGGACGCCGGAGGTGTTCCACTCGGGGTCGCTGAGGTCGATGTCCGGATAGTTGATGTACGTGCCGTCGGTGACCTCGCCGGGGACCGGGACGCCGCCGGTGTCCGCGTACACGTCGCGGTAGACGCCCCGTATCCAGGCGAGCTTCGCGGCCTCCTCGTCCGGCTCGCCCCAGTAGGCCTGGTACTGCAGCTTGAGTATCGAGTCGCGCTGCGCCACTGCGGTCGCGTCCTCCGCGACCCGGTTCACCGCGCCGCCGTACGAGTCGACCGCGACCAGCACCCCGGTCAGCTCCGTCTCGGTGAGGTTCTTGTACAGGGCCGCGATCTGCGCGTCGGGGAAGCCCTTGCGCATATACGCCGACTTGTAGTCCCCGCGGCCGCCCCATCCGGTGCCCGCGTGCGCCCTGGTCGCGGTGAGCCACGACTGCTTCTGCGCGGCGAAGAGCTCGGGGCGCGCCCGCAGCTCGCCCGCACGCTTGGTCATCGGCCTCGCCTTGCCGATCCCGCCGCCGATCGCGGCGAGGAACTCCTCGAGCAGTTTCGCCGCGTCGGGCCGGGTGGCGTCCATCTGGGTCGACAGCGAGATCTCGCCGCTCGCCCGCGAGCTCAGCACCAGCATGCTGAACAGGCCCGCGTACGGGGAATCCGGGGCGCTGTGCTCCTCGAAGAACGCGCCGTAATTCCGCAGCAGCGTGCGGAAGCGGCCCTCGGTGATGTCGCTCCACGGCCAGGACTGGGAGTGCACGTACACCTCGCCGGGCGGCCTGGGCAGCTGCTTCTCCGGGGCCATGCCGCCGGTGCCGGGGGTGCGGAAGTAGTAGCGGGTGACGATGCCGAAGTTGCCGCCGCCGCCACCGGTGTGCGCCCACCACAGTTCGCGGTGCGGGTCGTCGTCCTCGCGGGTGGCGAGCACGGCGCGGGCGCGGCCTGCCGCGTCCACCACGACGACCTCGACGGCGTGGAGATGGTCGACGGTCAGCCCGGCCTGGCGGCAGAGCGCGCCGTAGCCGCCGCCGCACACATGGCCGCCGGCGCCGACCGAGCCGCAGGTGCCGCCCGGGATCGTCACGCCCCAGGTGCGGTACAGCTCCAGATAGACCTCCCAGAGCGTGCAGCCCGCTTCCACGGCGAAGGCGCGGCGGTCGGTGTCGTAGTGGACGTCATTCATGGCCGACAGGTCGATGACCACCTCGACGTCGGCGTTGTAGACGAACGCCTCGTAGCAGTGGCCGCCGCTGCGTACGGCGATGCGCTTGCCCGCCCGTACGGCCTCCTGGACCGCGTCGACGACCTGCGCGGTGGTACGCGGCACGCGGATCGCCTCGGGGGCGGCCCGCCAGCGGCCGTTGCTGCCGGAGATCATGTCGCGGTAGCGGGCGTCGCCGGGCGTCACGGTCGCCGCCGGGCCCGGGCCCGCGGCCGCGGCGGCGGCCGACGGGTGGGCCCGGGCGCTTGCGGGTGCGGCGAGTCCGCCGATGCCGGCCGCCGCCGCACCCCCGAGCGCCGCGCCTCCCAGCAGCACCTTGCGGCGTGACACATCGTCCGTATCGGCCATGGCGTAACTCCCGTTCACATGAAGGGCGTCAGTGGGTGTGGCCGATGATGGGCCTGCAACCGGGGTGGCTGAAGGCCGTGTTGGGGATGCCGATATGCGTTTGCCGAATAGTCGGTGGCCGGCTACGCCGGCATGAGCTGGTAATCCGGGAAGTTCCCCGGCGCCCGCTCGTCCGCCGAGCCCTCCGTGACGGCCCGTACGAGCAGCTCGCCGCCGACGAAGGCGCCGCGCCAGGAGTGGCCGAAGCCGCCGAAGAGCTCGGCGCGGTCGCCGCGGGAGCGGGGTTTGCCGTGGCCGGTCTTGAAGGCGCGGATCTGCGGGGCGAGGCGGTTGAAGGTCTCCTCGTCGTCGCAGGAGAGGCTGGCCACGAGGGCGCCGTTGGAGGCGTTCATGGCTGCTAGGAGTTCCGCCTCGGTGTCGACCGGGACGATCGTGTCGACGGGGCCGAAGGGCTCGGCGTGGTGCAGCGGGGAGCTGGGCGGCGGGTTGAGGAGTGTGACCGGCGGAAGATACGCCGAGGTGTCCTGGCCGGGCAGCAGCCGGGCGTCGGTGAGGGAGCCCTGGAAGAGCGGCACGGCGCCGCGGCTGACGGCCTCGGTGACGAGGTCGCCGAGCTCCTTGGCCTTGGCGGCGTTGATCAGCGGGCCGAAGTCCAGCTGCGGGAGGTCGTCGCCGGGGTTCTCGACGGCGAGGGGGTGGCCGAAGCGGAGCGACCGCACCGCGGGCAGATAGGCCGCGAGGAAGTCGGCGAACCGCGACCGCTGCACGACGAAGCGGGGATACGCGGTGCAGCGCTGCTTCGCGTAGTCGAAGGTCTTGCGGATCTGGCCCGCCAGGGAGTCCCAGTCGGAGTAGTCCCACACGCCCCAGCAGTTCAGCCCCTCCTGCTCCAGGATGTGCGGCTTGCCGAGGTCGGCGACGGCGGTGGCGACGCGGCCGCCGGTGTCCCGGCCGCCGACGAAGGAGACGCAGCCGATCTCGGGGGCCCGTACGAGCGCCTCGGACAGCTCGCCGCCGCTGCCGCTGACCAGGGTGATGGGCAGGTCCTCGCGCACGGCCAGGGCGCAGGCGAGGGTGAGGCAGGCGACGCCGCCGTCGGTGGGGGTCTTGGCGATGACGGCGTTGCCCGCGAGGGCCTGGACCAGCATGGCGTGCATCAGCACGCTCATCGGGTAGTTCCAGGAGGCGATGTTGGAGACCGGGCCGGGCAGCGGGGCCCGGCCGTCGACCATCGAGTCGATCTCCTCGACGTACCAGCGGACGCCGGAGATGGCCCGGTCCACATCCTGCTGCGCCTGCTTCCAGGGCTTGCCGATCTCCCATACGAGCAGCAGCGCGAGCAGCTCGCGGTGCTCGGTCAGCGCGTCGAGCGCGGCGCTGACCCGCGCCTTGCGCTCGGCCAGGGGCTTGCGGCCCCACTCGCGGTGGGTGTCGGCGGCGGCCCGTACGGCCTGGTGGGCGGTGGCGGCGTCGAGGCGGGGGAGGCCCGCGAGGTGGCTGCCGTCGATCGGCGAGACGGTGTGCAGCACGCTGCCGTCCAGCTGCCAGCCGCCGCTGTGCAGATTGAGCACGCGGTCGTCGCGGAACGCCTCGGGGGCCACCTCGCCGCAGCGCCGCCACGCGTCGGCCCAGGAGGTTCCGGGCTTGAGAATGAGGGTCATGTGAGCTTCTCCGCTCGTCGGGGGCGGATCTCGCGCAGCGCACCACTGCGCGTGTAAAGGAAGCCGCGGACCACGCCGTTGTGGGGCAGCTCGTTGCTCGTACGGAGGCGGTCGATGCACTGCGCGAGGTCGCCGGCCGGGTCGCTCAGCGCCGCGCAGTCCTCGTGATGCACCAGCAGGATCTCGCTGGTGCCGCCGCGCTCCTGGCTCAACTTCAGCGAGCGGAGGGCGTCGGGTGTGACGCATCCGCCCGCGTTTCTGATCACATGGGCGTCGCCCGGCTCGAGACCGAAGATCGTTTCGATCCCCAGCCGGGCATCCATGCAGGCGACGATAGCGACCCCGCTGAGCGGCCGCTTGGTCTGCGCGTCGAGTGGGACGAACTCCACACCCCGCAGCTGCCGTCGCCGCAGCAGCGCTTCCGTACCCCCGGTCACCCGAGCACCTCCCGGGCGAGCCGGGCGGTCTCGGACGGCGTCTCGCCGACCCGTACCCCGGCGGCCTCCAGGGCCTCCTTCTTCGCCCGTGCGGTGCCGGACGAGCCGGAGACGATGGCGCCCGCGTGGCCCATGGTCTTGCCCTCGGGCGCGGTGAAGCCGGCGACGTAACCGACCACGGGCTTGGTGACGTTGGCCTTGATGCCCCCCTGTCCTGAAATGAAGGCCGCCGCCCGCTCCTCGGCGTCCCCGCCGATCTCGCCGATCATCACGATCAGATCGGTGTCCGGGTCCTCCTCGAAGGCGCGCAGGCAGTCGATGTGGGTGGTGCCGATGACCGGGTCGCCGCCGATGCCGACGCAGGTGGAGAAGCCGATGTCGCGCAGCTCGTACATGAGCTGGTACGTCAGCGTGCCGGACTTCGAGACCAGGCCGATGCGGCCCGGCTTGGTGATGTCGGCGGGGATGATGCCGGCGTTGGACTCGCCCGGGGTGATCAGGCCGGGGCAGTTGGGCCCGACGATCCGGGTCCCCGCGGCGGCGGCGCGGGCGCGGAAGGCGACCGAGTCGTGCACCGGGACGCCCTCGGTGATGACGACCGCGAGGCCGATGCCGGCGTCCGTGGCCTCGTCGACGGCGTCCTTCACGAAGGGCGGCGGGACGAAGACGACGGAGACGTCGGCGCCGGTGGCGTCGATCGCTTCCTTCACGGAGCCGAAGACCGGGACTTCCGTGCCATCGAAGCCGACCCTCTGGCCCGCCTTCCGCGGGTTCACGCCGCCGACCACGTTCGTGCCGGCGGCGAGCATGCGGGCGGTGTGCTTGCGGCCCTCGGAGCCGGTCATGCCCTGGACGACGACCTTGCTGTGCGCGGTGAGATAGATGGCCATGATCAGCTCCCTGCGAGTGCCAGCTCGGCGGCGCGCGCGGCGGCGCCGTCCATGGTGTCGAGTCGGGTGACGAGGGGGTGCGCGGCGCCGTCGAGGATCTCGCGCCCGGCCGCCGCGTTGTTGCCGTCGAGGCGTACGACCAGGGGCTTGGTCAGCTCGACCTGGTCGAGGGCCTGCACGATGCCGTTGGCGACGGCGTCGCAGGCCGTAATGCCGCCGAAGACGTTCACGAAGACGGACTTCACGTCCGCGTCGGAGAGGATCACGCCGAGCCCGTCGGCCATCACCTGCGCCGAAGCTCCGCCGCCGATGTCCAGGAAGTTGGCGGGATCGGCGCCGTTACGGGCGACCACGTCCAGGGTGGACATCACCAGCCCCGCGCCGTTGCCGATGATGCCGACGCTGCCGTCCAGCTTCACGTAGTTGAGGCCCTTGGCGCGCGCCTGCGACTCGAGATCGCCGCCCTCGCCCGGGACGTCGTACGCGTCGTGCTGCGGATGCCGGCCGCGGGCGTTGTCGTCGAGGGTGACCTTGCCGTCGATGGCGAGGATGCGCCCGTCCGTGGTCCGTACGAGCGGATTCACCTCCACCAGCACCGCGTCCTCCGCGGTGAAGACCTCCCACAGCGCGACCAGCGCGGGCGCGGTCTCCGGCGGCAGCCCGGCCGCGGCCGCGATGTCGCGCGCGACCGCCTCGGTCACGCCCTCGACCGGGTCCACCGGGATACGGGCCAGGGCCTCCGGCTTGGTCGCCGCGACCTCCTCGATGTCCATGCCGCCCTCGGCCGACGCCATCGCCAGCCAGGTGCGGTTGGTGCGGTCGAGGAGATACGAGGCGTAGAACTCCTCGGCGATATCCGCCGTCTGAGCCAGCATCACCTTCCCGACCGTGTGGCCCTTGATGTCCATGCCGAGGATGGCCTGGGCGGCGGCCACCGCCTCGCCCGGGTGCGCGGCGAGCTTCACACCCCCCGCCTTGCCGCGGCCGCCCGTCTTCACCTGCGCCTTGACGACCACGCGGCCGCCCAGCAACTCAGCGGCCGTCTGGGCCGATTCGGGGTCCGACACGACCGCCGCGTCCAGCACGGGGACGCCGTGCCGCGCGAACAGCTCCCGCGCCTGGTACTCGAAGAGATCCATCGTCAACTGCACCTGCCCTGGGTCGGGTTCGACTGGAGAGATTTCCGGTGCACGCCCCCTGGACATCGACTCACCGATGCGGGATAACCGTCTGCATACAGTATTCGTGTCCTGTATGCAATGTACAGAGTCGTGCTCCGAAGGGACTGAACTCGCCATGGCTGACGGCACTTCCGGCACCTCAGACCAGGTTTCCGGCGGCCACCTCGTCGCAAAGGCCCTCAAGGCCGAAGGCGTCGACGTCATCTACACGCTCTGCGGCGGCCACATCATCGACATCTACGACGGCTGCGTCGATGAAGGCATCGAAGTGGTCGACGTACGGCATGAACAGGTGGCCGCGCACGCCGCCGACGGCTATGCCCGCATCACGGGCAAGCCCGGCTGCGCGGTCGTCACCGCGGGACCCGGCACCACCGACGCCGTCACCGGCGTGGCGAACGCCTTCCGCGCCGAAAGCCCCATGCTGCTGATCGGCGGCCAAGGGGCGCTCACCCAGCACAAGATGGGGTCGCTGCAGGACCTCCCGCACGTCGACATGATGGCGCCGATCACCAAGTTCGCCGCCACCGTGCCCGACACCGCCCGCGCGGCGGACATGGTCTCGATGGCCTTCCGTGAGTGCTTCAACGGCTCGCCGGGACCGTCCTTCCTCGAGATTCCGCGCGACGTCCTCGACGCGAAGGTCCCGGCGGAGAAGGCGCGCGTCCCGAAGGCCGGCCACTACCGCGCCTCCACCCGCCAGGCCGGCGACCCCGAGGCCATCGAGAAGCTGGCCGACCTCCTCGTACAGGCCGAGAAGCCGGCGATCCTGCTCGGCAGCCAGGTCTGGACGACCCGCGCGACCGACTCCGCGACCGAGCTCGTACGCACCCTCAACGTCCCCGCGTACATGAACGGCGCGGGCCGCGGCACCCTGCCGCCCGGCGACCCGCACCACTTCCAGCTCTCCCGCCGGTACGCCTTCACCGAGGCCGACCTCATCATCATCGTCGGCACGCCCTTCGACTTCCGGATGGGCTACGGCAAGCGGCTCTCGCCCTCGGCGACGGTCGTCCAGATCGACCTCGACTACCGGACCGTCGGCAAGAACCGCGACATCGACCTCGGCATCGTCGGCGACGCCTCCCTCGTCCTGGCCGCCGTCACCCAGGCTGCCTCCGGGCGGATCAACGGCGGCGCCACCAAGCGCAAGGACTGGCTCGACGAGCTGCGCGCCGTCGAGCAGAAGGCCATCGAGAAGCGGCTGCCGAACCTGAAGAAGAACGACTCGCCGATCCACCCGTACCGCCTGGTCAGCGAGATCAACGACTTCCTCACCGAGGACTCCATCTACATCGGGGACGGCGGCGACATCGTCACCTTCTCCGGCCAGGTGGTCCAGCCGCGCACGCCCGGCCACTGGATGGACCCGGGCCCGCTCGGCACCCTCGGCGTCGGCGTCCCGTTCGTGCTGGCCGCCAAGCAGGCCCGCCCGGACAAGGAGGTCGTCGCGCTCTTCGGCGACGGCGCGTTCTCGCTGACGGGCTGGGACTTCGAGACCCTCGTCCGCTACAACCTGCCGTTCGTCGGCATCGTCGGCAACAACTCCTCGATGAACCAGATCCGTTACGGCCAGGCGGCCAAGTACGGCCTGGAGCGGGAGCGGGTCGGCAACACGCTCGGCGACGTGCCGTACGACCAGTTCGCCAAGATGCTCGGCGGCTACGGCGAGGAGGTCCGCGACCCGGCCGACATCGCCCCCGCGCTGCAGCGGGCCCGCGAGTCGGGCAAGCCGTCGCTGATCAACGTCTGGGTCGACCCGGACGCGTACGCCCCCGGAACCATGAACCAGACGATGTACAAGTGAGGTGACGAGAAGTGACGAAAGCCCTCGACGGGGTGCGCGTCCTGGACATGACGCATGTCCAGTCCGGCCCCTCCGCCACCCAGATCCTCGCCTGGCTCGGCGCCGATGTGGTCAAGCTGGAGGCGCCGACCGGAGACATCACGCGCAAGCAGCTGCGTGACCTGCCGGACGTGGACAGCCTCTACTTCACGATGCTGAACGGCAACAAGCGCAGCATCACCCTCAACACCAAGACGCCGCGCGGCAAAGAGCTCCTCATCGAGCTGATCAAGCGCAGCGACATCATGGTGGAGAACTTCGGCCCCGGCGCAGTGGACCGGATGGGCTTCTCCTGGGAGCGGATCCAGGAGATCAATCCGCGGATCATCTACGCGTCCATCAAGGGCTTCGGCGACGGCCCGTACACGAATTTCAAGGCCTACGAAGTCGTGGCCCAGGCCATGGGCGGGTCGATGTCGACCACCGGCTTCGAGGACGGGCCGCCCCTCGCCACGGGCGCGCAGATCGGTGACTCGGGCACGGGAATGCATACAGTAGCCGGTATATTGGCTGCGCTTTTCCAGCGCACCCACACCGGCCGCGGTCAGCGCGTGAACGTCGCGATGCAGCACGCCGTGCTCAATCTCTGCCGCGTCAAGCTCCGCGACCAGCAGCGGCTCGCCCACGGCCCGCTCGCCGAGTACCCGAACGAGGACTTCGGTGACGAGGTGCCGCGCTCCGGCAACGCCTCCGGCGGCGGCCAGCCGGGCTGGGCTGTCAAATGCGCGCCCGGCGGCCCGAACGACTACGTGTATGTGATCGTGCAGCCCGTCGGCTGGCAGCCGATCACCGATCTGATCGGCCGGCCCGAGCTCGCCGAGGACCCCGAGTGGAACACCCCGGAGGCGCGGCTGCCGAAGCTCGGCAAGATGTTCCAGCTGATCGAGGAATGGTCCAGCACCTTGCCCAAATGGCAGGTCCTGGAGAAGCTCAATGCCCACAACATCCCCTGCGGCCCCATCCTCTCCACCAAGGAGATCGTCGAGGACGCCAGCCTGCGGGACAACGAGATCGTGGTCGAGGTCGAGCATCCCGAGCGCGGCTCGTACGTCACCGTCGGCAGCCCTCTGAAGCTCTCCGACTCTCCCGTCGACGTCGACCGGTCCCCGCTCCTGGGTGAGCACAACACCGACATCTACGAACGCGAACTGGGTCTCACAGCCGCGGAGCTGGCCGACCTCAAGACGAACGGAGTGATCTGAGCCCATGGTCGAGCCCCAGTCCCGCGACGTCGTCAAGGCGCTGCTGAAGCAGGTCGCCGCCGACGGCCGCACCGCACTGACCGCACCGGAGGCGAAGCAGGTCGCCGACGCGTACGGGATCGCCGCTCCCGGCGAGGAATTGGCGAAGGACGTGGACGCGGCGGTGGCGGCCGCCGCGCGCTTCGACGGCAAGGTGGTCCTGAAGATCGTCTCGCCCGACATCCTGCACAAGACCGACGCCGGGGGAGTGGAGGTCGGCATCGAGGGCGCCGCCGACGTACGGGCCTCCTTCCACCGCATCATCGACAACGCCAAGGCGTACAACCCCGAGGCCCGCATCGAGGGCGTGCAGGTGCAGCAGATGCTGCCCTCCGGGCCCGACGCGCACGAGGTCATCGTCGGTGCGGTCACCGACCCGACCTTCGGCAAGGTCGTCGCCTTCGGGCTCGGAGGCGTACTGGTGGAGGTGCTCAAGGACGTCACCTTCCGCCTGGCGCCGGTCGACGCGGACACCGCCGTCGGGATGCTGGACTCCATCGGCGCCGCCGAGATCCTGCGCGGCGTGCGCGGGGGAGAGGCGGTGGACCGCTGGGCGGTCGCCGAGCAGATCCGCCGGGTCTCGGAGCTGGTCACCGACTTCCCCGAGATCGCCGAGGTGGACCTCAACCCGGTCATCGCCACCCCTGAGGGCGCCCTGGCCGCGGACCTGCGGATCATCCTCGCCGAAGGCGAGCAACCGGTCCGTCGCACCTTCTCCCGCGACGAGATCCTCGCCGCCATGAACCGGCTGATGAAGCCGCGTTCTGTCGCCGTCATCGGCGCCTCCAACGAGGAGGGGAAGATCGGCAACTCGGTGATGAAGAACCTCATCAACGGGGGCTTCGCCGGCGACATCCACCCGGTCAACCCGAAGGCCGACGACATCCTGGGCCGCAAGGCCTACAAGTCGATCACCGACGTGCCGGGCGAGGTCGACGTCGCGGTCTTCGCCATCCCGGCGAAGTTCGTGCCCTCCGCCCTCGAGGACGTGGGCCGCAAGAACATCCCCAACGCGGTCCTCATCCCCTCCGGCTTCGCCGAGACCGGCGAGCACGAGCTGCAGCAGCAGATCGTGGACATCGCCACCGAACACAACATCCGCATGCTCGGCCCGAACATCTACGGCTACTACTCCACCTGGCAGGACCTGTGCGCCACGTTCTGCACACCGTACGACGTCAAGGGCGGCGTGGCGCTCACCTCCCAGTCCGGCGGGATCGGCATGGCGATCCTCGGTTTCGCCCGTACGACCAAGACCGGCGTCTCCGCGATCGTCGGGCTGGGCAATAAGTCGGACGTCGACGAGGACGACCTGCTGACCTACTTCGGGGAGGACGAGAACACCCAGTGCATCGCGATGCACCTGGAGGACCTCAAGGACGGCCGCGCCTTCGTCGAGGCGGCGCGGGCGACCGTGCCGAAGAAGCCGGTGGTCGTGCTCAAGGCCGGCCGTACGTCGGCGGGCGCCAAGGCCGCAGGGTCGCACACCGGGGCGCTCGCCGGTGACGACGCCGTGTACGACGACATCCTGAAGCAGGCCGGCGTCATCCGGGCGCCGGGCCTGAACGAGATGCTCGAGTACGCCCGCGCGCTGCCGGTCCTGCCCACGCCGCAGGGCGACAACGTCGTGATCATCACGGGCGCCGGCGGCTCCGGCGTGCTGCTCTCCGACGCCATCGTCGACAACGGCATGCAGCTCATGGACATCCCGGAGGACCTCAACGAGGCGTTCATGAAGTACATCCCGCCCTTCGGCGCGGCGGGCAACCCGATCGACATCACCGGCGGCGAGCCGCCGTCCACCTACGAGGCGACGATCCGCCTGGGGCTCACCGACCCGCGCATCCACTCGCTGGTCCTCGGCTACTGGCACACGATTGTCACCCCGCCCATGGTCTTCGCCGAGCTCGCCGCCCGCGTGGTGGCGGAGGAGCGGGCCAAGGGCAACGTCAAGCCCGTCGTGGCGTCCCTCGCGGGCGACACGGAGGTCGAGGAGGCCTGCCAGTACCTCTTCGAGCGGGGGGTCGTCGCGTACCCGTACACGACCGAGAAGCCGGTCGCCGTACTCGGCGCGAAGTACCGCTGGGCCCGGGCCGCGGGCCTGCTCACGTAACACCGCAGCACCCCGGGGCCGGCCCCGTCAGGACAGGGGCCGGCCCCGGCGCACCACAGCACAGCAAGAGATCAGGCAGGGGGCGCTGTCCGGATTCTCTCCACGCAAGGGGTGCAACAGCCGTGACAACAACAGACTTTCCAAAGGTGGCCGCATACCGGGAGGTCACCGATGCAAACGGGCGGACCTACCGCCTGGGCGAGTCCGATATCGACATCATGGGCCGCAAGCGCAAGTGGATGGTCATCCTGCCGTGGATCGGCATGATGGGCATTTCCTCGGCGGAGTACGCGTTCGCGTCCGCCGAGGACACGCTGCACGAGGCGCACGCCTGGTCCAGCACCAGCATCTACTGGATGCTGACGTGCTGGGTGTTCTTCCAGGCCGCAGTCGCCTTCCCGGCGGGAAAGCTGCGTGAGTCCGGAAAACTGCCCGCCCGCTGGGCGATGATGCTCGGCGCCGCAGGCACCTTCATCGGCTATCTGTCGCTGGCCTTCGCGCCGCACGTCATGCTGGCGGTCATCGGCTTCGGCGTGTTCAGCGGGATGGGCGCGGGCATGGTGTACGCCACCTGCGTCAACATGGTCGGCAAGTGGTATCCGGAGCGCAAGGGCGGCAAGACCGGCTTCGTGAACGGCGGCTTCGCCTACGGTTCGGTGCCGTTCGTCTTCCTCTTCCACGGCTACATGGACGCGAGCAATTACCAGTGGGTGCTGGTCTCGGCGGGGCTGTTCCTCGCCGGAGCCGTGGCGTACGCCGGCTTCTTCTTCAAGGACCCGCCGAAGAACTGGTGGCCCGCGGAGATCGACCCGCTGCACCCGCCGGAGGACCCGCGGGCGGCCCGTTCGCTGCAGAAGAACCCGCCGGCGATCAAGCAGTACTCGCCGGGGGAGGCCTGGAGGACCGGCCGGGTCGCGGTGATGTGGGTCTGTCTCGCCTTCACCTCGGGCGTCAATATCTTCGGCATCTCGTTCCAGGTCGACATCGGTGAAGAGGCCGGCTTCGCCGCCGGGATCGTAGCGACGGCCATGTCCCTGAAGGCCATCGTCAACGGCACCGGGCGCGGGGTCATCGGCTGGCTCTCCGACCGGTACGGACGTAAGGAATGCCTGCTCTTCGTCTGTATCGTCCTGGGCCTCTCGCAGTTCGGCATCATCTGGTCGGCCGACATCAAGAACCTGCCGCTGTTCCTGATCTTCTCCGCGATCTCCGGATTCGGCGGCGGCGCGATCTTCCCGATGTTCGCGGCCATGACCGCCGACTACTTCGGCGAGAACAACAACGCGTCCAACTACGGCATGGTCTACAGCTCGAAGCTCGTGTCCGGCCTGGGCGCCGGCATGGGTTCCATCGCGGTGACCGCCTGGGGTCTCAACGGGGCCTTCACCCTGGCCGGCTCGCTGTCCCTCCTGGCGTTCTTCATCGCGCTGTTCCTCAAGGCGCCTGGACGCGACTACCGGGGCCGGCTGGTCGTCAGCCCCAACCCGAAGCCGATCAGCAGGGAGGCCGAGTAACCCCGATCCCGTCCCCACGCACGTCAGGGCCCGCCCCGCTCCCTCAGGGCGGGCCCCGCGTCGTCCGGGCTCAGCCCTTCCCGTCGTCCTTCTGCCGCTGGTGGTACGAGGTGCGGGTGTGCTCCGTGTGCGTACGCATCACGGCCTGCGCCTCGGCCTCGTCGCGGCCCTTGATGGCGGCGATCAGCTCGCGGTGCTCGATCCAGGACTGGGCGCCGCGCTGCCGGGCGACAGGCGTGTAGTACCAGCGCACCCGGCGGTCCACCTGGGCGGCCAGCTCCGTCAGCACCGCGTTGCCGGCGAGCTGCATCACGTAGGCGTGGAAGGCGGCGTTGGCGGCCACCACCTCGTCGACGGTGTCGGCCTCCACCGCGGCCTCACCGACGGCGCACAGCCGCTCCAGCTCCTTCACCCCAGGACCCGTCGCGTTGGCCGCCGCCAGCCGGGCCGCCTCCGTCTCCAGCAGGGCGCGGACGACGAGCAGCTGGTCGGCCTCCTGCTCGGTGGGCTCGTGCACGAACGCGCCCTGGGCGGGGCGCAGATCGACCCAGCCCTCGGTGTTGAGCCGCTGCAGCGCCTCGCGCACGGGCTGCCGGGATACGCCGAGGTGGCCGGCGAGTTCGGTCTCGACCAGGTGCTGGCCGGGGCTCAGGGCGCGCGTGATGATCAGGTCCAGCAGCGCCTCGTACACCCGCTCGCGGAGCGGTCCAGGGCGCTCCAGCTTGGGCATGGCACCCTGCGGCAATCCTGTGGAGAGCATCGCTTCCCCCCGGCCTCGATTGGCTTTTGTCTACAGTCTACTGAGTGTGATACCCCGCCTGTCAGGCGGGTTGCACAGATGGTGATCCTCTTCACACGGTGTTTGGCCACTGCGGCCACCGTCACTGCGGCAGCTCCAGGAGCTCCGCCTCCGGCGGGAGTTCGCCGCCGGGCGGGAGCACGGCGAGCGCGTCGGCCGCCGCCGCGCCCCACAGTAGACCCGGGCGGTCCCGGCCGACGGGCGTGGCCCGGCCCGCGGCGTCGAGCGTGACGGCGACCAGGCGGGTGTCCCTGGGGTGCGGCGCGGTCCCGCCCGGCGCGGGGGAGAGGGGCGCGTAGCGGGGGCCCGGAGGCGTACGGCCGGAGAGCCGGCCCAGCAGCGGGGCGAGGAGGGTGAGTCCGGCCGCGTAGGCGGCGTACGGATTGCCGGGCAGCCCGGCGACGAGCGTGCCGCAGGGCAGCCGGGCGAGCAGCTGCGGGTGGCCCGGACGGCAGGCCACGCCGTCGATGAGGAATGCGGCGCCCAACTCGCGCAGGGTGCCGCGCAGATGGTCGGCGGGGCCGCGTGACGACGCCCCGCACGCCGCGATCACGTCGGTGGCGCGGGCTGCCCTGGTGAGCCCTTCCGCGAGCGGGGTACGGCCGTCCGGCACATACGTCGTCGGCAGCGGCTCGCCGCCCGCCCACTCGACCAGACCGGGGAGCAGCGGCCCGATGGCGTCGCGCACCCGACCCGGCGGGGGCGTGCCGCGCCGTACCACCTCGTCGCCGGTCACCAGCACCGCGACCTGCGGGCGCCGGTGGACGGCGAGCCGGTCGCAGCCGAGGCTCGCGGCGAGGCCGAGCGCGGCAGGGGAGACGACCGTGCCGGCCGGCAGCACCTCGCGCCCCTCGGCGCACTCCTCGCCGCGGCGGCGGATGTGCCGCCCGGCTTCGACGCTGCCGGTGACCAACTCACCCGCCCGTCCGGCTTGTTCGTACGGCAGCACCGCGGTCGCGCCCGCCGGGACCAGCGCTCCGGTGGCGATCTCCGCGGCCTCGCCGGCCGCGATGCGGTCGATGACCGCCTCCCGTCCGGCCAGGATGCGGCCCACCACACGCCACGGCGCCGGGCCCGCGACCGCGTATCCGTCCATGGCGGCGGTGTCGAAGCCGGGCAACGCGAGCCCGGCGACGAGCGGTTCGGCGAGCGCGCGGCCGCGGCAGCGGCGCAGGGGCGCGTCGCGGGCGGGCAGTGGCTGCGCGGCCCCGGCGGCGATCCGCCGGGCCTCCGGCCACGGCGTCGGGGACTCGTGTGTCTCCGGGTGCCGGGCAGTGGGCCGTTCGTCGAGCGTGGTCATGCGCGCCGCCTTTCCGCCGCGTCGAGCCGGGCGGAAGCCCGGCTGCCAACCAGCCGTTTCGACAGGCCGGTTGAGGCTCTGCACGAGCCTTGACCGCCGTCGAACGGATACTGTAGACAATATTCTGTCGACTTCGAAAGAGCCCCCGCGATAGCGAGCAGCACGCAAGGGAGCGCGCAATGAAGGACCGCCAAGGCCGTACGGACAACTCCCGGCGCACCGGCCGCACCCCGAAGACGTATCCCCGGATCACCCACCCCCTGGTCCGGGACTCCCGCGACGCGCCATTCCGCCGCGCCACCTGGGACGAGGCGCTCGACCGCGCCGCCGCGGGATTCCGCCGGACGCGCGAGGCGCACGGCCCGGACTCCTTCGCGATGCTGTCCTGCGCCCGCGCCACCAACGAAATGAACTACGTGGCGCAGAAGTTCACCCGCGTGGTGATGGGCACCAACAACGTCGACTCCTGCAACCGCACCTGCCACGCCCCGAGCGTCGCCGGCCTCTCCGCGGCCTTCGGCTCCGGCGGCGGCACCTCCTCGTACGGGGAGGTGGAGGACACCGACGTGATCGTGATGTGGGGCTCCAACGCCCGCTTCGCGCACCCGATCTTCTTCCAGCACGTGCTGAAGGGCATCCGCAACGGCGCCCGGATGTTCGCCGTCGACCCGCGCCGCACCTCCACGGCGGAGTGGTCGGACCGCTGGCTGGGCCTGAACGTCGGCACCGACATCGCCCTCGCACACGCCATCGGCCGCGAGATCATCGAGTCCGGCCTGCACAACAAGACCTTCATCGAGCGCGCGACCAGCGGATTCGAGGACTACGTCAAGCTGGTCGAGCCCTGGACGCTCTCCCTCGCCGAGAAGGTGACCGGCGTCCCCGCGGAGGCCATCCGCGAGCTCGCCCACGTCTACGCCACCGCCGAACGCGCCCAGCTCTGCTGGACCCTCGGCATCACCGAGCACCACAACGGCACCGACAACGTCCGGGCGCTGATCAACCTCTCCCTCCTCACCGGACACGTCGGCCGCTACGGCTCCGGCGTCCAGCCGCTGCGCGGCCAGAACAACGTGCAGGGCGGCGGCGACATGGGCGCCATCCCCAACCGCCTCCCCGGCTTCCAGGACATCCTCGACGACGGCCACCGGCAGAAGTTCGAGACCGCCTGGGACACCGTGATCCAGCCGAGCTACGGCATGACCCTCACCCAGATGTTCGAGGCCATGGAGGAGGGCACACTGCACGCGGTCTACTGCATCGGCGAGAACCCGGCCCAGTCCGAGGCCGACAGCGAGCAGGCCCTGCGCCGCCTCGCCGCCCTCGACCACCTCGTCGTCCAGGACATCTTCCTGACGAAGACCGCCGAACTGGCCGACGTGGTGCTGCCCGCCACCGCCTCCTGGGCGGAGACCGACGGCACCACCACCAACAGTGAGCGGCGGGTGCAGCGCGTACGGGCGGCGCTGACGCCGCCCGGCGAGGCCCGGGACGATATCGACATCCTCTGCGACCTGGCCGCCCGCTTCGGCCATGAGTGGAAGTTCGCCGACTCCGAAGCGGTATGGGACGAGCTCCGCTCCCTCTCCCCTGACCACTGGGGCATGACGTACGACCGCCTCGAGGAGCACCACGGCCTGCAGTGGCCCTGCCCGGACGACGACAAGCTGCCGTCCAGCTACCTGCACGCCCGCCTCTGGGAGACCGACCCCGCCAAGCGCGGCAGGCGAGCGCCCTTCGGCCTGGTCGAGCACGACCCGCCCGTCGACCTCACGGACGAGAACTACCCGCTGCGCCTGACCACGGGCCGCCGCCTCGACTCGTACAACACCGGGGTGCAGAGCGGCAGTTTCGCCTCGCCGCTGCGGCGCGGTGAGTACATCGAGCTGTGTCCCGAGGACGCGGTCGCCTACGGCGTCGAGGTGGGCGAGGAGGTACGGGTCGCCTCCCGGCGGGGCACCGTCACGGCGCCGGTGTGGGTGGACCCGGGCCTGCGGCCCGGCCTGGCGTTCATGACCTTCCACTTTCCGGACGAGGTGGATACGAACCAGCTCACGATCGAGGCCAACTGCCCGATCGCGGGCACGGCGGAGTTCAAGGCGTCGGCAATCCGCATCGAAAAGGTGGCGTAGTGGACCTCAAGTACACCGACGCGAAGCCCACGGACGACGAACGCGCGGCAGTCGACGCCCTCCTGGGCCCGGCCCCCTCGGGCTGGGAGGGCGGCACCCGCGACGACCTCGACCTCCGCTGGGCGAAGGGCGGCCACGAGGCCCGCGACCGCCGCGACCAGCTGCTGCCGGCGCTGCACGCGGTGAACGACCGCATCGGCTGGATCAGCGAGGGCGCCCTGGACTACATCTGCCGCCGCCTGACGATCCCGCCGGCGGAGGCGTACGGGGTGGCGACGTTCTACGCCATGTTCTCGCTGAAGCCGCGGCCCGCGAAAGTCCTGCATGTGTGTACGGACATCGCGTGCGCGGCGAAAGGCTCGGCGGCTCTGTGCGCGGGACTGGAGGACCGCCTGGGCCCGGCGGGCACGCCGAAGGACGGGGTGGTGTGGCAGGAGAGCCCGTGCCTGGGACTGTGCGAACGAGCCCCGGCAGCACTGGCCATCCAGGCGGGCGACGAGGTCGCGACGGCGGTCATCGCGCCCGCCACCGCGGAAGCCGCGGTGGCCGCCGCGACCGCCCCGGAGACCGCCCCGCCCGAGGCCACCGAACTGGAGGCCGTGCCGCAGGCACAGGCGGGCGACCCGACGCTCAGCCTGCTGAGCCGCATCGGCACGGTCGACCCGACCGACCTGGACGACTACCGCGCCGCCGGCGGCTATACGGCCCTGCGCAACGCCTTCGCCATCGGCCCCGCCGCCGTCATCCGCGAGGTCACCGACTCCGGCCTGATGGGCCGCGGCGGCGCCGCCTTCCCCACCGGCCGCAAGTGGCAGGCCACGGCCGGCCAGCCCGACGCCCCGCACTACCTCGTCTGCAACGCCGACGAATCGGAGCCGGGCACCTTCAAGGACCGCGTGCTGATGGAGGGCGACCCCTTCTCCGTCATCGAGGCCATGACCATCGCGGGCTACGCGATCGGCGCCCACCAGGGCTACCTGTACCTCCGCGGCGAATACCCGCGCGCCCTCGTCCGCCTCGGCAACGCCATCGACCAGGCCCGCGCCCGCGGCCTGCTCGGCGACAACGTCCTCGGCCAGGGCTACGCCTTCGACATCGAGATTCGCCGCGGCGCCGGCGCGTACATCTGCGGCGAGGAAACGGCGATCTTCAACTCCATCGAGGGGCAGCGTGGCGAACCCCGCAGCAAGCCCCCGTTCCCGGTGGAGAAGGGCCTGTTCGGCAAGCCCACCGTGGTCAACAACGTCGAGACCCTCGCCAACGTGCTCCCGATCCTCACCCGCGGCGCCGAGGCGTACCGGACGGGCGCCACCAAGCTCTTCTGCGTCAGCGGCGCGCTCGGAAAGCCGGGCGTCTACGAGGTGCCGTTCAACGAGTCCACCACCCTGCGCGACCTCATCGACCTCGCCGGCGGCGCCACCGGCAGCCTCCGGGCCGTCCTCCTCGGCGGCGCCGCCGGTGGGTTCGTCCGCGCCGACGAGCTGGACATCCCGCTGACCATCGAGGGCGCCCGCGCCGCCGGCGCCACCCTCGGCTCCGGCGTCGTCCTCGCCGTCGACGACACCGTCGAACTGCCGCGCATCCTCCTCCGCATCGCCGAGTTCTTCCGCGACGAGTCATGCGGCCAGTGCGTCCCGTGCCGCGTCGGCACCGTCCGCCAGGAGGAGGCGCTGCACCGCATCGCCGACAAGACCGGCGCCGACGCCGCCGCCGACATCGCGCTGATGCGGGAGGTCGGCCAGGTCATGCGCGATGCGTCCATCTGCGGCCTCGGCCAGACCGCCTGGAACGCCGTGGAGACCGCCATCGACCGCCTGGGAGCCTACGAATGACCACCACACCCGAGCGGACCCGGACGCCGCAGGGCTCCGCACCCGTCTCCCTCGGCCTGCCCCGCCGCCTGATCGAGTTCGACCTCGACGGCGACCAGGTCCGCGTCCCCGAGGGCGCCACGCTCCTCGACGCCTGCCGCGACGCGGGCAAGGACATCCCGACCCTCTGTTACGGCGACACCCTCACACCCAAGAACGCCTGCCGTGTCTGCGTCGTCGAGGTTGAGGGCGCCCGCACCCTCGCCCCGGCCTGCTCCCGCAAGGCGGAGCCGGGCATGAAGGTCCGTACCGACACCGACCGCGCCCGGCACAGCCGCAAGCTGGTGCTCGAACTCCTCGCGTCCTCAACCGACTTGTCGACAACTCCCCATGTCGCCGGATGGATAAGGGAATACGGCGCCGAGCCCGACCGCTTCGGCCCGGACGCCGCCACGGTCGCGGGCCGCGAGGCCAAGGTCGACAACGACCTCTACGTGCGCGACTACGCCAAGTGCATCATGTGCTACAAGTGCGTCGACGCCTGCGGCGACCAGTGGCAGAACACCTTCGCCATCGCGGTAGCAGGGCGCGGCTTCGACAACACCATCGCCGTCGAGCACGACGGCCCGCTGCCCGACTCGGCCTGCGTCTACTGCGGCAACTGCATCGAGGTCTGCCCCACCGGCGCGCTCAGCTTCAAGTCGGAGTACGACATGCGCGCCGAGGGCACCTGGGACGAGGACGCCCAGACCGAGACGACCACCGTGTGCGCGTACTGCGGCGTCGGCTGCAACCTCACCCTGCACGTCCAGGACAACGAGATCGTCAAGGTCAGCTCCCCGCACGACAACCCGATCACCCGCGGCAACCTCTGCATCAAGGGCCGCTTCGGCTACCAGCACGTCCAGACCAGGGAGTAACAGCCATGGGACGGGTCACCGAACGCCGCCGGGTCCTGCGCATCCGCGCCACCGGCACGACCAGCCGCGCCGACACCCTCGTAGCCGAGGAGCCCCTGGAGATCCGCCTCAACGGCAAGCCGCTCGCCATCACCATGCGCACACCCGGCGATGACTTCGCCCTCGCCGCCGGCTTCCTGGTGAGCGAGGGCGTGCTCGGCGCGGCGGACGAACTGTCGAGCATCGTGTACTGCGCGGGCGCGACCGCCGACGGCAGTAATACGTACAACGTCGTGGACGTGAAGCTTGCCCCCGGAGTGCCCGTCCCCGACATCACCCTTGAGCGGAACGTCTACACCACCTCCTCCTGCGGCCTCTGCGGCAAGGCCAGCCTCGACGCCGTGCGCACCCAGACCCGTTTCCCCCTCACCGGCCACCCCCCGGTCCGTCTCGATACGGACCTGCTCGCCCAGCTCCCCGACCGGTTGCGTGAGCATCAGCGGGTCTTCGAGCGGACCGGGGGGCTGCATGCCGCCGCGCTCTTCACCGACCGCGGCGAACTGCTCGACGTCCGCGAGGACGTCGGCCGCCACAACGCCGTCGACAAGGTCATCGGCCGTGCCCTCCGCGAGGACCGGCTGCCGCTCTCCGGCACCGTCCTGATGGTCTCCGGCCGCGCCTCGTTCGAGCTCGCGCAGAAGGCGGTGATGGCGGGCATCCCGGTCCTCGCGGCCGTCTCCGCTCCCTCATCGCTCGCCGTCGACCTCGCCGCCGAGTCCGGCATGACGCTGATCGGCTTCCTCCGCGGCACCTCCATGAACGTGTACGCCGGCGATCACCGCGTCGCCCCGCGCCGAGCTGCCGCGGGGGTCTGACCGGCGCGGCCCGCCCGGCCGTACGCGGGCCGGGGACCGGCCGGCTGGGTGCGCCCCCTGCGCCGGCCGGTCCCCACTGCCCGAAATCCCGTCGGCCGCCGAGCAGCGGCCGCTTAGGCTCTGACCATGGCAACTGCACTGGTGAACGGCATATCCATCGCCTACGACGACGAGGGCACGGGCGACGCGCTCCTCCTCGTCCACGGCCACCCCTTCGACCGGTCCATGTGGGCCCCGCAGGCCGCGGAATTCGCCGCACAGGGATACCGCGTGATCACCCCGGACCTGCGCGGCTTCGGCGAAACGAGCGGATCGGCGGGCGCCGCCGACTTCTCCGACTTCGCCCGCGACCTGGCGGCGCTCCTGGACCACCTGGGCCTCGAGCGCGTCGTGATCGGCGGCCTGTCGATGGGCGGGCAGATCGTCATGGACTTCTGCCGGCTCTTCCCGGAGCGGGTGCGGGGCGTGCTGCTCGCCGACACCTTCCCGACGGCCGAGACCGAGGAGGGCGTGAAGCGGCGCCACGCGATGGCGGACCGGCTGCTCGCCGAGGGCATGGCGCCGTGGTCGGACGAAGTGCTCGACAAGATGGTCGCCCCGTACAACATCGAGGCGCTGCCCGACGTCGCCGCCCACGTCCGCCGGATGATGCACGGCGCGCCCGCCGAGGGCGCGGCCCTCGCCCACCGCGCCCGCGCCGGCCGCCCCGACTACTGCGACACGCTGCGCGACCTGCGCGTCCCCGTGCTCGTCGTGACCGGCGCCGACGACCCGTACACCCCGGTCCCCGACGCCGAGCTGATGCACGAGCTGGCGCCCGACGCCACGCTGCACATCATCGAGGGCGCCGCCCACATGCCCAACCTGGAACGCCCCGTGGACTTCAACGCCGCCCTCGGCGCCTTCCTGGCCCGCGTCACGCTGCCGCCGGTGAACGGCTACCGGCACGCGGTGCCGGTCCGCGGCGAACTCGTCGCCATCTCCGGGCAGATCGCCCTCGACGCGGACGGCGAACTGGTCGGCCCCGGCGACCCGGTGGCGCAGGCTCAGCAGGTCTTCCGCAACATCGCCAAGGCCCTGGCCTCGCAGGGCCTGACCTTCGCCGACGTCGTCAAGATCGGCTTCTACGTGACCGACACCGACCAGCTCCCCGCCCTCCGCGAGGCGCGCGACGCGCACGTGGACACGGCCAACCCGCCCGCGAGCACCGCGGTTCAGGTCGCCGGGCTGATCCGCCCCGACCTGCTGGTAGAGGTCGACGCGCTGGCCGTACGCCAGGCCTGACGTCGGCGGGGGTGCGGCTCAGCCGCCCCAGTCGCCGCCGCCCGCCGGCTCGGGCGCCTCGCCCATCCCGGGGTCGCCGCCCATGTCGCCGCCGGGCCCTGGCGGGACGACGTCGTCACTCGGGATGTCCCCGGGCGGTACGTCGCCGGGCGGCTGGTCGGTCGGTGCCTCCTCGGGCGGGAGCTCTTCCGTCTGGCCCTCGCCGGGCGGCGCCTCCGGCGGCGCGTCCGTGTCGTCGGGGGCGTCCGGCTCTTCCGGCGCACCGGTGTCGTCCGGGGCGTCCGTCTCCTCGGGGGGCGTGGGCTCTGAGGGCGAGGGTGTCGGTTCCGAGGGTGTCGGCTCCGACGGGGACGGCGAGTCCGGGCTCGGGGAGTCCTCGCTCTCCGACTCGTCCGGGTCGGGGCTGTCGGACTCGTCCGGGTCCGGGCTGTCCGACTCATCAGGGTCCGGGCTCTCCGACTCATCCGGGTCGTACGGGTCCGGCGGGGGATCGGGCAGCACCTCGTCCTCCTGGTCGTCGTCGTCCACCGGGCGCTCGATCCAGATGTTGTTCGTGACGTCGACGATGACGATGTTCACGATCGGCTGCGGCGCGGGGGTGATGATGACCGTACGGTCGGCGCGGAAGCCCTTCCACGGGGTGCCGCGGTAGTCCGCCTTGTTCTTCAGCGACGTGCTCCGGGTCAGCGGATTGCCGCAGGCGCAGCGCACGCGGGGCACGCCTCTGGAGTCGACGAGCACCGCCGTACCCGCCTGCAGCACCGACGAGAAGCGGGTCGAAGCGCCGTCCTTGAAGCCGTGGTTGGTGACCCGGGTGTCGGCCCGTACGACGACCGACGTCAGCGACTGCAGATAGCCGGGCACATCGGCCGCGGAGAGGCCGAGCACCTTCGCGAAGGCCTCCTGCTTGTCGCGGTGGGCGGCGAGGAACTCGATCTGCTTGTTCACATCGCAGCTGGCCTTGTCCTGCGTCCCGCCGTAGAGGCCCGCCGTGTTCCCGGCGTAGATCCGCCGGCCGCTCGGGTGCGTCGGGGTCGTCGCCTCCTGCGGCGTCTCGTTCGCCGTCGATCCGGTGAACGGATCCGGGCCGTCGTCCGCGACCTTCTGCAGGTAGAGCGCCTCCGCGGGATCCGTGTCGGCCTGTGCTTCGCCACCGCTGATGACGTCCATGGCGCAGGCGGACGACGAGAACGTGACCATGAGGGCCACGGCCGTGGCCCTGACTATGTGTGCCACGGGGGCTACCTCCCGAGCGGGATTGACGGCTTATGCCGCAATTCTCCCTTTCGAGTGCGGCCAATCCGCAACTTCTGCACGCCCATCGGCGTCGCGCTGTTAAGCTCAAGAGCTGAGAAGATCTTCTCAAGTGATGCCTGGAGGTCCCGTGCCCACCGTCGCGATCATTGGTGCCGGTGCGATCGGCACCGTGTTCGGGGCGGCGGCGGAGGAGGCCGGCGCGGACGTCGTGGTGTGCGTCCGCACGCCGGTCGACGGTCTGGTCCTCGACGCCTTCGGCGCCGAGCGGCCGCTGTCCGTGCGGGTGACCGCGGACCCGGGGGAGGTGCGGCCGGTCGACTGGGTGCTGCTCACCACGAAGGTGCAGGACACCGAGAGCGCGCGGCCGTGGCTGGCGGCGCTCTGCGGACCCGGCACCGTCGTGGTCGCCGCGCAGAACGGAGTCGGCCACCGCGAACGGGTGCAGCCCCTGGTGCCTGCGGCCCGCGTCGTGCCCGCCCTCGTCTACGTCAACGCGGAGCGGCTCGCCCCGGGGCGTGTCCTGCACCGTGGTGGCAAGGGCCTGGTGCTGCCCGCCGGCCCAGAGGCCCGTGCGCTGGCCGGACTGCTCGCCGCCACGTGGCTCGAGGTGACCGAGGAGGCCGACTTCACCACCGCCGCCTGGCGCAAGCTGCTGAGCAACGCCGCCGCCAACCCGGTCACCGCCCTCACCGGCCGCCGCCTCGGGGTGCTCAAGGAGCCCGAGGTGCGGGAGGTGGCGGCGGCCCTGCTCGCCGAGGCCGTCGCGGTCGGCGCCGCGGAGGGCGCGAAGGTCGGGCCCGAGGACGTGGGCGCCACCCTGGAGTTCTACGGAAACTACCCGGACCAGGCGGGCACCTCGATGCTCTCCGACCGGCTCGCGATGCGGCCGCTGGAGCACGAGTACATCAGCGGCACCGTGACCCGCCTCGGCCGCCGGCACGGCATACCGACGCCCGTAACGCAGGCCGTCTACGCCCTCCTCGGCGCCCTCGAGCCCGCATCCCCCTGACGTCCCAGCGCGCCGAGCAGCGACGCCGACAGCTCCCGGGCGATGCGGCGGGCGGACCAGCCGAGCGTCCGGGTCAGGTCGACCATGACCCGCTCGTCGAAGACCGTGACCCACATCAGTACGGCATAGCGCTCGTCCTGCTCGGGGATCTCGCCGTCGGCGAGCAGCTCGGCGACCACCGGCGCGAGCTGCCGGTACAGCGCCGTCGTCCCCGACTCGCCGCGCTCCACCCGCTCGAGGAAGCCCTCGGCGCTGCGGATGTGCGTGGCGGCCCGGCCCCACCGCACGGCGCATGCCGTCCACGCCTCGCACACCGCCTCGAACCGGCGCAGCCCGCGCGTCCGCGCGGAGGCCGCGGCAAGGTCCCCGGTCAGCCCGGCGACCAGGCGGTGGTAGTACGCGCGGTGCACGTCCGGTACGTCGGCGAAGTGCCGGTACACGGTCGCGGAGGCGACCTCGGCGGCGCGCGCCAGGTCCGGCAGCGTAAAGGCGGGGCCGCGCTCGGCGAGCAGCCGGCCGGCGGCGTCGAGCAGCCGCTCGCGGGTCTGCGCACTGTCCCGGCGCAGCGCCGTGGCCGGGGGTGGTCGATGCGCCATGGAGCCTCCTCGCCGGGCATTGTGGCACGGGGCGGTGGGCTGCCCTGCGGTTTGGCGTCGGCGGCGTCGGAGGTGGCGGCTTCAGGGCAAGGGGGCGGTCGAGGCGCGGACCACCAGGCGGGTGGCGAGCTCGACGTGCCGGGAGTCGATCCCCTCACCCGACGCCAGCCGCAGCGCGGTCCGCAGGGCGACCGCCCCCATCTCCTGCAGCGGCTGGTGCACGGTCGTCAGCGGCGGCGAGCAGCGCTCGGCGACCTGGGTGTCGTCGAAGCCGGCGACGCTGACGTCGTCGGGCACCCGCAGCCCGCGCGCGCGGGCTGCCTCGACGAGCCCGGCGGCCAGCTCGTCGCTGGCGGCGAAGACGGCCGTGGGGCGGTCCGGCAGGTCCAGCAGCGTGCCGCCGCCGCTGATCCCCTGCTCGTAACCGAACTCGCCGGCATGGTGGACGCATTCGGCCGGCACCGGCACGCCCGCCGCCTCCATCGCGCTGCGGAAGCCGTGCAGTCGGGCCAGGTTGCAGGCGACATCCGGGTAGCTGCCGAGGTAGGCGATCCGGCGGTGCCCCAGCGACAACAGGTGCTGGGTGGCGGCGTGGCCGCCCGCGAAGTTGGTGGACCCGACGCTCGGCACCGTCGACTCGGTCAGGCTCAGCGGGTCAATGACCACCAGCGGCAGCCGGACCCGCCCCAGCGCGTCGATCATCTCCACGGTCAGCGTGTTCGCCATCGCGACGACCGCGCGCCGCCCCGCGGATACGAGCCCGTGGGCCCAGTCGGCCGGCGCGGGGGAAGGGTCGAGGCTCACCTGGCTGCCGACGACGACGGCGACGCCGCAGCGGGCGCCGGCGGCGATCACTCCCTGGATGACCTCCACCGAATACGCTGTGAGCCGGCCCTTGCCGAAGAACAGCTCGATCGTGGGGTGGCCGCGGAAGTCGTCGCGATAGCCCCCGTAGTCGTGGCGGCGCAGCAGCTCCTGCACGCGCGCACGGGTGGCGGGCGAGACGTCCGGCCGCCCGTTGACGACCTTGGAGACCGTCGGGACGGACACGCCGGCGGATGCGGCGACCGTTGCGAGCGTGACGCGGCTGGGCTCTGACGGCATGAATCCCCCCTGCTTCTCCCCGGGGGCAGGGTAGCGCCTGACGGTGTCGAAAAGAATGTCGGCAGCACTGCCCCGGCGGCGCATTCCGCATTAGTCCAACTCGCCGCGCATTGGTCCAAGTCAACGGCCCGCGCAATGCATTGACGGCCTCTTGGGGCAGTTCTATGGTCCAGCACCACCAGGCCTGATCGAAACATTTTTCGCAAAATCGCGATAGGTGGTGCATGCCTGATGGTTGTGTCACGCAGACGGCTGCTGGCGCTCAGCGCCGGGGCGGCCGCCGCGGGAGGACTCGGTCTCGCGGGGTGCGGCTCGCAGCGCTCGCTGGGCGCAAAGGACGAGATCACGCTGTGGACCTGGGACCGGTCGGTGAGCGACAAGCTGGTCGGTGCGGCGGAGACCAAGGGCATCCCGGGTGCCGAAGGGCTGCGCCTGAGCCGTACGAACATCGGCGGCAACTACAACACGAAGGTGCGGACCACGCTCGCGGGCAAGTCCAGCGTGCCGGACATCATCGCCATCAACTGGGACGTGGCCACCTACTTTCCCAACCAGGACGAGTTCGTCGACCTCAACGACTTCGGGGCGGCCGAGCTGAAGAACCGCTACCTGGACTGGAAGTGGAAGCAGTGCGTCACGCCCGAGGGCAAGATGATCGCCTTCCCCATGGACACCGGTCCCACCGCGCTCTTCTACCGCACCGACCTGCTGAAGGACGCCGGCGTCAGCACCGACCCGGCGGAGCTGGCGGAGCAGGTGCCGGACTGGGACGCGTATCTCGCCTTCGGCCGCCGGCTGCAGAAGTCCCGTAGGAACACGGTGCTCTTCCCGCATCTGCAGAACGTCTGGGAGACCCGGCTGGGCCAGCTGCCCGCCCGCTACATGACCGAGGACGGCGAGTACGTCGGCGGCCGCGACGAGATACGGGAGGTCTTCGAGCTGGGCGAACGGGTGCTCAAGGACGGCCTGTCGGCAGGCGTCGTGCAGGACTCCACTGACCAGTACGGCCTCATCACCAGCGGCCGCCAGCCCGCCGCCATCGGCGCGGTCTGGTGGGGCCAGCTGGCGCCGGAGTCCGCCGCGCCGAAGACCAAGGGGAAGTGGCGGGTCACCGCCCCGCCCGGCGGCGCGGCCAACGTCGGCGGCTCCTTCCTCGCGATCACCAGGTACTCCAAGAACCCCGAGGCGGCCTACAAGTTCATCACCTGGCTGCAGTCGCCGGAGAACCAGAGCAGCGCCTACGACGAAATGTCGCTCTTCCCGTCCTCACCGCGCTCCTTCGAGCTGCCGCCCATGCGCAAGCCGGCGCCCTTCTACGGGGGACAGCGCACGGTCGATGTGTTCGGGAAGTCGGCCGAGCAGGTCAAGACCGCCTTCATCAGCCCGTACGACCGGATGCTGCACACGGTGTTCTTCGCGGGGATGGCCAGCCTGGAGGCCGGCAAGAGCGTCGCCCGGGCCTGGAAGGACGTGCAGGACAAGGCCGAGCGCGAACTCACCCGCGAGGGGGCGATCTGAATGGCCGTCACCGAATCCGTGCAGGGGAGCGCGGGCGAACGGCGCCGCGCCACCGCAGGCAAGGAGCTGGACGGATCCCGGCCGCTGCCGGGGTGGCGCCGCTACTGGCCGATGTACGCCGCTGTCTCACCCTTCTTCTTCCTCTTCGCCGTCTTCGGCGTCTTCCCGGTCGGCTACTCCATCTACCTGTCCTTCATGTCCTGGGACGGCATCGGGGACATGAAGGGCGTCGGCTGGGAGAACTACGCCTACCTCCTCACCGACGGCGACTTCTGGCAGTCGATTACCAACACGCTGATCATCTGGGTGCTGTCCACCGTCCCCATGATCTTCCTGGCCCTGGTGATCGCCTACGCGCTGCACACCACGGTGCGCTTCAAGGCCTTCTACCGGGTGGCCTACTTCATGCCCAACATCACCTCGATCGTGGCGATGACCCTCGTCCTCGGCTCGGTCTTCAGCAACAGCTCAGGTCTGCTGAACAACATGCTGCGGGCGATCAGCGCGGGTGAGGTCGGCTGGCTCTCCGACCCGTGGGCGATGAAGGTCGCCGTCGCGGCCATCACCACCTGGCGGTGGGTCGGCTACAACGCCATCATCTGCCTCGCCGGGCTGCAGGCGATCTCCAGCGACATCTACGAGGCGGCGAGGGTCGACGGCGCCAACAACCGGCAGACCTTCTTCCGCATCACCATCCCGATGCTCCGGCCGGTGATCCTCTTCGTGGCGATCACCTCCACCATCGGCGGACTGCAGCTGTTCACCGAGCCGCAGGTGCTCTTCCCCGACGCCGCCGGCAACGTCGGCGGCCCGGGCGGCGAGGCGACCACCATCGTGCTCTACCTCTATCAACAGGCGTTCATCTTCAACCGGTTCGGCTACGGCGCCGCCATCGGCTGGGCGCTGTTCATCCTGATCGCCGTGTTCTCCGTCATCAACTGGCGGCTGATCGGCGGCCGCGACGAGCTCGCCGCCGACAAGCGGAAGGGGAAGCGACGTGCGCGCTGACACCTCTTTTCGAGTCCGAGCGTCCAGAGTCCGCCTGGTGCTCGGCCACACCGTGCTCATGCTCGGCGTGGTGATCACCGTCTTCCCGTTCTACTGGATGTTCGTGATGGCCTCGAACACCACGGCGGACATCTTCAGCTACCCGCCCAAGCTCGTCCCCGGCTCCCACCTGTGGGAGAACATGAGCAAGGTCCTGGACAAGACCGACTTCTGGGGCTCGATGGCCCTGACCATCGTGGCCGCCACCGGCACCACGATCCTGGTCCTGCTCATCGACTCCCTGGCGGCCTTCGCCTTCGCCAAGTACGACTTCCCCGCGCGCAACGTGCTGTTCGCCATCGTGCTCGCCACCTTCATGATCCCGATGCAGCTGGCGCTGGTGCCGCAGTTCGTCACCCTGGCCTGGCTCGGCTGGGTGGGATCGTTGAAGGCGCTGATCCTGCCGGGCGCGGCGAACGCCTTCGGCATCTTCTGGATGCGGCAGTACGCCAAGGGCGCCATCGCCGACGAGCTCATCCACGCGGCGAAGGTCGACGGCGCCGGCTTCTTCCGCCAGTGGTGGACGGTCGGCCTACCGGTGCTCCGCCCCGGGCTCGCGTTCCTCGGCATTTTTACCTTCTTCACCATCTGGAACGACTACCTGTGGCCGCTGATCGTGATGACCGACCCCGGCAAGCTCCCGCTCCAGGTGGCCGTGCAACAGCTGAACGGCATCTACACCACCGACCAGTCGATGGTGATCGCCGGCGCGCTCATGTCGGTGATCCCGCTGATCGGCGTCTTCCTGATCGGCGCCCGCCACTTCATCGCCAACCTGGCCGCAGGCGCCATGAAGTTCTGACAGAGAGGTTCACGCTGCATGCCTGACAGCACCGACCCGAACCCCCCGGCGGCCGACCAGGTCGCCTGGGGGATTCTGGGCACCGGCAACATCGCCGCCCGTTTCGCCGGCCAGCTCCCGCACTCCCGCACCGGCACCCTGGCCGCCGTCGGCAGCCGCACCCCCGACTCCGCCCAGGCGTTCGCGACCCGCTTCGGCGCACCGCGCGCGCACGGCTCGTACCAGGAACTCCTCGACGACGACACCGTGGACGCGCTCTACATCGCCACGCCGCACCCGCAGCACGTCGAGTGGGCGATACGGGCCGCCGAGACCGGCAAGCATCTGCTCGTCGAGAAGCCCCTGGCGATCAACCGCGCCTGGGCGACCGCCGTCATCGAGGCGGCCGTGCGCAGCGACGTCTTCCTGATGGAGGCGTACATGTACCGCTGCACCCCGCAGACCGCCCGGCTGGCGCAGCTGGTGCGCGACGGCGCGGTCGGGGAACTGCAGCACATCCAGGCCCAGTTCTCGTTCGGCGGTACCGCCTTCGCCCCGGAGAGCCGGGTGCTGTCCAATGTCCTGGCCGGCGGCGGCATCCTCGACGTCGGCGGCTACCCGGTCTCCGTGGCCAGGCTGCTGGCCGGCGCCGCCACCGGGGCACCGTTCGCGGATCCGGAGCGCACCACCGGCGCCGGCACCGTCGGCGAGACCGGCGTGGACGAGTGGGCGGTGGCCACGCTGCACTTCGCCGGCGGCCTGACCGCCCAGGTCAGCACCGGCGTCCGGCTCACCGACGCCAACCGGGTCCGGGTCTACGGCTCGCGCGGCTACCTCGACGTGCCCGACCCCTGGTTCTGCGGCGACGGCGAGCCCACCGAGCTGACCCTGCACCGGGTCGGCGAGGAGCCGCAGCGGATCGAGGTCGAGCCGGCGCACATCTACGCCGCCGAGGCCGACACCGTCGCCGCCCACCTCGCCGACCGGCAGGCGCCCGCGATGAGCTGGGCCGACACGCTCGGCAACCTGACCGTCCAGGACGCCTGGCGGGCGGCCATCGGCCAGCGCTACGACAGCGAGGCCCCGGAAGCGGCGGTGCCCACCGCGTCCGGGCGTCCGCTGGCCCGCCGCCCCGACGCGAGCATGGCCCACGCCCGTATCCCCGGTGTCGACAAGGACATCTCCCGGCTGGTCTTCGGCGTCGACAACCAGACCGACCAGGTGCACGCGTCGGTCGTTTTCGACGACTTCTTCGAACGCGGGGGCACGGCCTTCGACACGGCGTTCATCTACGGCAGCGGCCGGCTCGAGGAGCAGCTCGGCCGCTGGATGCGGGCCCGCGGCGTACGCGACGACGTGGTGGTGCTCGGCAAGGGCGCGCACACCCCGCACTGCGACCCGGAATCGCTGAGCCGCCAGCTGCACACCAGCCTGGAGCGGCTGGGCACCGACCACGTCGACATCTATCTGATGCACCGCGACAACCCCGACATCCCGGCGGGGGAGTTCGTGGACGTCCTCGACGAGCACCGCCGCGCCGGCCGGATCGGCGTCTACGGCGGCTCCAACTGGAGCACCGAGCGCTTCGACGAGGCCAACGAGTGGGCGCGCGCCAACGGCCGGCAGCCCTTCACCGTGCTGAGCAACCACCTCAGCCTGGCCCGCGCCCAGGCGCTGCCCTGGGACGGCTGCCGGCACGTAGGCGACCCGGAGGCGCAGCAGTGGCTGCGGGAGCGGGACGTGGCGCTGTTCCCGTGGTCCAGCCAGGCGCGCGGCTTCTTCACCGGCCGGGCCCGGCCCGACGACACCAGCGACGCCGAACTGGTCCGCTGCTTCTACTCGGACGCCAACTTCGAGCGCCTGGCCCGCGCCCGCAAGCTCGCCCGCGAGCACGGCGTCCACCCGACGGCCATCGCCCTGGCCTGGCTGCTGCACCAGCCGTACCCGGTCTTCCCGCTGATCGGCCCGCGCCAGGTCTCCGAGACCCGCACCTCCATGGCGGGCCTGGGCGTGCGCCTGACCCCGCAGGAGGTGGCCTGGCTGGACCTGCGCGAGGAGTGAGTCAGCGCGCCCGCTGCTGATGCCCGAAGCGGACCCCGTCGAGCTTGAAGGAGTGCACGGTGGGGTCCACCCGGCGCTGCGGATGCGTCCGTACGGGCGCGGGATCGATCCGCGGCGCCGCCTCGCCGGCCGCGACCAGCCGCTCGACGAGGCGGTCGCGCAGGCCGTCCGCCAGCTCGCGGTGGGAGACGAGTCCGGCGAGGTTGTCCAGCTCGTACGGATCGTGCGCCAGGTCGTACAGCGCCGCCTCCCGGTATTCCGCGGCCGCGGGCTGCTCCCAGGCATCGGCGTCCGGCGCGCTCACGTAGTACTTCCACCGCGACGTCCGCAGCGCCCGCCCGCACTCCGACTCGCTCACCTGGATCAGCACATCGTCCGGCCACTGCGCACCCGGGTCGCGGACCAGCGGCAGGAAGGAGCGGCCCTGCATCTCCGCCGGCACCCCGAGACCGGCGGCGTCCAGCAGCGTCGGCGGCAGATCGACGGTCGAGACCGGCGTATCGATCGCGCGGCCGCCTTCGAAGCCCGGGCCGCGCACGGCGAGCGGCACCCGCACCGAGCCGTCGTGGCAGGAGCGCTTGTACTCGGAGTTGCGGGTCTTGAAGTGGCTGCCGTGGTCGGAGGTGAAGGCCACGATCGTGTCGTCGAGGAGGTCCATGCTGCGCAGCGCGTCCAGCAGCCGGCCCAGGCCCTCGTCGACGCGGCGGATCTGGCCGAGGTAGCCGCCCATGTGGCGGTGCGCGGTGCTGGAGTTGGCGGGGTCCGCCGACAGCGCGGCCAGGTCCGCGGGCATCCAGCGGCCCTGGTAGCGCTCGGCGTAGCCGTCCGGGGCCGGGTAGGAGTCGACCTCGTTCTGGTGGTGCGGCTCGATCAGCGAGCAGAAGAGGTAGAACGGCTCCTCGTGGTGGTCGGCGGCGAAGCGTATCGCCGCGTCGAAGATCGCATCGGCCCTGTAGCCGGGCAGCCGCACCGGCTCGCCGTCCTCGTCGTACATCACCGTCTTGTACGCCTCCGAGGTGAACTCGAGGGTGTTCGCGCCCAGCCAGTGGTCGTAGCCGCCGCGCTGGTGGGCCGGGACCGGATCGTCGTCCGCGAGGTGCCACTTGCCGATGTAGCCGGTGGTATAGCCCGCGTCCCCGAAGTGGTGGGCGAGGGTGCGGGCGTCCTCGGCGAGCGTGAGGCCGTTGCGGAAGACGCCGTTGGTCGTCGGGTACTGCCCCGTCTGCAGCGCCGCCCGGGCCGGCGCGCACACCGGCTGCGGCGTGCAGGCCTGCACCGCGTGCGTGCCGGTGCGCGCCATCCGGTCGAACTCGGGCGTCAGGCCGAGCGGATTGCCGTGCGCCCCCGTCGTGTCCCAGCGCTGCTGGTCGGTGAAGACGACGATGACATTGGGGCGCCTGGACGGCATGCGGTGTCCTTTCGGTTGCTTACGGTGCTGTGCGCGGGACCGCGGCGGGTGTAGCGCGACGGGTGTTACGTAGAACCTCGGGGGATGAAGGCCCACTCCTTCACGACCTCGCGGCCGGGCAGCGGCTCCAGCGCCGCCAGCCGCTCGAAGAGCAGCCGCACCACCTCGCCGAAGTCGAGGTGCGGCAGGCCGACCGTGGAGAGCGCGGGGCGGGTGATCAGGCCCTCCTTGATGTTCCCGGCCCCGAGCACCGCGACGTCAGAGGGCACCGACATGCCAGCGTCCCGTATCGCCCAGATCGCCGACACCGCGGCCCGGTCGGAGGCGCAGAACACCGCGTCCGGCGGGTCGGCCAGCTGCAGCAGGCCGGTCATCGCCCAGTAGCTCAGCGAACGGTCGTCGGCGCCGGACACGACGAGCCGCTCGTCCCGCTCCAGACCGTGCCGTTCGAGCGCCTGGGTGTAGGCGGTGTAACGCTCGGACGGGCGGCCGGTGTCGAGCAGGTCGGAGTGGTGCCCGATGAACGCGACCCGCCGCCGGCGGCCGCCGATGAGCTGGTCGAGCCCTTCCGCGCAGGCCGCCAGCTCGCGCATGCGCAGCACGTCGAAGCCATCGGGGGCCACGGTGTTGTCCATGACCACCATGGACAGGTGGTGGGCGAGCGAGGCCAGCCGGTCGTCGTCCAGGCAGTGATACGGGTCGGAGATCACGGCGCCGTCCGCGATGCCGCGGTGCAGCAGGTCCAGGGCGTGCCGGGCGCGCAGCTCGGAGTCCACGAGCAGCGTCAGGACGCCGTATCCGGCGGCGTCGGCGGCCTCGTGGAGCTGCGCGGTGAGGCGGTCGTTGGCGGGGACGCCGATGGAGCCGACGAGCAGCGCGACCTGGTCGGTGCGCTGTCTGCGCAGGCCGCGGGCGGAGCTGTTGGGGGCGTAGCCGAGCTCGCTGACGGCGGCCAGAACCCGGTCGCGGGTGTCCGCGCCGAAACGGCCGCCACGGCCGTTGACGACATGCGAGACGGTGGCGACGGAGACCCCGGCGAGCTCCGCGACATCACGGGCCGTGGGGCGAACACGCTTCATCGGCTGCTGCACCTTATTCGTTTAACCGACTGCGTCGGCCGCCGTCAAGGGATGGGCGGGCTCATAGCAGCACAAACCCTGCTGTTCCAGACGCGATTGACGGGCAAGGTTAATCGATTACCTTCACAGGTATTGCCTCCCATTCCGGCCGCTGCTTTGGTGTGTGGTGCTCGTTCACGCCAAGGTGGAGGAGGGTCCCATGCAGCCGTCGCGACGTCTGCTCCTGGGTGCGGCAGCCGCTGCCGTGGCCGGATGCACTCCCGTCGCCCAGCAGGTCGGCCGCGGCGACGGCGGCCGCAGACGCGGCGGCAGTCTGAAGATGGCGCAGGTCGGCGACCTCAACCTGCCGACCCTGCGGCAGCAGAACACCCCGAACATCTCCTGGCCCCGCCTGGTCTTCAACACCCTCACCGAATACGACCACAAGACCCTGCGCCCCCGCCCCCAGCTGGCCACCGACTGGCAGGTCACCGACGGCGGCCGCACGGTCGTGCTCCGGCTGCGCGACGACGTCCGCTTCCACTCGGGCCGGCCCTTCGGACCGAAGGACGTCGCCGAGAACATCGCCTATCAGGCGAGCAAGAAGGGCGTACCGGGCCAGCTCGCCTCCGCCGCCTCCGCCATCAAGGACGCCGAGGTCACCGGCCGTAACGAGATCACCCTCCGCCTCGCCCACGGCATCAGCAACTTCTTCGACCTGTGCGAGATCATGCTGATCTTCGACCACGAGTCGATACCCGATCTGGAAGCGGGCAAGGAGCTCAACGGCACCGGCGCCTTCCGCTTCGCCGGCTACGACCCGGGCGTCGCCGTCCGCTTCACCCGCAACCCCCGCTACTGGCAGCCGGGACGCCCGTATCTCGACGACGTCGAGCTGCGCATCATCACCCAGCAGCAGGCCATCGTCGCCTCCCTGCAGAGCGGCCAGACCCACGTCGGTTACGCGCTCAACCCCAGCAACGGCCGCAACGTCCAGGCCGACGACCGCCTTCGTCTGGTCGAGGTCGACACCCGCGACAACGGCCAGTACATCGGCTGCAACGTCAAGCGGCAGCCGCTCGACGACAAGCGGGTCCGGCAGGCCATCGCCTGGTCCGTCGACCGCGAGCGGATCCGGGACATGGGCATGGCCGGCGTCGGCGTCATCACCTCCGTCCCCTGGACGCCCACCTCACCCGCGTACGACCGCGAGGCCGCCGGGCACTACCACCGCGATCTCGACCGCGCCCGCGAGCTCATCGCCGACGCGGGGGCACGTGGCGCCCGGCTGCAGCTCACCATCAACGGCAACGAGCCCGGCGGCCCCCGCTCCATCGCCGAGATCGTCCAGGACGGGCTGCGCGAGATCGGCCTCGACACCCGCATCGAGCCGCTGCAGCCGGCCGAGTTCCAGCAGCGGCTGAACACCGCCTCCTTTCCAGGTCTGTGGATCGGCGGCCACGGCTTCGGCCAGCTCAACCCGGCCACCCTGCTCAACGGCGCCTATCCCTTCAACGCCCAGAAGAACGCCTCCAATTTCACCGACGCCCGCTACCGCCGGCTCGCCCAGCGCGCCTGGAAGGCCACCGACGAGAAGGCGGCCGCGGCGGTCTACGGCGAGGTCACCGACTTCCTCCTGGACCAGCAGTTCGTCATCGACCTGGTCAGCAGCTCGATGACGTACTCCGTCAGCAGGTCCCTGAAGGGCTACCGCTACAACATGTTCAACGACCTGATCCTGGACGACGCCTACCTGGCGGAGGGCTGATCGGATGCTCCGCTACGTGCTGCGCAGGCTGCCGTCCGCCGTGATCGTGCTGCTGCTCGCCACCATCCCGGTCTTCGCCGTGCTGCGGCTCGCCCCGGGCGACCCGGCCGCCACCGTCGCCGGGCCCGACGCCGGACCCGAGGTCATCGCCTCCGTACGCCACGACATGGGCCTCGACCGGTCGCTGACCGCCCAGTACTTCTCCTGGCTCGGCGACGCGCTGCAGGGCGACTTCGCCACCTCCTTCGTCAGCAAGGCACCGGTCTCCGACCTGGTGATGCGCGGCCTCGGCAACACCGGCACGCTCACGCTCTGCGCGCTGCTGCTCGCCGTCCTCATCGCCTTCCCGCTGGGCTTGGCCCAGGCGCTCGCCCGCACCGGCCGGCTGCGGTCCCTGCTGTCCGGGCTGAACGTCGTGATGCTGTCCGTGCCGCCGTACGTCACCGGCGTCGTGCTGGTGCTGATCTTCTCCGTCGGCCTGCGGCTGCTGCCGCCCGGCGGCTACGTCTCCGTCTTCGACGACCCGGTAGCCGGCTTCCAGTTCCTGCTGCTGCCCGCGATCTGCCTGGCGCTGCCCGCCGCGGCCGTCCTGGCCCGCTTCCTCACCGCCTCGCTGCAGCGGGTCTTCCAGGAGGAGCACTACTTCGCCTCCCGGATGCGCGGCCTGTCGGCGAAACGCCTCGTGCTGCGGCACGGACTGCCGAACGCCGTCGGCCCCGTCGTCACCGTGCTCGGCATCCAGATCGGGCACCTGCTCGGCGGCGCCGTCATCGTCGAGTCCATCTTCGCCTGGGCGGGCCTCGGCCAGACCCTCGTCACGGCCGCGAGCGCCCGCGACTACCCCCTCGTCCAGGCGCTGCTGCTGCTCGCCGTGACCGTCTTCATCGCGCTGCAGCTGCTGAGCGACGTCGTCTACGCGGTCATCGACCCACGCGTACGGGAGCGGACATGAGTGAGCTGACGGAAGACGTCCACCTACCTGCGGCGGCCGCTGCCCCCGAGCGCAAGCGCGCCACCGGCCTGGGCGACCTGCTGCGCACCCCCGCGATCGGCGGCAGCGCGGGCGTGCTCGCCCTGCTGCTCCTCGCAGCGCTGATCGTGCCACCGCTGCTCCCGTACGGCCCGAACGAACTCGCCTCCGCGACCGCCCTCGACCCGCCCTCCTGGTCCCACCCGCTCGGCACCGACGAACTCGGGCGCGACCTCCTCGCCCGGCTCCTCGCCGGGATCCGGGTGAGCCTGCTCGTCATCGTCGCCGCCGTGCCGCTCGCGCTGCTCGCGGGCGGGCTGCTCGGCCTCTTCTCCTCGGCGGGCCGCTGGACGGACACCCCCACCCAGCGGCTCTTCGACGTCGTCCTCGCCTTCCCCGCGCTGATCATGGGCATCGCCTTCGCCGCCCTGCTCGGCGCCGGGCTGACCGCGGTCATCGTGACCGTCGCCGTGGCCGCCGCGCCGATGATCGGCCGGGTCCTGCGCGGCGCCGTACGCTCCCAGTCCGCCCGCGACTACGTCCTCGCCGCCAAGGTCACCGGCGTGCGGCCCTGGCGCCTCTACGTCCGGCACATCCTGCCGAACTGCTTCGACGTCGTCCTCGTCCAGACCTCCCTGGCCTGCGCGACCGCGGTGTTCATCGAGGGCGGCCTCAGCTTTCTCGGGCTCGGGGTGCGGCCGCCGGACTCCTCGCTCGGCGGGCTGCTCAGCTCCAGCCTGACGTTCCTGACCTCGTCGCCGTTCTACGCCATCGGCCCGCTCGTCGTGATCTCCGCCCTGGTGCTGTGCTTCACGCTCCTCGCCGACGCCCTGAACCGAAAGCTGGCCGCCCGATGACCGCCGCCCCCGTGATCCAGGTCCGCGACCTCAACATCGCCTTCACCACGCCCGGCGGCCGGCTGCACGCCGTACGCGGCGTCGACCTGGACGTACGGGCCGGGCAAACCCTCGCCGTGGTCGGGGAGTCGGGCTCCGGCAAGTCCGTGACCGCGCTCGCCATGCTGGGGGAGGTGCGCGACCCCGGCACCGTGGAGTCCGGGACCGTCACCTTCCACGGGCGGGACGTCTTCGCGATGAGCGAGGCCGAGCGCGCCGGGCTGCGCGGCGGCAAGATCTCCATGGTCTTCCAGGACCCGATGAACTCCCTCGACCCGGTGATGAAGGTCGGCGCCCAGCTCGAGGAGACCCTGCACGCCAAGCGCCCCGACCTGGACCGGCAGCAGGTGCGCGACCGGGCCCTGGAGCTGATGCGCGTCGTCGGCATCCCGGCGCCGCAACGCCGCTACCACGACTACCCGTTCGCCTTCTCCGGCGGCATGCGGCAGCGCATGATGATCGCCCTTGCGATGTGCGGCGACCCGGAGGTGCTGGTCGCCGACGAGCCCACCACCGCCCTCGACGTCACCGTGCAGGCCCAGATCCTCCAGGTCTTCGCCCGCCTGAACCGGGAGTTCGGCACCGCCGTCGTCCTGGTCACCCACAACTTCGGCGTGGTCGCCGAGGTGTGCGACGAGGTCGCGGTGATGTACGCGGGCCGGATCGTGGAACGCGCCCGCGTGCCCGCCGTCTTCACCGCGGCCCGGCACCCGTACACCCGCGCGCTCATCGAGTCCGTGCCGAACATGTCCTCCCGCCTCGACCGCCGCCTTCCGGTCATCGACGGCGGCCCGCCCGACCCCGCGCACCCGGCCCCGGGCTGCGCCTTTCGCCCACGCTGCCCGCGCGCGGTCGGCCGGTGCGCGACGGACGATCCGGCACTTGAGACGATGGGCGCCGACGGCGCCGAGGCGGCCTGCTGGAACCCGGCCCCGGCAGGCGAGGCGACCTCCGCAGCCGAGCTGCTGCCGCGCGCCATCCGCCCGGAGCACGGCGACGGCGCGGCCGTGGCCGCCGCGCTCGACGGCACGGACCTGACCAGGCATCACCGCGTCCGCGCCCGCCTGTTCAGCCGGTCAGGCGCCGGCGTCGTACGGGCCGTGGACGGGGTCTCGGTGTCGGTGGCGCCGGGGGAGACGCTCGGCATCGTCGGCGAGAGCGGCTGCGGCAAGTCCTCGCTCGCCCGGCTGCTGGTACGGGCCGACGAGCCGACGTCGGGCACGGTGCGGGCCGCCGGCCGAGACGTCACGGGGCTCTCCGGCAGGCGGCTCGGGGACTTCCGCCGTACCGTCCAGATGATCTTCCAGGACCCGCAGGCCTCCCTCAACCCGCGCCGGACCGTGCGGCAGTTGATCGAGGAGCCGATGATCGTGCACGGCATCGAGCCGGACCGCGAGGCGCGCCGCAAGCGGTGCGTCGAGCTGCTCGACGCCGTGGGGCTGCCCGCGGACGTGCTGGACCGGCGGCCGCGGCAGTTCTCCGGCGGGCAGCTGCAGCGGATCTGCATCGCGCGGGCGCTCGCCGTGGACCCGGAGGTGATCATCTGCGACGAGCCGGTGTCCGCGCTGGACGTATCGCTGCAGGCGCAGGTGGTGAACCTGCTCGACGAGCTCCAGGCCGAGCGCGGGCTCGCCTATGTCTTCATCTCGCACGACGTGTCCCTGGTGCGGTACTTCAGCGACCGGATCGCCGTGATGTACCTGGGCACGGTCGTCGAGACCGGCCCGGCGGTTCCCGTCGTGGACGCGCCGCTGCACCCGTACACCCGCAGCCTCATCGACTCCGTACCGGAGCCGGACGCGGCCACGGCCGAGCGCCGCGACGAACGCGGCCCCGCCCTCACGGGCGACCTGCCCAGCCCGCTCGACCCGCCGGGCGGCTGCCGCTTCCACCCGCGCTGCCCGATCGGTCCGCAGCACCGCGAGGGCCGCGAGCGGTGCGTCACCGAGGCGCCGGTGCTGCGCGAGCTGGGGCCGGGGCGGGCGGCGGCGTGCCACTTCGCGGAGGAGCTGCTGCCGGACGCGTAGTGGCCCATGTGGCCCCGGGTTAAGGTGCCGCGGCGTGGCTAGCCTGGGGGCTTTGCCGGATGGCCCTTGCGAGGTGCGCCGTGAAGAGACTCGTCGTCGGAGTGTGCGCGTTACTTCTCGCCGTGACGGGAGGTGTGCTGCCCGCCACGGCTGCGGCTCAGGACCTCGATCCGGTGGCCACCTGGAACGGCCTGGCACTTGAATCGGTGCGGGCCACCCGCGCGAGCGACGCCGACGCGGCCCGCTCGTACGCGATGGTGAACGCCGCCCTGTATGACGCCGTCAACGGGATCGCCGCGCACCGGGACAGGCGAGACCGCGCCCATCTGCTGCGGGCCCCCGATGGCGCGCCACGATACGGCGATCAGCACGCGGCAGCCGTGGCCGCGGCGCACGCCGTCCTCACCCGCCTCTACCCCGACCGGGCCGCCCAGTTCGACACGCAGCTCGCAGCCGACCTCGCCGAGCTCGGCGACAGCCCACGCGTGACCGCCGGCCGCAAGTGGGGCGCGACGGTCGGCAGTTACGTCGTCGACACCCGCGCGGCGGACGGCTCCCGCCCGGTCGAGTCGCAGCCCGGCGGCACCGGGCCCGGCGTCTTCCCGTCGGCGTGGTCCGGGGTGCAGTACCGCGCCATGGCCCCGTTCGCGGTCGCCGATCCCGGCCGCTACGTGGCGCCAGGGCCGCCCGCCCTCGCCGGCCTCGACTACGCGGCCGCCTTCGCCGAGGTCGCCCTGATCGGCGACATCCGCATCCACGACCCCGCCAAGGTCGCCCACTACCAGTACTGGTCGCTGCCGGCCGGCTCGGCGCAGCCGCCGGGGGAGTGGCTGAAGATCGCCCTGGAGGTCTCCGCGGGCCGGTCGCTGCCCGCGAAGGCACGCCTGTTCGCGCTGCTGGGCGCCACCCTCTCCGATGTCTCGATCCCGACGGTGCGCACCAAGTACGCCTTCCGCCACTGGCGGCCGGAAACGGCGATCCAGCAGGCCGACACCGACGGCAACCCGTACACCGACAAGGACGCCGACTGGAAGGCGCGCGCGGGCAGCCCCGGCAGCACGCCGGAATACGTCTCCGGGCACAGCTCGTTCAGCAGCGCCGCGGCCGCCGTCCTCGCCGGCTACTTCTGCGCGGACCGCCGCACCTTCACCCACGTCACCGACTCCGCCCCCACCGATCCGGCCACCGGCCGACCGATGGAGCGCACCTTCGACAGCTTCTCGGCGGCCGCCGCGGACGCCGGGCGCTCCCGGGTCGTCGGCGGCAGCCACTTCGAGTTCAGCAACCAGGCCGGGCTGGAGATGGGCCGCGACCTGGCCGCCGAGATCCTGGCCGGCAAGCTCCTCTACACCTCAGGTCCTACCCACCACGGTGCCTGCCCGCTGTGATCCGTACGCTCAGGCGGCCGGCAGCCGCAGCTGCCGTACCCGCAGCACCAGCTCCAGCTCGAAGCGGGCGTCCGCGTCCTGCAGCAGCGCGCCGAAGAGCTCGTCCAGCTGTCTGAGCCGGTAGCGCGCCGTCTGCGGATGGATGCCGAGCACAGCGGCCACCTCGCTCGCGTTGCGGCCGCACTGCAGCCAGCACAGCAGCGTCTCGGCGAGCCGCTCCCGGTGCGGGCTGCGGATCTGCCGGAGCGGGGCGAGGAGTTCGTCGCCGAGGGCGTCGGCCATCGACTCGTCCTGGAAGAGCAGCAGCACCGACAGGTGGTCCGCGCAGCGCACCACCTTCTCGTCCGGCAGGATGCCGCGCCGCGCCAGCCCTAAGGCCGCCGTCGCCCAGCGCAGCGACCGGCCGCCGTCCGTCAGCGGCACCGTCGGCCCGAGCGCGGCGCGGTGGCCGCGCAGCGCCTGCTCGATGTCGCGGGCGCGCCCTGGCCCTTCGGGGTCGGGGACGACGATCCGGCCCGGCCAGGCGTCGAAGCGGGTCAGGAACTCCGGCGGCAGCAGCGGCCGTGGCGCGGGCCCCTCCGGCGGCCGGTCCACCACGATCACCGCGAGGGTGGCGGGCACCGGCCACCGGGCGGCGTGCGCGAGGTCGACCACGGCCTCCTCGGGCGCCGGCGGCTGCGAGGTCACCATCTCGACCAGGCGGTCGCGGCGGCGCTGCAGCTCCCCGGCGGCGTGCAGCTGCGCCTCGGCGTAACCGGCGGTGGCGGCCGCGGCGATCTGGTCCAGGTGCACGAACACCGCCTCGACCAGCACCGCGGGCGCGTAGTCCGGCAGCGCGGAGATGTCCGCCACCTCGTTGAAGCGCCGCACCGCCACCCGCGCGCCCAGCCTGAGCGCGCTCTGGAAGGCGTCGAGCGTACGGCCCTCGTACGCCTCACCCCGGCCGATCGCCTCGTACGTCTCGGTCACCTCCGCCGCACCCGCGGCCGGGCGGCCGATGCGGTCGAGGAACAGCGACAGCGCCTGCTCGACGCCGGTGCGCAGGTTGGCCATGTAGGTGGCATCGTCCGGGCGGGCGTACTCCGGGACCTCGTGCTGGATCTCCGCGACCACGTCCTCGGAGATCAGCGGCAGATACGGGCGCAGGGTCTCGGCGACATCCGGGGGCATCCGGGCGAAGGCCTCGCGCACTGGCAGCTCTTTGACGCTCACGCTGTTTCGCTCCTTCCGCGCCGCTAGATCTTTGGCGTGAAGGAACCGTAACGCCGCACAAGGGTGCGAGTCGTTGTAGCGGCGGCAAAAGCGGAGGGCCCCTTCTTGTCACGCGTATGACAAGGAGGGGCCCTGACCTGACGGTCTGTCAGAAATCGCTCAGCAGTTGTTTTCGGGCTGTTTTCCCTGGAACCGCGAACCGAAGAAGGCGACCGCGTCTCCCGACGCCATATTGTCGGTCGTCAGGTGTTCACCGGCGTACGTCTTCCACTTCACCGGGATGCCCGCCTTGCAGTACGCCTGCCGGGTCGCGTCCTCGGTCTCGATGGGGATGACCTCCTCGAGCAGGCCCCGGTACTGGAACGTGGGGAAGGCGATCCGGTGCGTGGCGCCGGAGCCGGCCGGGCCGATGCCCACGCCCAGCTTCTGCTCGTCGACCACCTGGCCCCACGTCTTGCCGTCGGTGCCCTTGAGCGCGTAGAGCTGGTCGAGGGTGAGCTTGTCCTTGGTGAAGTTGTCGATCTTGTTGAAGGCGAACTGCGCGATCGTCCCCGCCAGGCAGAGCGACTTGGCCTTCTTGATCGCTTCCTTGCCCTGGTCGTTCATCAGCTCGTCGAAGGGCATCGCCGGATGCGAGGCGGCGAGGCCGATGACGGCGTCGGCGGCAAAGCCCGCGAACGGGCCGCCGTTGAGGCCCTTCGCCACCACCTTGAGATCGCCGGGCACGCCACCGGACGCGACCCCGGCGACCTTGAGCTCCGGCGCGTACTTGCCCGCGAGCTGCGCGGCCCACAGGCTCGCCTGCCCGCCCTCGGAGTAGCCCCACAGCCCGACCTGCGCGTCCTTGCCCAGCCCGCTGCCCGGGACGCCGGGCGCCGCGCGGGCGATGTCGAGGAGCGCGTGACCGGCGTCGAGGCCGGAGACGTACGGGTGGGTCTGGCCGTTCAGATAGCCGGCGCCGTCGGTGGCGGCGACCGCGTAACCGGCCTTGAGCGCCGCGGCGATGTTGTCGCCCTCGTACATGTCCTGGTACGCGCCCGCCAACTGCTTGGAGAAGGCGCACTGCGGCCCGAGGCCCAGGGTCCCGGGGTTGAACGCGATCACCGGCCGCGGGCCGCCGCCGGTCCATGTCTTCTCCGGTACGGCGACGGTGCCCGAGACCGCGACCGGCTTGCCCTGGTTGTCGCTGGAGCTGTACTGGACCTTCCAGGCCTTCATCGGGATGTTGCCCGGGACCTCGGGCAGCTTGGTCTCACGGCAGGCGATCACGGTGCCGGGGGAGGCGGGGGCGCTGCCGGGCGGGGTGTAGATCTGCGCGTCGGTGGCGCCGCAGCTCGCGGCGGCCCGGGGCTCGTCGGCGCCGGCGGTCAGTGCGGGCACGCTGAGTCCGGCGCCGAGCAATGCGGCGGCCGCCAGTCCGACGGTGAGGCGTTTTCGTAAAGGGGTGCGGTGCTTCACGGATACGGCTCCTTGGCGAGGGTGACTGCGCCTACTGGCGCGTGAGCAGCGGCGATATGGCATCGCCGCCCAATTCGGCCCGCCGGGCCTCGTCGGACACCCCGAGCCCTGACCGCGGGGCCAGGCCGAGGACGCCGATCTTGCCGGTGTGCCGGTTGGTCTGGACGAGGCGTGAGGCCTCCGCGGTCTCCGACAGCGGGTACGTGGCCGACAGCGCGGGCCGCACATGCCCGAGCGAGATCAGCCGGTTGGTCTCCCATTGCTCCTGCAGATTCGCGCCGTGGCTGCCGATGACCTTCTTCAGCCGCATCCACAGGTAGCGGTTGTCGTACTCGTGCTGGTAGCCGGTGGACGAGCCGCAGGTGACGACCGTGCCGCCGCGGCGCACCACGAAGACGGAGATGCCGAAGGTGGCCCGGCCGACGTGCTCGAAAACGATGTGCGGATCCTCGCCGACGGCGCCGCGGATCAGCTTCCCGAGCCGCTTGCCCGCGGTGGCCGGATCCGGTGGCTCGTTGCCGGTGAGACCCAACTGCTGCCTGTTGAGTACGACATGACAACCCATGGCCTTCGCGCGCTCCGCCTTCTCCGGCGCCGACACGACACCGACCGCGATCCCGCCCCCGTTCCGTACGAACTGCGCGGCATACGCGCCGAGGCCGCCGGCCGCCCCCCAGATCAGCACCACATCGCCCTGCTTGAAGCGGGCCCCGCGCTCGCTGACCAGCATCCGGTACGCCGTCCCCGCGCACAGCGGGTTCGCCGCCGCCTCCTCCCAGGTCAGGTGCGGCGCCTTCGGCAGCAGCTGGTTGGCGCGCACGACCGCGTAGTGGGCGAGCCCGCCGAAGTTCGTCTCGAAGCCCCAGGCGCGCTGGGTGTCGCCGAGCATGCCGTCCCAGTGCGTGGCCGGATCCTCGTCGTCGACATAGGCGGTGGCGACCACCACCTCGTCGCCGACGTGCCAGCGGCGCACCCCGGCCCCGGTCCGTACGATCACGCCCGCGGCGTCCGAGCCGAGGACGTGGTGCGGCAGGTCGTGGCGGGCCGACCAGCGGTCCAGCTTGCCGTAGTGCTTGAGGAAGGCGAAGGTCGGGACCGGCTCGAAGGTCGCCGACCAGACGGTGTTGTAGTTGATGCCGCTCGCCATGACGGCCACCAGGGCCTCGTCCGGGGCGAGTTCCGGCATCGGCACGTCGCCGACGTGGATCGACTTGCGTACGTCCTTGTCCTCCACGCCTTCGAACAGGCCGACGTCGGCGGCTCTGAGATGAGCGGCGGTGTACGTGTCCGGCAGCGGGATCCGGGTCAGGGTCTCCCGGGGTGCTCCTGCGACGACGGCCTCTGCCAGGGCATCCATGGTGTCCCCTCTCCTGGCCCCTACCGAGAGGGGCCGTTTTCGGGTCTGCTGCGGGAGAGTAGGAACGCGGCGCGCGACCCAGATAGTCAGCAGGGGGACAACGGGCACCACGCGGCCTGTGGGCCCGCTGACAAGACGGGTGCGCGCGGCCTGCGCGACCATGCGGATGCCGGCGGCGGGCGCCGGCGCGAAAGGAGTCATGTGCCGAGCGACGTGGCTGCCGCCGAAAGCCAGGCGCCCTGGCTGCGGTTCTACCCGGCAGGCGTCCCGCACCGCGTCGCCATCCCCGACGTCCCGCTCACCGCGCTCCTCGACGATGCGGCCCGCGACCACGGCGGCCGCACCGCGCTGGTCTTCTTCGGCCGCCGGATCCGCTACCGGGCGCTGCAGCGCGCCGCCGACCGCTTCGCCGCCGGGCTGCGCCGGCTCGGCGTCGAACCCGGCGACCGGGTGGCGCTGGTGCTGCCCAACTGCCCGCAGTTCGCGGTCGCGTTCTTCGGCACGCTGCGCGCGGGCGCGGTCGCCGTACCCGTCAACCCGCTCTACACCGAGCGCGAGCTGCGCCATCAGCTCGCCGACTGCGGCGCGGTCGTCGCGGTCGCCTTCGAGGGCGTATGGGAACGGATGGCGGCGGTACGGGAGTTCACGGCCCTGCGGCACGTGGTCACGACCGGTCTCGCGGAGGAGCTGCCCTGGTGGCTGCGGCTGCTGGTGCGCCTGCCCCTCGAGCGCATCCAGACCCTGCGCGCCCGCCTGTCGCCCGGCCTGCCCGCCGGCGCCGACGCCGTGCCGTACCGGAAGGTCGCCCGCCGCCCACCGCTGCGGGACGCCCCGCGGCTGGACCCGACGACGACCGCCGTGCTGCAGTACACCGGCGGCACCACCGGCACCCCCAAGGGCGCCTGCCTCACCCACCGCAACCTCGTCGCCAACGCCCACCAGGTCACCGCCTGGTACCCGCAGCTGCAGCCGGGCCGCGAGACCGGAATCGCGGTGCTGCCGTACTTCCACGTCTACGGCCTCACCTTCGGCCTTGCCGCCGCCATCCTCGCCGGCGCCCGGACCGTGCTGCTGCCCGTCCCCGACACCCAGCTGCTGCTGCGGGCCGCCCGCCGCTGGCGCCCGACGCTGCTGCCGGCGATCCCGCCCGTATACGAGGAGCTCCTGGACCGCCCGGAACGGGAACTGGAGGCGCTGCGCAGCCTGAAATTCTGCGTCTCGGGAGCCATGCGCCTGCCCCCGGACACCGCCGACCGCTTCCGCGACACGGCGCATTGCGTATTGGTCGAGGGCTACGGCCTGACGGAGGCCTCACCGGTGGCGCTGGCGAACCCGCTGAACGCCAACGCCCGCGCCGGCACCGTCGGCGTCCCGCTGCCCGGCACCCGGGCGCGGATCGTACGGGAGGACGACCCGTCGCAGACGATGCCCGACGGCGAGGCCGGCGAGCTGGCGATCCACGGCCCGCAGGTCTTCGCGGGCTACTGGAACGACCCGGAGGACACGGCGCGGGCGCTGCCCGGCGACGGCTGGCTGCTCACCGGCGACGTCGGCGTGATGAGCCCGGACGGCTTCGTCACCCTCATCGACCGCAAGCGGGACATCATCAACACGGCCGCCTTCACGGTCTATCCGTCCGAGGTGGAGGCCGTGCTGTCCGAACACCCCGCGGTCGCCGAGGTCGCCGTCATCGGCACCCCCGACGAGCGCGCGGGGGAGCGGGTCACGGCGGTCGTGGTGCTCCGCGAGGGCGCGGCGTTGGGCGAGCCGGAGCTGATCGCGCACTGCACGGGGCAGCTGGCGGAGTTCAAGGTCCCGACGGAGGTCGTCTTCCGTACGGATCCGCTGCCGCGCAATCAGCTCGGCAAGGTGGTGCGGCGCTTCCTGCGCGAAGTCCCGTAATCTCCTCAGCCCTTGACCGCGCCGGCGGTGAGCCCCTGGACGATGTGCCTGCTGGCGAAGGCGAACAGGAGCATCGTGGGGGCGATGGTGAGCACGGCGGCCGCCGACATCGAGCCCCAGTCGATGTTGAAGCTGGAGATGAAGCCGTTGAGCGCCGTGGGGATGGTCTTGGTGTCGTCGCTGTTCATCAGCGTCACCGACAGGAACAGCTCGTTCCAGCAGTTGACGAAGTTGAAGATGAAGGCGGCGATGATCCCGGGGCGCATCACCGGCAGCAGCACCCGGAACAGGGTGGCGAAGCGGGAGAGGCCGTCGATCATGGCGGCCTCCTCCAGCGCGTCCGGGATGTTCTCGAAGAAGCCGCGGAGCATCACCGTGCAGAACGGGATGTAGACGGCGATGTAGACGAGGATCAGGCCGAAGCGGTTGTCGACCATCTGCAGGTCGGTCATCAGCAGATACAGCGGGCCGAGCGCGATGAAGGCCGGGATCATCTGGGTGACCAGCGCGGCCATCAGCAGCGCGGACTTCGTACGGAACTCGAAGCGGGCCAGCACATACGCCGACAGCATCGAGACCGCCGTGGCCACCGTGGCGGCGACGGTCGCGACGATGATGCTGTTGGTGAGGTACGTGCCGAAGTTCGCCTTGCCGAACAGGCCGCGGTAGTTCTCCAGCGAGAAGGTCTCCGGCCAGTACGAGATCGGGTAGGCGAAGATGTCGCCGGGTGCCTTCAGCGACGTGATCGCGATCCAGTACAGCGGGAAGATCGTGAAGAGCAGCCACAGGCCGAGGAAGGTGAACTTCACGGCCCGCCCGGCCGTGGTCTCCCTGCCGATCATCGCGACCTCGCCTCCTTGCGCTCACGGGTGGCCAGCAGGAAGAAGATCGCGAACAGCAGCAGCCCGGCGACGATGAGCAGGCCGATGGCGGAGGCCCGGCCGTAGTCGCCCTGCTGGGTGATCTTGATCATCCAGGTGGACACGATGTGCGTCTCGTTGTTCGGCCCGCCCCCGGTCATGCCGAAGATCAGGTCGGGGAAGTTGAAGATCCAGATCACCCGCAGCAGCACGGTCAGCGCCAGGGTGGTGCGGATGTACGGGATAGTGATCCGGAACAGCGTCCTGGCCTTGCCCGCGCCGTCCAGGGCGGCCGCCTCGTAGAGCTCGTCGGGGATCGACTGCAGCGCGGCGAGGATCATGATCGCGAAGAAGGTGACGCCGTACCAGATGTTGGCGACGATCACCGCGGCCATGGCGGTCTGCGGATCGGAGAGCCAGCCGATCGGCTCGTCGATGATCCCGGCCTTCTGCAGCAGGTCGTTGACGACGCCGAACTCGCCGTTGAACAGCCAGCGGAAGAGGATGCCGATGAGGAACCCGGAGATCGCCCAGGGGAAGAAGATCAGCGCCTGGTAGACGCCGCGGAAGCGGAAGCGGCGGCGCAGCCACAGCGCGAGCGCGAAGCCGATCACCAGCTGGGGCACGATCGACGCGACCACCCACACACCGGTGTTGGTCAGCACCGTGCCCCAGGCCGGGTCGGCGAAGACGTCCTGGAAGTTCTTCAGGCCCACCCACGAGGTGTCGGTGAGGTCCGCCAGCTTCCAGTTGCGGAACGCCATCTGGCTGCCGGCGACCATCGGGTAGTACGTGAAGATCGCCACGAAGATCGCGGCCGGGGCCATATAGGCGGCGATGACGAGGCCGCGGCGGGTGGTGAACTCGCGCTTGCGGCGGCCCGGGGCGGGCGGCGCGCCCTTCGGATGCGTGGGGCGCGCCGCGGCCGGTTCCTTCGCCGCCGTTGTGTGTGCGGACGAGGCGGGCATGCCTACTTCTCCTGCTTCCACTTCTCGGTCCAGAAGGAGTCCCACTCGGCGAGCAGCTGCTTCGGCGTCATCTTGCCGAGCAGCACCTTCTGCACATCGGCGTCGGCCTTCTGCTCCCACTCGGTCCACCAGGCGACGCTGCGCGGCTGGACGACGTTCTGGTACTTCTCCGGGTTCTTGGTCATGGTCACGTAGCTGGACCAGGGCCCGGTCTTGTAGAAGGGGTCGGAGGCCGCGGCCTTCTGGATCGGGACCAGGCTGTTCTTCTTCGAGAAGGTCGTCGAGGCCTTGCCCTCGGACAGGAATTTCACCAGTTCGACGGCCTCCTTCTTGTGCTTGCTGCCCTTCGCGATGCCCCAGCCGGCGGTGGCCAGCGGCTGCACGGTCTTGCCGCTCGGCCCGGTCAGCAGCGGAGCGGTGTTCCACTGCTTCTCGGTGACCGCCTTGGACTCGCGGACGGTGGCGATGACCTCGGGGTCCTGCAGCAGGAAGGCGGTGGAGCCGTTGGAGAAGCCCTCGACCACCTCCGGGTAGCCCCAGGAGACGGACGACTTGGGGGAGGCCTTCTTGAAGAGCTTGAAGTACATGTCGACGGCGTCCTGGGCCTCGGGGGCCGAGAAGATGGTCTTGCCGTCCTTGAGCTGGTAGCCGTTCTCGGGGTCGATCCTGTCGGCGACATAGGCCGAGATGGCGGCGGTGACGTTGCTGTTGCCATTGGCGCCGCCGCGGAAGGCGTAGCCATAGCGGCGCTTCGCCGGGTCATGGATCTTCGCGGCCTGCTTCTCCAGGTCGGCCCAGCTGGCCGGCGGCTTGCTGAAGCCAGCCTCCTTGATCAGGTCGGTGCGGTAGAAGAGGCTCAGCCCGTAGAAGCCGTACGGGACGAAGTAGGTGTGTCCCTTGATGAACTCGCCGGCGTTGACGGCGTTGCCCGTCATCGCCTTCCAGCCCTTCCAGCCGTCGAGGTCCTTCTTCATGTCGTAGAGCCAGCCGTTGGTGGACCACGGCCCCACGGTGAGGTCGCGGACCTCGAGGACGTCCACGCCGCTGCCGGACTGCAGCATCTGCTGCATCTTCTGGTCGGCCTGCTCGGTGGGCGGCGAGATCAGGTTGACCTGGACCTTGGGGTGCTGCTCCTCGAAGTCCGCTATGAGGTCCTTGAGGAGATCCGTGCGGGTCGGGTTCGTCAGGCTCTCGACCATGTTGAGGGTGACCGTGCCGCCGGAGCCACCGCCCATGGCGGAACAACCGGACATGACCATCACGGCGGCCGTGCCGAGGGCCACCGCCGCGGTCCCTGACTTCACGGGCTTTGTCATGAGCTGACCTCTTCCTTGTCGTGGGCGGCGCGGGCCCAGGTGCCGAGGACGGGGACGCAGGTCTCGGCGAAGTACTCGTAATCGGCTGGGGTGTTGTAGACGTGGGCGGACAGGCGCAGATAGCCGACGCCGCCGAACGCGGTGAAGGCGGCCTCGACCCCGAGCTCGCTCGCCGCCCGGTCGCGCAGCTCGTCGGCCTGGATGCGGCCGTTCGCCAGGCCGTCGGGCAGCCGCACCAGGCGCATGCCGGGGACCGGCATGCCGACGTCGACGGCCGAGCTCTCGCCGGTCAGCTCCGCGACCGCGGCGCCGATCACCGCGGCGCCGTAGCCGGCCAGGTCGTCCATGTACCGGCGGGCGGCGGACCAGCCCCAGCTGCGCTCGACGAAGTCGAGGGCGACGGGCGCGGCGAGATAGCCGGTGGCGTCCAAAGTGCCCTGCTGGTCGAACCGGTCGGGGTACGGCTCCGCGGCGCTCCAGGAGTCGATGAGCGGATGGAGCCGCTCGCGCAGCGGGCCGCGCGCGATGAGCGCCGCGGTGCCGCGCGGGGTGCAGCCCCACTTGTGCAGATTCCCGACCCAGAAGTCGCAGTCGACTCCGGCGAGCGGGGTGTCGATGAGGCCGGGCGCGTGCGCGCCGTCCACCAGCAGCGGGATGCCGCGGCGGCGGGCCTCGGCGCCGATGCTCGCGACGGGCAGCCGGCGGGCGGTCGGGGAGGTGATGTGGTCGATCACGATCAGGCCGGTGGCCGGGGAGAGTTCGGCGGCCACGGCCTCGTACGCCTCCTCGGGACCCGCGTCGAGCGGCACCCGGGCGGTGCGGACCCGGCCGCCCCAGCGCCGGGCCAGCCGCTCGGCGCCCATGGTCACGGCGCCGTAGCCGTGGTCGGTGACCACGATCTCGCCGCCGCGGTGCTCGGGGAGCGAGGCGAAGACCGCGCTGACGCCGGCGCTGGCGTTCGGCACGAGGGCGAGATCGTCGGCCGCGACCCGGAGGAAGGCCGCGATCTCGGCCCTGGTGGCGGCGATCCGGTCCGGCAGCGCGGGGAACCACACCACCGGGGAGCGCTCCATCTCCGCCCGCAGCAGCAGCTGGCGCTCCTGCGCGGCGAGCGGGACCGCGCCGAACGAACCGTGGTTGAGGTGCCGCATGCCGGGGTCCAGCGACCACGCGTCGGCCGCCGGACGGCCGTCGGCGAGCAGCAGCGGGGCAGGGGCCGCGATGGCCTCCGAGTCGCTCACGTGACTCCACATTCGTCGGAACTCGTATGATGACTCGGCATCCTGGCATGGTCGTTTCGCGCTCTGCAAGGGTTGAAATGCAAAAGTCATCAGACGACTTTGGGGAGGGATCGTGCGTCATCCGATGACTTGTCCAGCATCCGGCTCGCTACAGTGCACCCATGAGAGGTGACGGATGTCCGCAGTAGAGAAGGCTTTCCACGGCCTACGGCACATGATCGCCACGGGCCGCCTCGGCCCGGGGGAGCGCATCCCGCCCGAGAGCGACCTCTGCGAGGAACTCGGCGTCTCCCGCGGCCCGCTGCGCGAGGCGGTGCGGATGCTGTCCGCCCTGGGCGTGGTCGAGCCGCGGCACGGCTCGGGCACGTATGTCTCCCAGCTCCGTCCCGAGGATGTGATCCGCAGCCTGCTGCTGACGTTCGAACTGCTGCCGCTGCCGGGGCTGCTGGAGATCTACGAGATCCGGCGGGTGCTGGAGGCGCATGTCGCGGCGAAGGCCGCCGCGCGCCGCAGCGCGGAGGAGGTCGAGACGCTGTTCTCGCTCATCGAGGAGATGGAGGCCACCGACGACCCCACGAAGGCGTCCGAGCTCGACCACCGCTTCCACGCCGAGATCGCCCGCATCGGCGGCAACCCCACCCTGGCGTCCCTGCTGTCGGTCTTCCGCGCCCGCTCCCGCCAGTACCAGGTCTTCACGCTCCCCGAAGGCCCGGAGATGCGGCAGAAGAGCGACGCCGACCACCGTCTGATGGCCACCGGGATCGCCGACCGAGATCCGGGCGCGGCCGCCGGCGCCGCCGAGGCCCACGTCGCCCAGACCGAGCGCTGGCTGCGCGCCTTCATGCCGCCCGTGGAGGAGGAGGGGGTGCCGGGGACGGCCGCCGGCTGACGCGCGGCGCGCCGGTCACACGTGCTGCGCCCGCCGGTTCGCCGGCCGCACCTCCGGCTTGCGATGGCGCCCGGAGCGGCGCAGCGTGATCGCCGTGACCACCGCGCCCGCGAGCGCGCAGGCCGCCGCGAGCTGCAGCCCCGCGTCGTAACCGCGCAGGAACGCCTCGTGCGGCAGCAGCCCCGACTCGAGGCCCGACTGCTCCTTGCGGGTGAGCACGACGCCGACCAGCACCACGCCGAAGACCCCGGACACCTCGCGGGCCGCGCTCACCACCCCCGAGGCCATGCCGGTACGGGTCCGTGGGACGCCGTCGAGCGAGCGCACCGTCACGGGGGTCGCCAGCGCCGAGCCGATGCCGATGAGGATCAGGCCCGGCTGGAGCGAGCCGTAGGTGGCGTCCAGGCCCTGATTCGATACGTACAACAGCCCCGCCGACACGAGCAGCAGGCCGCCGGAGATCACCCGGTGTGCGCCGGCCACCTTCGCCAGCCACTCGGCCAGCGGCGTCGTCACGAGCAGCGCCCCCGCCAGCGGCAGGAAGGCCAAGCCAGCCTTCGTCGGCGAGAATTCGAGGATGCGCTGCAGATACAGCGCCGTGTAGAAGAACACCCCGTTCATGCCGATGCCCCACAGGATCTGGGCCACCGTGCCGCCGCTGAGCGACCGGTTGCGGAACAGCCCCGGGTCGACCAGCGGCAGGAACGTCCGCGACTCCACCGCCAGGAACAGCACCGCGCACACTGCCGCCGCGAGCAGATACTGCGGCACCGGTGACTTGGTGAAGCCGAGGGTCCCGCCCTCCACCAGCGCGTACGTCAGAAAGTAGAGCGCCGCGGTGGACAGCACCACCCCCGGCAGGTCCAGCGTCTTCAGCAGTCCCTTGTCCGGCCGCGGCGCCTTCGGCACCGCTACCGCCAGCACCAGCGCCACCACCCCGAACGGGAGGTTGCTGTAGAAGACCCACTCCCAGCCCCAGTGGTCCGTGATGATGCCCCCGGTCATCGGGCCCAGCGCCAGCGCGACCGCAAGCGCCGCCGTCCACACGCCGATGGCCAGCCCGCGCCGGTGCTTGGGCAGATCGCCGGCGACGATGGCCAGTGACGCCGGGATCACCAGCGCCGCGCCCATGCCCTGCACCGTCCGCGCCGCGATCAGCTCGGTCCCGTTCCCGGCCATTCCGGCCAGCGTCGCCGAGACGGTAAAGATCACCAGACCGACGACCATCACCAGCCGCCGCCCCACCAGATCCGCCAGCCGGCCGCCGACCAGGAGCAGCGCCCCGAAGCTCAGCACATACGACGTCGCCACCCACTCCAGGTCCTTCAGCGACAGGTCGAGTTCCTGCTGCAGCGTCGGGAGGGCGACGTTGATCACCGTGTTGTCCAGCATGGTGATGAAGCCGGCGACCGCGATCATCGCCATCACCGCGAACTGCCGCGCCCCGGTCACCCGCACCTCCTCACGTACGCGCAGTGCGCCTGAAGGCTAGCTTCCGCACCCGCCCGCACCCTTGTGCCCGCGTTGACAAGCACCGCCGCCCCGACTGTCACTCCGCCCTCTAACCCGTGAGTAGCTCCGGAGCGGAACCTGATTCACCGAGGTCCCGCCCGCGCCCGGCCTCGCGCGCCGAAGTGCTCAAGGACGACGTTGGAGCCGCCATGTCCCCCGCCAGCCATCCC
>NZ_JAAKZV010000179.1 GCF_011044975.1 Streptomyces coryli | reverse complement strand
AGACAGCCCACCACACCCGCCGGGACGGCTGACGTGGCCGCAGCCAAAGCCAAAGCCAAAGCGCAGCGACTCCGCCTGGACGCCGAGCTCGTACGACGCGAGCTGGCCCGCTCCCGCGAGCACGCCTCGCAGCTCATCGCCGCCGGCAGGGTCACCGTCGGTGGGGCGACCGCCACCAAAGCCGCCACGCAGGTGGAGAAGAGCGCCGCAATCGTCGTCGCCGACGACGACAGCGACCCGGATTACGTCTCGCGCGGCGGGCACAAGCTCGCCGGGGCCCTCGACGCCTTCCTCCCCGAGGGACTTCGCGTCGAAGGGCGTCGCGCGCTCGACGCCGGTGCGTCCACCGGTGGGTTCACCGATGTGCTGCTGCGCGCCGGTGCCGCGCACGTCGTCGCCGCCGATGTCGGGTACGGGCAGCTCGCCTGGTCGCTGCAGTCCGACGAGCGCGTCACCGTCAAGGACCGTACGAACGTCCGCGAGCTGACCCTCGAGCAGATCGACGACATCCCGGTCGACCTCGTCGTCGGCGATCTTTCCTTCATCCCGCTCGGCCTCGTGCTGCCCGCCCTCGTCCGGTGCGCCGCACCCGACGCCGACCTGGTGCTGATGGTCAAGCCGCAGTTCGAGGTCGGCAAGGAGCGGCTCGGCAGCGGCGGCGTCGTGCGCAGCCCCGAGCTGCGCGCCGAGGCCGTCCGTACGGTCGCCGAGCAGGCGGCGAAGCTCGGGCTCGGCGTGCAGGGCGTCACCGCCAGCCCGCTGCCGGGTCCGTCCGGAAACGTCGAGTATTTTCTGTGGCTGCGCGCCGGGGCACCCCCGCTCGACCCCGCCGACGTGGACGACGCAGTGAAGAAGGGGCCGCAATGAAGAAGGGGCCGCAATGAAGCACACCGAGCCGGGCATGCCCACGCCGGAGCCCGGCGGCCGCACGGTCTTCCTCCTCGCCCACACCGGCCGCCCGGCGGCGATCCGCAGTGCGGAACTCGTCGTCCGCGGGCTGCTGAACAGCGGCGTCGGCGTGCGCGTACTCGCCGAGGAGGCCGCCGATCTGCCGCTGCCCGACGAGGTCGAGCTGTGCAAGGCGGGCCCGTCGGTGATCGACGGCTGCGAGCTCATCGTCGTCCTCGGCGGGGACGGGACGCTGCTGCGCGGCGCGGAGTTCGCGCGGGCGTCCGGGGTGCCGATGCTCGGCGTGAACCTGGGGCGGGTCGGCTTCCTCGCGGAGGCCGAGCGCGACGACCTCGACAAGGTCGTCTACCGCGTCGTCAAGCAGGACTACGAGGTCGAGGAGCGAATGACCCTCGACGTACTCGTACGCACCAACGGCCGCGTCGTGCACACCGACTGGGCGCTCAACGAGGCGTCGGTGGAGAAGGCCTCCCGGGAGCGGATGCTCGAGGTCGTCATGGAGGTCGACGGGCGGCCGGTGTCGCGCTTCGGCTGCGACGGCGTCGTGTGCGCGACGCCGACGGGGTCGACGGCGTACGCCTTCTCGGCGGGCGGCCCGGTGGTGTGGCCGGAGGTCGAGGCGCTGCTCATGGTCCCGATCAGCGCGCACGCGCTGTTCGCGAAGCCGCTGGTGACGTCGCCGGACTCGGTGCTGGCGGTGGAGGTGCAGCCGACGAACCAGCACGGGGTGCTGTGGTGCGACGGGCGGCGGACGGTCGACCTGCCGGCCGGCGCGCGGGTGGAGGTGCGGCGGGGGGAGACCCCGGTGCGCTTGGCGCGGCTGCACCACTCCGTCTTTACGGACCGCCTGGTCGCCAAGTTCGCGCTGCCGGTCGCCGGGTGGCGCGGGGCGCCCAACTGAGGGTGACCCGAAACGGCGTACAAGCGTCCCAAACCGCCCCCCGGCGGGGCCCCGGCCGGGAGGCCCATCGCACGTGGTGCCAAGAACCTCGTATGGTCGTACCCGTGTTGGAGGAGATGCGGATCCAGTCCCTGGGCGTCATCGATGATGCCGTCGTCGAGTTGTCGCCCGGCTTCACCGCCGTCACCGGCGAGACCGGCGCCGGCAAGACGATGGTGGTCACCAGTCTCGGCCTGCTGCTCGGCGGGCGCGCCGACGCCGCGCTGGTCCGTATCGGCGCCAAGAGCGCTGTCGTCGAGGGCCGTGTCGTGGTCCCGGACGGCGCCCCCGCGGCGGTACGGGCCGAGGAGGCCGGCGCCGAGCTCGACGACGGGGCGCTGCTGATAAGCCGTACGGTCTCGGCCGAAGGGCGCTCGCGGGCGCACCTCGGCGGGCGCTCCGTGCCCGTCGGCATCCTCGGTGAGCTCGCCGACGACCTGGTCGCCGTGCACGGCCAGACCGACCAGCAGGGACTGCTGAAGCCCGCCCGGCAGCGCGGGGCGCTCGACCGGTACGCGGGCGACGCCGTCGCCGTGCCGCTCGCGAAGTACGCCGCCGCGTACACCCGCCTGCGCGCCGTATCCAGCGAACTCGACACCATCACCACCCGCGCCCGCGAACGCGCCCAGGAAGCCGACCTGCTGCGCTTCGGCCTCGACGAGGTCGCGGCCGTCGAGCCGCTCCCGGGCGAGGACGTAGAGCTGGCCGCCGAGGCCGAGCGGCTCGGCCACGCCGAATCGCTCACCGCCGCCGCGAACACCGCCCACGCCGGGCTGGCCGGCAACCCCGAGGACCCCGAGAGCGTCGACGCCACCACGCTGATCGCCGGCGCGCACCGGGCCGTGGAGGCCGTCCGCGCGCACGACCCGGCGCTCGCGGCGCTCGCCGACCGGCTCGGCGAAATCGGCATCCTCGTCGCGGACGTGGCGGGGGAGTTGGCCGCGTACGCCGACAACATCGACGCCGACCCGCTGCGGCTGTCCGCGGTGGAGGAGCGGCGGGCCGCGCTGGCGCAGCTGACCCGCAAGTACGGCGAGGACATCACCGCCGTGCTGGCCTGGGCCGAGGAGGGCGCGACGCGGCTGGCCGAGCTGGAGGGCGACGACGACCGGATCGGCGAGCTGACGGCCGAGCGGGACGCGCTCACCGCGGAGCTGACCGAGCTGGCGGGCGCGCTGACCGAGGCGCGCGGCGAGGCGGCGACGCGGTTCGCGGACGCGGTGACGGCGGAGCTGAGCGAGCTCGCGATGCCGCATGCGCGGGTCAGCGTCGACATCCGGCAGACCGCGGACTTCGGTCCTACGGGCGTGGACGAGGTCGAGCTGCTGCTCGCCCCGCACCCGGGCGCGCAGGCGCGGCCGATCGCCAAGGGCGCGTCGGGCGGTGAGCTGTCGCGGGTGATGCTCGCGGTGGAGGTCGTCTTCGCGGGCTCGGATCCTGTCCCCACGTATCTCTTCGACGAGGTCGACGCGGGCGTCGGCGGCAAGGCCGCGGTCGAGGTCGGCCGGCGGCTGGCCCGGCTCGCACAGTCGGCCCAGGTCGTGGTCGTCACGCACCTGCCGCAGGTGGCGGCCTTCGCGGACCGGCAGTTGCTGGTGGAGAAGACCTCGGACGGCTCGGTGACGCGCTCCGGCGTGACCGTGCTGGAGGGCGAGGCGCGGGTGCGGGAGCTGTCGCGGATGCTCGCGGGCCAGCAGGACTCGGAGACGGCGCGGGCGCACGCGGAGGAGCTGCTGGAGGCGGCGCGGGTCGGTCGCTGAGTCCAGCGATACGGTCTGCGCATGCCTTCTGCGACATCAGCCCTGGTCACCGCCGCCACGACGACCCGTACCGCACTCGCCGCGCTGCGCCGCCGGCCTCCGGGCGGGGCCGCCCTGTGGGAGCGCAAGAACTTCGCGGGGCGGCACCTGGACCTGCTCGGCGGACCCGCGGCCGCCACAGGCGCGCTGGCAGCCGCGGCGACCGCTCCCGGGCTGCGCGGCCGCACCCGCGCGGCCGCCGTCCTCGCCACGGCCGTGGCAGGCGGCATCGGCGCGTACGACGACCTCGCGGGCCGCGACGACGCGCGCCGGGGCTTCCGCGCGCATCTCGCGGCGCTGCGGCAGGGCGAGCTGACCACCGGTGGCGTCAAGCTCCTCGGCATCGGCGCCGCGGGCCTCGCGGCGGGCGCCCTGCTGAAGGACCGCCCGCTGGACCGCCTGCTGGCGGGCGTCGTGATCGCGGGCTCCGCCCACGCGGTGAACCTCCTGGACGTACGCCCCGCGCGCGCCACCGCCGCGACGGTGGCACTCGCCGCGCCGGGCCTGCTGCGCGGCGGCGAGGCCGCGACCCTGTCCGCCGTACCGGCGGGCGCGGCGGCCGCGGTGCTGCCGGACGACGTTGCCCAGCACACGATGATCGGCGACGCGGGCGCCCACGCCCTGGGCGCGTCCCTGGGCGTAGCGATCGCCGCGGGCAACGGCCGGACCGGCCTGGCACTCCACGCGGCGGTGGTCGTGGCGGCCGCGGTGTACGGGGAGCGGGCGCTCCCCGGCTAGCCGCCTCGCACCCCGGGCCCACCCGTCCCGCACGGCGGGACGGGTGGGCCCGGACGTTTCCGCAGCCGCCGACGTAACGCGCCCCGGACGCCGGTCAAGCTGCCCCCGTCACCCGCAAGGGTGGACCGGCACCGCGTGCCAAGCCTGGATCACGCCCCACCACAGCCACGCGCCAGCGAAAGTGGTGCCGTATCGCCCCCACCGGATGGCATGCTGCATGCGGATCCGGACCGCCCCCCGATTGCACCGACCCGAACAAGGAGCCGCGTGACCAGCTCACCCGCCGCCAAGCGCACGGCAAGCAGCCCGCCAGGGCCCTTGCACGCCGTGCAGCTCGTCGGCGGCGGCAGCCACGGCAGCGGGGTGCATGTGCGGTCGCTGGCCGCGGGCCTCGTCGCCCGCGGCGTCCGGGTCACCGTCGTCGCCACGCCGCGCGCGGCAAGGCTCTACGGCTTCGCCGACGCCGGCGCGCAGGTCGCCAGGATCCCGACCGGGCGCGGCGCTCAGGCCCGTACCCTCGCCGTCGTGCGCGCCGCCTGCGCGGGAGCCGACCTCGTGCACGCCCACGGCAGCCGCGCCGCGCTCCTCGCCCGCCTCGTGCTCGGCCGGGACGTACGCCGCACGCCGCTCGTCGTCACCTGGCACACCAGGCCGTACGCGGAAGGCGCCAAGGCCCGCGTGCAGCCGCTGCTGCAGCGGCGCGTGGCGAGGAGCGCCCGGGTGCTGCTCGGCGCCTCCACCGACCTGGTCGACGAGGCCCGCAGGCACGGCGCCCGCGACGCCCGCCTGGGCCCCGTCGCCGCGCCCGCGCCCCGGCTGCCGCAGCAGCTCGATGACCGGGCCCGGCAGAAGGCCCGTGCCGAACTCGGCGCCGTCGGCCGCCCGCTCCTCCTCACCGCGGGCCGCCTCGAGCCGGGCCAGGGCCACGAGCCGCTGCTCGACGCCGCCCGCATCTGGCGCTCCCTCGACCCGCCGCCGCTGCTGGCGATCGCCGGCGAGGGCTCGCAGCGGGCCGTGCTGCAGCAGCGCATCGACGCGGAGAAGCTGCCGGTACGGCTGCTCGGCTGCCGCGAGGACCTCGGCGACCTGCTCGGCGTCGCCGACGTGGCCGTGCTGCCCAGCCGCTGGGAGGCGAGGTCGCTGCTCGCGCAGGAGGCGCTGTACGCGGGCGCGCCGCTGGTCGCCACCGCCGTCGGCGGCGTACCCGAGCAGGTCGGTGAGGCGGCGGAGCTGGTCCCGTACGGCGATGCCCAGGCCCTCGCCACCGCCGTCGCCCGGCTGCTGCGGGAGCCCCAGCGGTGCGCGGAGCTCGCCGCCGCGGGCCGGGCCCGCACCGAGCACTGGCCGACCGAGGACGACACGGTCGCGCAGGTGCTCAGCGTGTACGACGAGATCGTCGACGCGGAGCCGCGGCGGACCCGGTCGTTCTGAGCGATCTTGGCGTAAATCGCAGGTTCGATGACGTTTCGGCCGGTTGAGAGGAGCCCCCGGTCGGCGTCAGCGTCGTAGACATGAGGAGCTCGACATCATCCGGCCGTGCGTGGATGGCGATCGCGCTGGGCGTCGCGGCCGTCGGCTGGGGAGCGAATCAGTTCGCGCCCCTGCTGCTGATGTACCGCTCCGAACTGGGCGTCCCGACGACGACGGTTGAGGCGACCTACGCCCTCTACGCGGTGGGGCTGATCCCCGGGCTGCTGCTCGGGGGCCCGTTCTCCGATCGGTACGGACGCCGCCGGACACTGGTGCCCGCACTGATCATCTCGGCCCTCGCCAGCGGGCTGCTCATGCAGGCCGGAACGGGATCGGGCTGGCTGTTCGCCGGGCGGCTGGTCGCCGGGGCCGCCAGCGGAGCGGCGTTCAGCTCGGGCACCGCGTGGATCAAGGAACTGACCGTCCGCGGCTCCGGCCGGGACGAGCACACCGGCGCCCGCCGCGCCGCGATCGCCATGACCACCGGCTTCGCCGTGGGCCCGCTGATCGCCGGTCTGCTGGCACAGGCCGCACCGAACCCGGCCGTCAGCTCCTACCTGCCGCATGTGGCGCTCACCTTGGCGGCCGTACCGTTCGTGCTGCGCACGCCGGAGACTCACGAAGCCCGTACGGACGCCGCGCTCTGGTCCCGCCTGAGCCTGCCCAAGGCGAGCAGCCGCCGGTTCTGGAGCGTCGTCGCGCCGCTGGCCCCCTGGGTGTTCGGCGCGTCCTCGATCGCGCTCGCCTACCTCCCCGGACTGGTCCTGGACCGGCTCGGCGACAACGCGCTGACGTTCAGCGCGATCGTGACCATGCTGACCATGGTGGCCGGCATCGCGGTGCAGCCGCTGGCGCGTCGCGTCCACCGCCCGGAGAAGCCGCGCCTGATCGCCACCGCACTGGGCATCGTGGTGGGCGGACTGCTGCTCGGCGCGGCGGCCGCGGCGAGCTTGCAGTGGTGGCTCGTCGCCCTCGCCGCGCTGGTGCTCGGCGCGGGCTACGGCTGCTGCCTGGTGTGCGGTCTGATGGAGGTGCAGCGCCTGGCCGGTGACCACAACCTGGGCAGGCTGACCGCCGTCTTCCAGGCGTGCGCCTACTGCGGCTTCGGCGCACCGTATCCGCTGGCCGTGCTCGAACACGCGCTGCCGCCCGCGGACTTGCTGCTGCTGCTGGCCGCCGTGCCGGCGCTGCTCACCCTCGCCTGGACCACCCACCGGGCGGCGCGGCTCAGCCGCCCCAGGCCCCCGTCGCGCTCAGCCGCAACGCGGTATCGATCAGCGGCACGTGGCTGAACGCCTGCGGGAAGTTGCCGACCTGCCGCTGCAGCCGCGGGTCCCACTCCTCAGCCAGCAGCCCGAGGTCGTTGCGCAGCGCGAGGAGCTTCTCGAAGAGCTCGCGTGCCTCCTTCACCCGGCCGATCATCGCCAGGTCGTCGGCGAGCCAGAAGGAGCAGGCCAGGAAGGCGCCTTCGTCGCCGGGCAGGCCGTCCACGCCCTCCTCGCCGCCCGAGGTCGGGTAGCGCAGCACGAAGCCGTCCGGCGTGGACAACTCCCGCTGGATCGCCTCGATCGTGCCGATCACGCGCTTGTCGTCCGGCGGCAGGAAGCCCATCTGCGGGATCAGCAGCAGCGACGCGTCCAGCTCCTTGGAGCCGTAGGACTGTGTGAAGGTGTTGCGCTGCGGGTCGTAGCCCTTCTCGCAGACATCCCGGTGGATGTCGTCGCGCAGCTCCCGCCAGCGCTCCAGCGGGCCGTCCGCGTCGCCGGACTCGATCAGCTTGATGGTGCGGTCGACCGCGACCCAGAGCATCACCTTCGAGTGCACGAAGTGCCGGCGCGGGCCGCGGACCTCCCACAGGCCCTCGTCGGGGCGGTCCCAGTTCTCCTCGACCCAGCGGATCATCTTCAGCTGCAGGACGGAGGCGTAGTCGTTGCGGGCCAGGCCCGTCATGTGGCCCAGGTGGAGCGCCTCGATGGTCTCGCCGTAGACGTCCAATTGCAGCTGGCCCGCGGCGCCGTTCCCGGCCCGTACGGGTCCCGAGCCCTCGTATCCCGGCAGCCAGTCCAGCTCCATCTCGCCGAGCTCGCGCTCGCCCGCGATGCCGTACATGATCTGCAGGTTCTCCGGGTCGCCCGCGACGGCCCTGAGCAGCCACTCCCGCCAGGCGCGGGCCTCCTCGCGATAGCCGGTGCGCAGCAGCGACGAGAGCGTGATGGCGGCGTCGCGCAGCCAGGTGTAGCGGTAGTCCCAGTTCCGTACGCCCCCGATGTCCTCCGGGAGCGAGGTCGTGGGCGCCGCGACGATGCCGCCCGTCGGCTCGTACGTGAGCGCCTTCAGCGTGATCAGCGAGCGGACCACGGCTTCCCGGTACGGGCCGTGGTACGTGCAGTGCCCGGTCCACTCCTGCCAGAAGGCCTCGGTGTTCGTCAGCGCCGTCTCGGGCACCGGCAGCGGCGGCGGCTCCTTGTGGGAGGGCTGCCAGCTCATCGTGAAGGCGATCCTGTCACCCGGTGCCACGGTGAAGTCCGAGTAGGTGGTGAGGTCCTGGCCGTATGTGTCGCCCGGCGTGTCCAGCCATACGGAGTCAGGTCCGGCCACCGCGACCGTGCGGCCGTCGACCTTGTGCACCCACGGGACGATCCGCCCGTACGAGAAGCGCATCCGCAGCGCGGAACGCATCGGGACGCGGCCGCTGACGCCCTCGACGATGCGCACCAGCTGGGGTGCGTCGCCGTGCCGCGGCGGCATGAAGTCGATCACCCGGACCGTGCCGCGCGGGGTGTCCCACTCGGACTCCAGGATCAGCGAATCGCCGCGGTAGCGCCGCCGGTCCGCGGGGGGCGGCCGGCGGTCGGGGCCGTAGGCAGGGCCCAGCCGCCAGAAGCCGTGCTCCTCGGTCCCGAGGAGGCCGGCGAAGACCGCATGGGAGTCGAAGCGGGGCAGGCACAGCCAGTCGGCAGTCCCGTCCCGGCAGACGAGGGCGGCGGTCTGCATATCGCCGATAAGTGCGTAGTCCTCGATGCGCCCGGCCACGTGGTGACTCTCCAGTCGACTGCGTGCGTCCAGGCAGGATACGACGCGACATCGTGATCCGCTTGAGGGGCTCTCATATCCGTGCGTCGAACGTCCGGCTGAGCTCCCGCCGCAGGTTGCACTGCGTGCCGCGATGCCGCCGCGGACGCGGCGCCGTCGCGCGGGGGGTCCCTCCGGCTGATACCCTGGTAGCCCGTGGAGCGGAAGGTTTCGCCGCAGGTCTCGTGACCACTCCGGCGCCTTTCCGAACTTTCTGCAACGCACCTTTCACAGCGACCACGGGAGCCCCTCTTGGCCAGGCCATCCACGACGACCAAGCACATCTTCGTCACGGGAGGCGTCGCCTCCTCGCTCGGCAAGGGGCTCACCGCCTCCAGCCTCGGCGCCCTGCTCAAGGCGCGCGGCCTGCGGGTGACGATGCAGAAGCTCGACCCGTATCTGAACGTGGACCCGGGCACGATGAACCCGTTCCAGCACGGTGAGGTGTTCGTCACCAACGACGGCGCCGAGACCGACCTGGACATCGGGCACTACGAGCGCTTCCTGGACGTGGATCTGGACGGCTCGGCGAACGTGACCACCGGGCAGGTCTACTCGACCGTCATCGCCAAGGAGCGGCGGGGCGAGTACCTCGGCGACACGGTGCAGGTCATCCCGCACATCACCAACGAGATCAAGTCCCGGATCCGGCGGATGGCGACGGACGACGTCGACGTCGTGATCACCGAGGTCGGCGGCACCGTCGGCGACATCGAGTCGCTGCCGTTCCTGGAGGCCGTACGGCAGACCCGGCATGAGGTCGGGCGGGACAACGTCTTCGTCGTGCACATCTCGCTGCTCCCGTACATCGGTCCTTCCGGCGAGCTGAAGACCAAGCCGACCCAGCACTCCGTCGCCGCGCTGCGGAACATCGGTATCCAGCCGGACGCGATCGTGCTGCGGGCCGACCGCGAGGTGCCGACGTCCATCAAGCGCAAGATCTCGCTGATGTGCGACGTCGACGAGGCTGCGGTGGTCGCGGCCATCGACGCCAAGTCGATCTACGACATCCCGAAGGTGCTGCACACCGAGGGGCTCGACGCGTACGTCGTGCGGAAGCTGGACCTGCCGTTCCGCGATGTGGACTGGAAGCAGTGGGATGACCTGCTGCGCCGGGTGCACCAGCCCGATCATGAAGTGACGATTGCGCTGGTGGGCAAGTACATCGACCTGCCGGACGCGTATCTGTCGGTGACGGAGGCGATCCGGGCGGGCGGCTTCGCCAACAACGCGCGGGCGAAGATCAAGTGGGTCACCTCCGACGACCTGAAGACCCCGGCAGGCGCCGAGAAGGTGCTGGCGGACGTCGACGGCATCGTGATCCCCGGCGGCTTCGGCGAGCGCGGCGTCGAGGGCAAGGTGCAGGCGATCCGCTGGGCCCGCGAGAAGAAGGTGCCGCTGCTCGGCATCTGCCTCGGCCTGCAGTGCATCGTCATCGAGGCGGCCCGGAATCTGGCCGACATCGAGGGCGCGAACTCGACCGAGTTCGACCAGGCGGCGGCCCACCCGGTCATCTCGACCATGGAGGAGCAGCTCGACATCGTCGCCGGCGACGGCGACATGGGCGGCACCATGCGGCTCGGGATGTACCCCGCGAAGCTCGCCGAGGGCTCGGTCGTGCGCGAGGCGTACGGGGACGCGCCGTACGTGGAGGAGCGGCACCGGCACCGGTACGAGGTGAACAACCACTACCGGACCGAGCTGGAGAAGAAGGCCGGCCTGGTCTTCTCGGGCACGTCGCCCGACAACAAGCTCGTCGAGTACGTGGAGTACCCGCGCGAGGTGCACCCGTACCTGGTCGCCACGCAGGCGCACCCCGAGCTCCGGTCCCGGCCCACCCGGCCGCACCCGCTGTTCGCCGGCCTGGTCAAGGCGTCCGTGGCGCGGCAGCAGGAGGCCTCGACGTGAGGCTGCGGGACGTACCGGAGAGCTGGGAGGTGGTGGCCACGGCCACCCCCTTCACCGGGAACAAGACCTCGGTGCGGACCGACGACGTTGTCATGCCGGACGGGACAGTGGCGCGGCGGGACTATCAGGTGCACCCGGGTTCGGTCGCCGTGCTGGCGCTGGACGACGAGGACCGCGTGCTGGTGCTGAGCCAGTACCGGCATCCGGTGCGGCAGAAGCTCTGGGAGATTCCGGCCGGGCTGCTCGATGTCCCCGGCGAGAATCCGCTGAACGCGGCGATGCGTGAGCTTTACGAAGAGGCGCACGTGAAGGCGGAGGACTGGCGAGTGCTCGCCGACGTCTATACGACGCCCGGCGGGTGCGACGAGGCCGTGCGGATCTTCTTGGCGCGGGATATCTCCGAGGCCGAGGGCGAGCGGTTCGCCGTCGAGGACGAGGAGATGGATCTCGAGTTCGCGCGGGTGCCGCTCGAGGAGCTCGTGCGCGGTGCCCTCGCGGGCGAGCTGCACAACAACTGCCTGGTCGTCGGGGTGCTCGCCCTGCAGGCGGCGCTGGGTTCCGCGGGCGGCGTGGGCGGGCTGCGCCCGGCTGACGCGCCGTGGCCGGCCCGGCCGTTCGAGGCCTGAGCACCTCCGCCGACGGGGAGGAGCGGGGTCGTGGGCGGCACGACCCCTCCTCCCGGGGGACGGATCGCCGCAGGCTTCCCCCAACAGGGCCAACTGCAACGGCGGTGGCGTAAGGGGACGGCTACGCTCGGGAAGCGTGAGCACCCCCTTTGTAGGTCGCGGTCGTGAGCTGGAGGCTTTGCGCGGGGATATCGCGCAGGCCGGTCTTGACACCCTCTCCGGACGGCCCGCGCCGCGGGCCCGGGTGCTGCTGATCGCCGGAAAGCCGGGGTCGGGGCGCAGCCGGCTGGCCGCGGAGTTCGCCCGGCAGGTCGCGGACGACTATCCGGACGGCCGGCTGGTCATCGTCGACGACGTGGCCGACGCCGAGCAGCTCGACGAGCTGATTCCCGAGAGCCGGGACCACCTGGTCCTCGCGGTGGCCGAGGGGCCGCTCACCGGGGTCTCCGATGTCCGGCCCTGCGTGCTGGGCGGGCTGGAGCCCGCCGACGCGAAGGAACTGCTCGAGCACTTCGCCGGCGACATCCGCGTCACCGTGGATCCGAAGGCGGCGGAGGCGCTCGTCGAGGAATGCGAAGGACATCCGGCCGCACTCACTCTCGTCGGCGGCTGGCTCGCGGCGCGCCCCGATGCCGCCGTGGCCGATGCTGTACGGGCGCTGCCCGCGGGTGACTCCGCACTCGCGCGCGCCTTCCGGCTGACCTACGAATCGCTGCCGCAGCCCGCCGGGCATCTCCTGAGGCTGCTCGCGCTCGCCCCCGCCGGGTTAGTGGATGCGCATACCGCCTCCGCGCTCGCCGGCTGCACCGTCGCCGCCGCCCGGACCACGCTCGAGGACTTCGAGCGGCTGGGTCTCATCCGGCGGGACGAGGAGCTGTACGAGGTGCCGGGGTGCCTGCGGCCGCTGCTGCAGCAGCTGCTCGAGACCAAGGAGCGGCCCGAGGAGGTGCTGCTGGCGCGGGCGCGGATGCTGGAGCGGACCGTACGGCTGCTGCACTCCTGCCGCGCCGTGACCGAGCCCGAGGACTCGCCGGTGCACAAGCGGCTGGCCGGGCTGCCCAAGACGCTGCGGTTCAGCAGTCCCGAGGCCGCCCGCGAGTGGCTGGCCGGACGTAAGCCCGCGCTGCTCGCGGCGGCGCGGAGTGCGGTGGCCGACGGGGAGCTGGACACGCTGGCGCGGCGCTTCGCCGCCGCCCTGTCCCGGGCGCTGGCCGCGCATCAGGGCGAGGAGTCGGCCGCGCCCGAGCAGTACCAGCTGCACGAGCTGGTGCTCGGTGTGGCCGAGCGGCGCGGGCTCGTACGGGAGAAGGCCGCCGCGCTGCTGAACCTCGGGGATCTCGACGCCCGGTCCGGGCGGTCTGCAGAGGCTCTGGTCCGCTACCGCGAGGCGCTCGAGGCCGCTCGTGAGGTGGGGGATCCGCAGCCGGTGGGGCGGGCGCTGGAGTCCATCGGGTGCACGTACCAGGAGTTGGGCGACTTCGAGCGGGCAGCCGACTGGTATGGACGGGCGCTGGTGCTGGTTCAGTCGCGTGGGGGCGACGGGCTGGTGGACGAGGCGCGGCTGCGGGGGCGGCTGGGGGCGGCGCACACGTATGCCGGGATGTGGGGGCACGCGCTGCGGCAGTGGAAGGCGGCCTCGGCCGTGTGCCGGCGGCTGGGAGACCGGGCGGGGCAGGCGCGGGCGCTCGGCGAGGTGGCCCGGGTGCAGGAGTACGCGGGGCATCCGCGGCAGGCGGTGGTCACCTGCCAGGAGGCGTTGCGGGCGGCGCTGGAGGCCGGGGACGACCGGCTGCGGGCCGCTGTGCAGCTGCGGCTCGCGGACACGCTCGACCGGCTCGGCGACCCCGTACAGGCCGAGCTGCAGCGGTCGGCGGCGGAGCGGCTGCTGGAGCGGGGTGCCGCTGACAGAATCACTGCCTCCGCCAATGGTTCCACCTAAGAAACAAAGATGTGAACTGAAAAAACTGTTTGCTTTGTAAGGCTGGACAGCGGGGTAGGCCTTCGTTCAGACTGGGCGTGCCTCGGGTGGTGTCATATCCCTGCCCACCGGGCTTTTCAGTCATAACCCTGTGATCCAAGGACCGTGATCTGTCGTGAAGGTCGGCATCCCCCGCGAGGTCAAGAACAACGAGTACCGGGTGGCCATCACCCCGGCCGGCGTGCACGAGCTGGTGCGCCATGGGCACCAGGTGCTCGTGGAGAAGGGCGCCGGCGTCGGGTCGTCCATCACGGACGAGGAGTACGTGGCCGCCGGTGCCACGATCATCCCCACCGCCGACGAGGTGTGGGGGCAGGCCGACCTGCTGCTGAAGGTCAAGGAGCCGATCGCGGAGGAGTACCACCGGCTCCGCAAGGACCAGATCCTCTTCACCTACCTGCACCTGGCCGCCTCGCGCGAGTGCACCGACGCGCTGCTCGAGTCGCAGACGACCGCCATCGCGTACGAGACCGTGGAGACGGCGAACCGGGCGCTCCCGCTGCTCGCCCCCATGTCCGAGGTCGCGGGCCGGCTGGCCCCGCAGGTCGGCGCGTACCACCTGATGGCCTCCGCCGGCGGCCGCGGCGTCCTTCCGGGCGGCGTGCCGGGTACGCACCCGGGCAAGGCCGTCGTCATCGGCGGCGGCGTCTCCGGCTGGAACGCCACCCAGATCGCCGTCGGGCTCGGCTTCCACGTGACGCTGCTCGACAAGGACGTCAACAAGCTGCGCGAGGCCGACAAGGTCTTCGGCACCAAGGTGCGGGCCATCATGTCCAACGCCTTCGAGCTGGAGAATGCCGTCCTCGACGCCGACCTCGTCATCGGCGCGGTGCTCATCCCGGGCGCGAAGGCGCCGAAGCTGGTCACCAACGAGCTGGTCTCGCGCATGAAGCCGGGAAGTGTCCTTGTCGACATCGCGATCGATCAGGGTGGTTGCTTCGAGGACTCGCGTCCGACCACCCACGCCGAGCCGACCTTCAAGGTCCACAACTCGGTCTTCTACTGCGTCGCCAACATGCCGGGCGCGGTGCCCAACACCTCGACGTACGCGCTCACCAACGTCACGCTGCCGTACATCGTGGAGCTCGCCAACCGCGGCTGGCGCGAGGCGCTGCGCCGCGACCCGGCGCTCGCGCTCGGGCTCAACACCCATGAGGGGCAGGTCGTTTACGGCCCCGTCGCGGAAGCGCACGACCTTCCGGTCACCGAACTGAGCCGCGTCCTGGGCTGATAGCAGGGGCTTGCGAACGCCCCTGGATGATGCGGCAACAGCCGTTGTCAAACAGGTAATAACGCACCACCGGCCGAACCTTGTCACCTGGGGTTCGGCCGGAGGTGTGTCTTGCATCACCACTGACAGAGGCGTGTTCGATAGCCGACACATCGTGCCGCGTCCGCCGGTTTGTGTTGCTGACAGGCCCCGACACGCCATAGAGTCGCCAATCGTCGGCAAGATGCCACGCTGACCTATCTAGAAGTTTCCTGGTCACCAAGGAGGTAGGACGACTTGTGAATGAGTCGACATTTGCTCCCGGGGGTGGTCAACCAGGAACGCCTGCGCGGGGCCAGGCCCCCACCGGGGATCAGGCTCCTGTCGGCTCCGTCGCTGTCTCCACCTTCGCGGCACACCAGACGGCGCACCAGCCGCAGAGCGGGTACGCCCACGACAGCAGGAACGATCATCACGTGAATGCCATGGCCGGCGACCACGGTGGGGGCGAGGATCCAACCCGCCTCGCCGACTACGACGACCTGTCCGAGAGTCACTTCTACGACCCGGACGCGGACTACGAGCCAGACCCGGAGTACGCCGCGACGCTCGCACCCGACGCGGCGCGACAGCGCCGTGAACGTATCGGACCCACCGGCCGGCCGCTGCCGTACTTCCCGATCCCGGGGCCGCTGACCGACCACGGTCCGGCCAAGGTCATCGCGATGTGCAACCAGAAGGGCGGGGTGGGCAAGACCACCTCGACCATCAACCTGGGTGCGGCGCTTGCCGAGTACGGGCGCCGGGTGCTGCTGGTCGACTTCGACCCGCAGGGCGCGCTGTCGGTGGGGCTGGGTGTGAACCCCATGGAGCTGGACCTGACCGTCTACAACCTGCTCATGGAGCGGGGGATGTCGGCGGATGAGGTGCTGCTGAAGACGGCGGTCCCGAATATGGATCTGCTGCCGTCGAATATCGACTTGTCGGCCGCCGAGGTGCAACTGGTCAGCGAGGTGGCGCGCGAGCAGACACTGCAGCGCGCGCTGAAGCCGCTGATGCAGGAGTACGACTACATCGTCATCGACTGCCAGCCGTCGCTGGGGCTGTTGACGGTCAACGCGCTGACCGCGGCGCACAAGGTAATCGTTCCGCTCGAGTGCGAGTTCTTCGCGCTGCGCGGTGTCGCGCTGCTGACGGAGACCATCGAGAAGGTGCAGGAGCGGCTGAACCCCGATCTGGAGTTGGACGGGATTCTGGCCACCATGTACGACTCCCGCACGGTGCACTCGCGTGAGGTGCTGGCGCGGGTGGTCGAGGCCTTCGACGATCACGTCTACCACACGGTGATCGGGCGGACGGTCCGCTTCCCGGAGACCACGGTGGCGGGCGAGCCGATCACCTCGTACGCCTCCAACTCCGTCGGCGCGGCCGCCTATCGCCAGCTCGCCAGGGAGGTGCTCGCCCGGTGCCACGCCGAGTGAGTCTGCCCGGGGCCGACGAACTGTTCCGTACCACCGGGGGGATGGGCCTGCAGTCCCCCTCCGGGGCGGGCAACCGCACGCACGCGAACGGCGAGTCGGCGTCCGCGGGAACGGCTGCGCCTGCCGCGCCTGCGGCTGCGCCGCGGGTGCCGTCGCCGGCGCGTGAGGGTGACGCGGGGGCCGGTGGCTCGGAGTCACCGTCGTCGGCGGGAGAGCGGGGCGGGGCGGAGCCCGGGGCTGAGGGTGATGGCTCGGGCGGTACGAAGTCCGGTGGGCGCGAGGGGAAGAAGGGCGAGTCCTCCGGTGACACGGTGGATCGCGAACAGCGCGAACAACGTGAACAGGCCGAGTCGGCCGAGCACTCGGGTCGCGATGCTGCGCCGGTGGCGCGGCGGGAGCAGCAGCGGCAGGCCGGGTCTCCGGCGGGGCCTGGCACGCAGCGGCGTGCGGGGTCCGGTGCGGGTGGCGGGTCCGGGTCCGGTTCCTCGGCGGCGCAGCGGCGGGCCAAGCGGGCGGCCGGGCGGCGGCCCAGTGGGCGTGAGCGGCATGACGAGAAGATCACGGTGTACGTGTCCGCGGAAGAGCTGATGGACCTCGAGCATGCGCGGCTGGTGCTCCGTGGGGAGCATGGGCTTGCGGTGGACCGCGGGCGGATCGTGCGTGAGGCGGTCGCGGTGGTGCTGGCGGATCTGGAGTCCCGTGGGGACGCGAGCATTCTTGTCCGGAGGCTGCGGGGCCGCTGAGCCGGCTTCTTTCGCGCCTGCGGCGCGGCATCCGCGCTGCGCGCGGAATCCTCAAGCGCCGGATGGGCTGATACGGGGTGGGCCGGGGCCGCGTCCGACACAATACTTTCGTTGTTGTGCCGCCGATGTGCCGGTTGGGAGCGTTTCACACAACGAAAGCATCGTGTCGGCCACGACCCCTCCTACCGGAGGGATAGAT
>NZ_JAAKZV010000178.1 GCF_011044975.1 Streptomyces coryli | reverse complement strand
TTGCATGTGTTAAGCACGCCGCCAGCGTTCGTCCTGAGCCAGGATCAAACTCTCCGTGAATGCTTCACGCAAGAGCGGTCCGCCCGGGCGGAATAAGCCCGACGGACACAGCGTCCTCGCTGTAATTTTTCCAAAGGAACCTCATCACCCACTAATGTGAGCGACGGGGTATCAACATATCTGGCGTTGACTTTTGGCACGCTGTTGAGTTCTCAAGGAACGGACGCTTCCTTTGGATTCCCTCACGGGTTTCCTCCGGGCGCTTCCCTTCGGTGTTCCTCCACTGTAGCGGGTCTTCCGCCGCCCACCTAATCCGGGTCTCGACCAGAGTCGAAGGTCCCGATCTTGGGGGATCAATACAGAGGGTTAACAGTCGCTACAGGGCGCACTGATCGCGCCGCCTTTAAGCGACTCGTCCAACAGTAGGTCGGCCCCTCCACCGAGTCAAGTTCCGTGAGCCCGGTACCGGCTGACCGTTCTGTCGCCCTCGATCCAGTAACGGTACGGGTGCCACGCACCCTCTCCTCCTACACCTGTCCGCGGCCCGTTCCGTACCGAATCCTTCGGCGGCGGCTCCCCCGCCAGCAGCTCCAGCGGGCTCTCCGGCGCGCACGCGTCCGCCCCGTTCAGGGCGAGGTCAACGTCCAGCGCCGTGGCCAGTCGCGCCGGGCCCTGTGCCAGCTCGCGGTCGTGGCGGGCGGCAGGGCGGCGTTTGCGGGCCAGTTCCGCGCCGCGGACGATCTCGCCCGCGCGCAGGAGGACCGCGCCGGCCTTGCCCTCGTCGCCGCAGACCACGTTCATGCAGTGCCACATGCCGTAGGTGAAGTAGACGTAGATGTGGCCGGCGGGGCCGAACATCACCTCGTTGCGGCGGGTTTTGCCGCGGTACGCGTGGGAGCCGGGGTCGTTCGCACCCTCGTACGCCTCGACCTCCGTGAGGCGTACCTCCAGCGTTCCCTCGTCAGTTGTGCGCAGTAGGGTTCGGCCAAGTAGGTCCGGAGCCACCTCCAGCACAGGACGCTGGAAGAACTCGCGGGACAGCGGGGTACGGGGCATGCCGGGTGAGCGTAGTACGCGACCGGGGAGGAATCGGTATGGGGTTCAAGAAGCTGTTCGCAGCGATGGGTGCGGGCGGGGCGTCCGTAGAGACCGTGCTGACCGAGGCGAATGCCGTGCCTGGTGGGGTGGTGCAGGGCGAGATCCGTATCCAGGGCGGGTCGGTCGAGCAGGAGATCAAGGGGCTGACCGTCGGGCTGCAGGCGCGGGTCGAGGTGGAGCGCGGGGACGAGGAGTTCAAGGAGGACATCGAGTTCCACCGGCAGGCGGTGGGCGGGGCGTTCACCATTCAGCCGGGTGCGGTGCACGCGGTCGGGTTCGGGCTCGAGGTGCCGTGGGAGACGCCGATCACGCACTTCCTGGGGCAGCACCTGCGCGGCATGCAGGTCGGCGTGAAGACCGAGCTGCAGATCGAGAAGGCCGTGGACGCCGGTGACCTCGACCCGGTGGCCGTGCATCCGGTGCCGGCGCAGCAGGCGATTCTCGACGCGTTCGGGCGGCTGGGCTTCCGGTTCCGCAATGCCGACCTCGAGAAGGGGCACATCCGCGGGACGCGGCAGCGGCTGCCGTTCTACCAGGAGATCGAGTTCCTGGCGCCGCAGCAGTACCGCGGGCTCAACCAGGTGGAGCTGACCTTCGTCGCCGACGGGCGCGAGATGGACGTGATCCTGGAGATGGACAAGAAGCCGGGGCTGTTCACCTCGGGCAGCGACTCGTATCGCTCCTTCAAGGTGGGGCTGAGCGACTACGAGGCCACGGACTGGGGCGCGTACCTCAATCAGTGGATCTCGGAGGTCGGCAGCCGGCGGAACTGGTGACGGTCGCCGTCCTCGGCCAGTAGCACCGCGAGCGGCGGGCGGCCGCGCCAGTCGTCCGTCGCCGCGGCGAGGATCGACGCGGCCGTCGCCGCGTCGCGCGGGGCCGTGTCCGCGAAGGCATCCCAGGCGCGTACGAGCAGCAGGGTGCCGTGCGACGGGCCGAGCCAGGACAGGTCGCCGAGGCAGTCGGCGAGGGCGTCCCAGTTGTTGCCGAACCACGCCGGGAAGTGCAGTGCCGCCGCCACCCGCGCCAGGAGGTCGGCCTTGCCGTCCGCGCCGGTGAGGTCGAGCGAGGCCGTGTGCCAGCCGTGCGCCGTGGCCAGCGGAAGGGCCTGCTCGGCGGGGTGGGCGGGGTGCCAGCGGTAGATGCCGGCGGGCGCCCGGCCGGCGAGGAGCGCGGGGAGGGTCTCCTCCGGGAGCTCGGGCAGCTCGGGTGTGGCCGTCATGGCTGGAGCACCGCCTTGAACGTCTTGTAGTGGTCGCCGGTGTAGTAGCGCTCGCCGCCCTTCCCGGTGATGATGCGGCGCGGGCCGCGGTGGCGCAGTTTGGCGGTGCGGACGGTGTACTCGCGATAGTAGCCGCGGCGCTGCTTCGGCAGTCTGCCCTCGTAGTTCCCGAAGTACGAGCCGTCCTTGGCGTACGGGAACGGGCCGCCCGTGTCGATCAGTTCCAGGGTGCGCCGGGCCTGCTTGGGCAGCTGGGCCGGGATTACCGTCTCCATGCCCCGCGCCCAGGCGGGGGTCGCCGTCGCGGAGGTGGCCGGGGCCGGGGCCGGGCTGTCCGTACCGCAGGCGGTGAGCGCGGTCCAGCAGGTGAGGACGGCGAGGAACACGGCGAGGAGACGCGGGACGGGGCGGAGGCGCACGGACTGCATCGTGGCATCCGGGGTAGCCGGGGATCGTTAGGCTGGCCGTCGAGGCGTTTCGTACCAGCCAGAGCACCTGGAGGTGTCTTACGTGTCCGAGCAGAAGCGACGGCCGTTGCCCCACGACTTCCATCCGCCGGTGGCGTCGTTCTCGGTGGTGAGCGACGACGTTCCGGAGGGCGGCACCCTGCCGGACGCGCAGGTGTACGCGGCCGGGAACACGTCGCCGCAGCTGCGCTGGGAGGGCTTCCCGGCGGAGACCAGGTCGTTCGCGGTCTCCTGCTACGACCCGGACGCGCCGACCGGCAGCGGCTTCTGGCACTGGTCGGTCTTCGACATCCCGGCCGACGTCACCGAGCTCCCGACCGGGGCCGGCAGCGGGGACATGAAGGGGCTGCCCGAGGGGGCCGTCCACGTACGCAATGACTACGGGACGCGGGACTTCGGTGGCGCGGCGCCGCCGCCGGGCGACGGGCCGCACCGGTATGTGTTCACCGTGTACGCGGTGGATCAGGAGAAGCTCGGCCCTGATGGGGACGCGTCTCCCGCCGTGGTCGGGTTCAATCTGCGGTTCCACACGCTGGGGCGGGCGCAGCTGATCGCCGAGTACGAGATCCTTGCCGAGGGCTGAGCTCGGCCGCTGATCGGAAATTCCGTTGTCCGCCGGTCGCCTCCCGGGGGACTCTTGACCCTTCCCCAAGCTCTTCGAGCAGGGGATACCCCACGGCCGCCTGGCGGGGGGTTCTTGAGCCCGGAGGTGACCGGGGATGCGCGAGACGTTGGTACTCAACGCGAGCTTCGAGCCGCTGGCCGCGGTGTCGCTGCGGCGTGCGGTGGTGCTTGTCCTGCAGGACAAGGCCGTCGTGGAGCGGGAGCACGCCGGACTGCGCATCCGTGCCGAGAACCTTGATCTTCCGGTGCCGCAGGTCATCCGGCTGTGCCGGTACGTGCGGGTGCCCTTCCGAAGACGGGCGCCGTGGTCGCGGCGGGGTGTCCTGGTCCGCGACCAGCACCGGTGCGCCTACTGCGGGCGGAAGGCGACCACGATCGACCACGTCGTACCGCAGTCCCGCGGTGGTGGGGACACGTGGCTGAACACGGTCGCCGCGTGTACGGCGGACAACTGGCGCAAGGCGGACCGGACTCCCGCGGAGGCCGGGATGGAGCTGCTCACCGAGCCGTTCGAGCCGACGCCCGCGGACGCGCTGGTGCTGGCGCTCGGGCTGCGGGACGAGCAGGCGCTCGGCTGGGAGCCGGTGCCGGCTTGATGGGGCCCTGGGAGGGCTGACGCTGCTGAGCGTCAGCCCTCCAGGTGCGGGTTCTCCCGGTACGGGGACGCCTTGCGCTGCGCGGGCGGGGACGGGGTGTCGCTGCCGCCGTTCGGGGTGAACTGGTTCAGGGCGCCGCCGAGGCCCTTCAGGGCGTCGCCGATCTCGCTCGGGACGATCCAGAGCTTGTTGGAGTCGCCTTCGGCGATCTTGGGGAGCATCTGCAGGTACTGGTACGACAGCAGCTTCTGGTCCGCGTCGCCCGCGTGGATCGACTCGAAGACCGTGCGGATGGCCTGGGCTTCGCCCTCGGCGCGGAGTGCGGCGGCCCTCGCCTCACCCTCGGCCTTCAGGATGGCCGACTGCTTTTCGCCCTCTGCGGTGAGAATCGCCGACTGGCGTACGCCCTCCGCCGTGAGGATCGCCGCGCGCTTGTCACGGTCGGCGCGCATCTGCTTCTCCATCGAGTCCTGGATGGAGGTGGGGGGCTCGATCGCCTTCAGCTCGACGCGGTTGACGCGGATGCCCCAGCGGCCTGTGGCCTCGTCGAGGACGCCGCGGAGGGCCGCGTTGATCTCCTCGCGGGAGGTCAGGGTGCGCTCGAGGTCCATGCCGCCGATGATGTTCCGGAGCGTGGTGACCGTGAGCTGCTCGATGGCCTGGATGTAGCTGGAGACCTCGTACGTGGCCGCGCGCGCGTCCGTCACCTGGTAGTAGATGACGGTGTCGATGTTGACCACCAGGTTGTCCTGGGTGATCACCGGCTGGGGCGGGAAGGGGACGACCTGCTCGCGGAGGTCGACGCGGTTGCGGACCGTGTCGATGAAGGGGACCACGATGTTCAGGCCGGCGTTCAGCGTGCGCGTATAGCGGCCGAAGCGCTCCACGATGGCCGCCGAGGCCTGCGGGATGACCTGGATCGTCTTGATGAGTGCGATGAAGACGAGCACCACCAGGATGATCAGGACGATGATGATCGGCTCCACGGCTCTTCTCCCCGGTAGGTGCTAGTGCGTTGTCGCTGCGTCAGTCTTACAACACGATGGCGGTGGCGCCGTCGATATCGACAACATCCACCTGCTCGCCGGGCTCGTAAACCTTCCCGGGCTCCAGGGCCTTGGCCGTCCAGACCTCGCCGGCGAGCTTGATCCGGCCGCCGTCGCCGCCGTCAACCCGCTCCAGGACGGTGGCCGAGCGGCCCTTCAACGCCTCTATGCCGGACTTGATTTCAGGTCTGTTGCCGTGCCGGTTGGCGATCGGCCGTACGACGGCGATCAGCGCGACCGACACGATCACGAAGACGAGGACCTGCGCGGTCACTCCCCCGCCGAGGCCCGCCGTGACGGCGCCGGCCACCGCGCCGACCGCGAACATCCCGAATTCCGGCATCGCGGTGAGCACGAGGGGAATCCCCAGCCCGACCGCCGCTATCAGCCACCACACCCATGCGTCCACGGAAGCAATGCTATTGCTCCGCAAGGCACCGCGGACAGTGCCACAACCAGCCGGTTAGGGCCTGTCCGGCGGATCTTGTCGGCAAGCACGGAGTTGTGCCGGGTGCGGGTGGGGCGTGCGGCTCGACTGCAGGCATAGGAGCGTCGGGCGGTGCGTGGCCTCGGCGTGCGGTGTCGCCGGTCCTGTGGCGGAGCCACCGGTCCGGGGGCGCCGTGCGGCGAGGGTGCGTGCCGGGCGGCGCGGTAGTCGGCAAGATGCGCCGGACTGGCCCTAGGACAGCGGCAGGCCCTGGGCGGTCCAGCGGTCGCCGGCGCGTTCGAGGACCAAGGGGAGGCCGAAGCAGCGGGAGAGGTTGCGGGAGTTGAGTTCGGATTCGATGGGGCCGGCGGCCAGTACTTCGCCCTGGCGGATCATCAGGACGTGGGTGAAGCCGGGGGCGATCTCCTCGACGTGGTGGGTCACCATGATCATGGAGGGCGCCATGGGGTCGCGGGCGAGTCTGCCGAGGCGGCGGACCAGGTCTTCGCGGCCGCCGAGGTCGAGGCCCGCGGCGGGCTCGTCGAGGAGGAGCAGCTCGGGGTCGGTCATCATCGCGCGGGCGATCTGGGTGCGCTTGCGCTCGCCCTCGGAGAGGGTGCCGAACTTGCGGTCCAGGTACTCGGTCATGCCGAGCCGGTCGAGGAAGGCGCGGGCGCGGTCCTCGTCGACCTGGTCGTAGTCCTCCTGCCAGGTGGCGGTCATGCCGTACGCGGCGGTGAGGACGGTCTGCAGCACCGTCTGGCTCTTGGGGAGCTTCTCGGCAAGGGCGCTGCCCGACATGCCGATGCGCGGGCGGAGGTCGAAGACGTCGACGCTGCCGAGCTTCTCGCCGAGGATCTGCACGGTGCCGGTGGTCGGGAAGAGGTAGCTGGACGCGACGTTCAGGAGGGTGGTCTTGCCGGCGCCGTTGGGGCCGAGGATGACCCAGCGCTCGCCCTCCGCGACCGACCAGGAAACCCGGTCCACCAGAGCACGTCCGCCGCGGACCACCGATACGTCCACCAGCTCCAGTACATCGCTCATGAGCGTGCTGTCTCCTAATGCAGTCTCGTCGCGTCTCGGTGCCTGCGGCACTCCCCAGGGCAAACCTACGCCACGCGTTGTCGGACCCGGTCCGTAGGCTGGGCACATGCTTGAGGAACCGCGGTCCGGGCGCCTGGCAGCGTGGGGCAATGCCCTGCTCTCCGGGCGTATCTCGCCGGATGGTGCAATGCACCACATTGTGGGTGATGACGCCCTGCATCGTGTCTCCGGGCTGCCCGGAGAGGAGGGGCGGGTGGGGCTGACGCTGGCACTCGGCCGGCTGCGTGCGCTCGGGGCCACCGGGCTGCGGGTGGCGCTGCCGGTGGCGGGGCATCCACTGGGGCTGAGCGGCCCGCCGGAGTTCAATGCGCGGGCGCTGGCTGCCGAGGAGGCGGTGGTCGTCTGCGGCGGGCCCGGGCTCGGTCTCGTACCCGAGGTCACGGCCGTGGGGCCCGCGGGCGATGAGCATGTCGAGGTGCTGTGGGAGTGCCTTCCGGTACGGGAGGGGCCGCCGGCCGATGTGCCGACGCTGGGCGAGGCCGAGCGGGAGCTGGCCGAGGCGATGCGGGAGGCGACGGCGGCGCTGGCCCGGCTGGATGTGGCCGGCGCGGGTCCCGCGGCGCGGGCGGCGCTGGAGGCGTATCAGGCGCGGATGGAGCGGGGGCAGCAGCTGCTGGCGCCGGGGTATCCGCCGCGGGCGGCGCGGGTGTTGGAGCTGGCGCAGCGGGTCGGGGCGCTGGTCGCGATCGCGTACGGGCCGGAGGGGGCCGACGCGGAGCACGGCGGGGCGGTGAGCGCGGCGGAGATGGCGGCGCGGCGCGAGGTGCTGCGGCCGGTGGAGCGGACGGCGCGGCGGGCGCAGGTGGCGGCGTACAACGCCTTTGTGGAGGAGCGCGAGCGGCGCGCCTCCGACGAGGTGCGGTGACATCGGTGACATAGGAAGCGAGGGCTTCGCCCCCGGCCGCCCAGCAAGAGGGAAGGCCCCAGCGGACCGGTCCGCTGGGGCCTTCGACCTGTCCGCCTGTCGCGGCGGTCGGCTTGCGCCGAAAGGTCAGTTGTTCGTCGCGACGTTGCCCGTGGTGCTGTTGCCGACGCCGCCCACGTTGGCGGTGTTGCCGTTCGCGTTCGCGTCCACGTCGATCGGCGCCTGGACGACATTGCCGGAGCCGATGCCGGGCGAGTCGGTGGCGATGCCGTCCGCCTTCGCGTCGGCGGCCGCGCCGGCGGCAGCGGCGCCCAGGGCGAGGCCGGCGGTGGCGATGGCGATGGCGGCCTTCTTGGCGTTGTTCATGGGGAGTTGGTCCTCCAGAGTCGTGTTCCGTGCGGCCCCAGCCGCGGGGTCGCACGCTGGGAAACGCCTGGGCCGTCCGGGCGACACGGGCACTCACTTGGCGGCACCCTTTCGGCTCAATCGCCGGAAGATCGCATTACCTTCACCCTCCGGGGGCAGCCTGACCCCGGACACACTCAAGCCCCCCGGGCCAGCCACCTGGGGGGCGAGAGTGATGAGTGAGGACCGTCTTGGCTTAGCTCACTTGTTGACGCAGAGGTTGCCCTCGGCGGGGTTCAGCGCACCGATGACGCTGGCGGTGTTGCCGCAGACGTTGCCGTCCACGTCCACCGGAACCTGCACGTTGTTGCCGGAGCCGATGCCCGGGGAGTTGGTGGCGTGACCACCGGCGTGCGCCCCACTGGTGGCCGAGGCCACACCGGCACCGGCCATCGCCAGGCTGCCGACGGCGAAGGTGACAGCCGCGGCCTTCTTCAGGTTCTTCACAATTCCTCCTAGCGGGTTGCTGCGGCATGTTCGCCGCAGCCGCCATGGAGAACGCGGCTCGGCCCATCCGGTTCCGCCGGAGGTTGTACATCTACACGACGGTATGAATCTCGCACCGGAAGTCGACGTTCCGTTACCGCCGTTGGCCAGCGATGCTCAGGTCATATCAGCTGGTCAGGTCATGCCGTACGGCCCAGAGGGCGGCCTGGGTGCGGTCCGCGAGATCGAGCTTCATCAGAATGTTCGACACGTGCGTCTTGACGGTCTTCTCGGACAGTACGAGGGCCCTGGCGATCTCCCGGTTCGAACGGCCGTCCGCGATCAGGCCGAGCACCTCGCGCTCCCGTTCGGTCAGCGTCGAGCCGCGCCCCGGGCCCGAGTTGTTCTCGTCCGGGGCCAGCAGCGCCCCGGCGACCTCGGGCTGCAGCAATACGTGCCCGGCGTGCACGGAGCGGATGGCGCCGGCCAGGGCCTCGGGGTCGACGTCCTTGTAGACATAGCCCGCGGCGCCGGCCCGCAGCGCGGGGACGACGGTGCGCTGTTCGGTGAAGCTGGTGACGATCAGCACCTTGGCCTGGCTGCCGGCGTCGCGCAGCTTGCGCAGCGCCTCGATGCCGTCCATGCCGGGCATCTTGACGTCCATCAGCACCACGTCGGGGCGGAGTTCCTCGGTGCGGGCGACGCCTTCGTCGCCGTCCGAGGCCTCGCCGACCACCTCGATGTCGTCCTGGATCTCCAGGAACGTGCGCAGTCCGCGCCGTACCACCTGGTGGTCGTCCACCAGCAGGACCCGGATCCGCTCGGCCGCCTCAGCCACCGGGCACCTCCAACTCGATCACGGTGCCCTTGCCGGGCGCCGACTCAACGGTGAGGGAGCCGCCGACGCCGGCGGCCCTGTCGCGCATCGAGACCAGCCCGAGGTGCCGGCCGGCCGTGCGCACCGCGGAGGGGTCGAAGCCGGCCCCGTCGTCGCGGACGGTCAGCGCCACGCCCTGGCCGCGGCGGTCGAGGCTGACCTCGACATGCTCGGCGTCGGCGTGCCGCAGGGCGTTGTGCAGCGCCTCCTGGGCGACCCGCAGCACGGCCTCCTCCTGGGAGGCGGGCAGGGCGCGTACCGAAGGGGCGCTTGCGAAGGTCACCTTCGCCGCGTGGGCGCGGTCGAGGACCTGCGCGTGGGTGGCGAGGGTGGCGACGAGGCCGTCCTCATCCAGGGCCGCGGGCCGCAGCTCGACGACGGCGGCGCGCAGCTCGTCGGCGGCCTCGGCGGCCAGGGCGGCGACCTGCTGCAGCTCGCCCTTGGCGCGGGCCGGGTCGCGGTCGACGAGGGCGGCGGCGGCCTGCGCGGTCAGGCGGAGCGAGAAGAGCTTCTGGGATACGGCGTCGTGCAGCTCGTGCGCGAGCCGGGTGCGCTCCTCGGCGATGGTCAGCTCGCGGCTGCGCTCGTAGAGGCGGGCGTTGGTGAGCGCGATCGCGGCATGCGCGGCGAGGGTCTTCAGCAGCGCCTCGTCCTCGGCCGTGAAGGCGCACTTGCCCTCGGGGCGCTCGCCTTCCGGGCAATTCTTGTTGGCCAGGAAGAGGGCGCCGAGGATCTCTTCGCCGTCGACGATGGGGACGCCGAGGAAGTCCTTGAGCGTCGGATGCGCCTTGGGCCAGCCGCCGAAGCGGGGGTCGGCGCGGACGTCCCCGAGCCGCTGTGGCGTCGCGTCGCGCAGCATCGCGGCGAGGATGCCGTGCTGGCGCGGCAGCGGGCCGATCCGCTTCCACTCCTCGTCGCTGACGCCGTCCACCACGAACTGCGCGAAGCCGCCGTGGTCGTCCGGCACGCCGAGGGCGGCGTACTTCGCGTCCAGCAGCTCGCGTGCGGAGGCGGTGATCGTCTGCAGCACGTCGCGCACCTGCAGGTGGCGGCTCATCGCCAGGAGAGCGCCGCTCACGGCGTCCAGGCCGGCTCGTCGGGTGGGCATGTCAGCCACGGTACCTGCGGTGCAGGCGGGGTGGATCGAGCGCTGGTCGGGGGCCGCCTAGGGCGGGGGTCCTAGGCCGAAGTCCCCCCGTTCTTACGGTCCCGCGGCCGAGGTCACGGACGGGGCCGTGTTCCTACGGTGACGGCAGAACGTGGAAGTCCGTGAAGGGGAGTGGGACAGATGCCAGTTGCGATCATCACCGGTGCCTCGAAGGGACTCGGCCGCGCGCTCGCCGCGGAGCTGGCGGCGCGGGGCTGGGACCTCGTGCTCGACGCCCGCTCCCCCGAGCCGCTGGAGCTCGTCGCGGACGAGCTGCGGGCGGCCGGGGCCGGGCGGATCGAGGCGGTGCCCGGGGACGTAACGGATGGCTGGCACCGGGGCGCGCTGGTGGCCGCGGCCGATGGGTTCGGCGGCGCGGCGCTGCTGGTGAACAACGCGAGCGCGCTCGGCGCCGAGCCGCTGGTGCCGCTGGGCGAGCTGCCGTCGGAGGGGCTGCGGGCGGCGCTGGAGACGAATGTGGTCGCGCCGCATGCGCTGGTACGGGAGCTGCTGCCGCAGCTGCGGGCCGCCGGGCGGGGTGGGGCGGTGCTGAATGTCAGCTCCGACGCCGCCGTCGAGGCGTATGAGACGTGGGGCGGGTACGGGGCCGCGAAGGCGGCGCTGGATCATCTGTCGGCGGTGCTGGCGGCGGAGGAGCCGGGGCTGCGGGTGTGGGCGGTGGATCCGGGTGACATGCGGACGGAGCTCTACGCCGCCGCGGTGCCGGATGATCCGGACTTCGGGGAGCGGCTGGAGCCGGCGGAGGTGGCGGCGGCGATCGCCACGCTCGTGGACGAGGACGTGCCGAGCGGTCGGTACACGGCGTCGGCGCTGGCCGAGCGGGGGGCGGGATCGGAATGATCACGTCTCTCGCAGGGAGCGTGCACGTCCCTGAAGGACTGCACGCCCGGGTTCCTGCCGAGGAGCGCGGGCGTGGGCGGGACGACGTACGGCTCATGGTGAGCCGGGGGGCGTCCGGGGCCGTCACGCATCACGGCTTCGCGGAGCTGCCCGGGGTGCTCAAGGCCGGGGATGTGCTGGTCGTGAATACGTCCGCGACGCTGCCCGCCGCCATCGACGGGCGGGTCGGGGATGAGCACGTCGTCGTGCACTTCTCCACGCTCGGGGACGACGGGCGGTGGGCGGTCGAGGTCCGTACGCCCGATGGGGAAGGGACGACCCGGCCGCGGGCCGGTGGGCCTGCCGGGGCCGAGGTGCGGGTGCGGGGCGGGGTGTCGCTGTGGCTGGATCAGCCGCTGGAGCCGGGCTCCGGGCGGCTGTGGTGGGCGCGGGTCGGGAGCGCGGACGTGGTCCGGCATCTGCATCGGCACGGGCGGCCGATCCGGTACTCCTATACCGATCGCGATCAGCCGCTCTCCGCGTATCAGACGGCCTTCGCGGCGGGCCCCGATCCGTACGGGCCCGGCTCCGCCGAGATGCCGAGCGCGGCCCGGCCCTTCACGCCCGAGATCGTGGCGCGGCTGGTCAGCCGGGGTGTGCAGTTCGCGCCCATCGTGCTGCACACCGGGGTGTCCTCGGCCGAGGCGCACGAGCCGCCGTACCCGGAGCGCTTCGCCGTGCCGGGGCCGACCGCGCGGCTGGTGAACGCCGCCAAGGCGGGCGGCGGCGCGGTCGTCGCCGTCGGCACCACGGCCGTACGGGCGCTGGAGTCGGCGGCGAGCCCGCGCGGCACCGTGCGGGCGAGCTCCGGGTGGACCGACCTGGTGATCACGCCGGAGCGCGGCGTACGGGTCGTGGACGGCCTGCTCACCGGGCTGCACGAGCCGGAGGCCTCGCACCTGCTGATGCTGGAGGCGGTGCTTCTCAAATACGCAGCGGGGCGGGAGCTGCTGTGCCGGAGTTACGACGAGGCGCTGGCGCGGCGCTATCTGTGGCACGAATTCGGGGACACGCACCTCATCCTTCCGGCGTAGCCGGCGCCCCTAGGGGGTCCCGAGGTGTGAGGGCGGCCACAGGACTTTGGTCCGGCTACTAGGGCGGGTAGTTGCCGCGAGGGGTGTGCGCGGGCGGGAATCGGGCCGCTAAGGCCTGGTCCCGACCCGCGGCGGGCCTACTAGGCGGGGCCGTATGTGGGGACGTTGACGGCATATCGGGCGTCTCGCTACCAATGGGGTTGTCCCCGACACGAACGAGGTAACTCCGCTCATGCAGGACTCCCGCAAGCCCCGAATACGTATGGGCCGCAAGGCCCCGGTCCTGGCGCTCGCCGCCGTGGCCGTTCTCGGCGCCACCGCCGTTCCCGCCGCGCACGCCGCGACGCCGGCCGCCGCTCCGGCCGCGAAGGCGAAGAAGCTGGCGAAGACGATGGTGAAGGACGACAAGCAGTTCGCCTGCTTCTCGAAGATCGTCGAGCACGAGAGCCACTGGGACCACACCGCTCAGAACGCCTCCAGCGGCGCGTACGGCCTGGTGCAGGCGCTTCCGGGCAACAAGATGGCATCCGAGGGCGCGGACTGGCGCACGAACCCGGAGACCCAGCTCAAGTGGGGCCTGGACTACATGAAGGAGCGCTACGGCTCCCCGTGCGGCGCCTGGGACCACTGGCAGAAGAACCGCTGGTACTGAGGCGCTGCCGCCGAGGCCGCGCATCCATACGGCGAGGGCCGCACCCCTGCGGGGGTGCGGCCCTCGCCGTATGCCGGGACCCGCTAGCGCATGACCTCCGGCTCGTGCCGGCGGAGCAGGCGGGCCACGATGAAGCCGCAGATGACCGCCATGACCATCAGCACACCGATGTCGAGGATGAACTTCGACGCCTCGTGCGCCCACAGCGGGTCGGCCTTGCCGCCGTCGAAGGGCATCAGCACGTTCAGGTCCGCCGTGGTGCCCATGGCCGCGACCGCCCAGCGGGACGGCATCAGCCAGGCCAGCTGCTCCGCACCGACCGTGCCGGCGATCTGGAAGAGCACGCCGGTGAAGACGACCTGGACGATCGCGAACATCACCAGCAGCGGCATGGTCATCTCGGAGGTCTTCACCAGCGAGGAGATGATCAGGCCGAACATCATCGAGGTGAGGCCCAGCGCGGTGACGCCCATGGCCAGCTCGATCTCCGGGTTACTGGAGAAGATCAGCCCCTCGTCCGGCAGCTTGTCGCGGGTCAGGACGCCGATGGCGCTGATGACGATGCCCTGGAGGATCGTGATGAAGCCGAGGACGACGACCTTGGACATCAGATACGCCGAGCGGGACAGGCCGGTCGCGCGTTCCCGCTCGTAGATGACCCGTTCCTTGATCAGCTCACGGACGGAGTTCGCGGCGCCGGAGAAGCAGGCGCCCACCGCCAGGATGAGCATGATGGTTCCGGCGTCGGTGTTGTGCAGTGGCGGCCGGCCCTTCTCCGGCCCGTATCCGAGCCCCGAATCCGCCGGGATCACCATCGATACGACGCCGAGGACGATCGGCAGCGCCAGCATCAGCACCACGAAGGTGCGGTCGGAGAGGATCACCGAGCAGTAGCGCTTGATGAGCGTGCCCAGCTGTGGCCACCAGCCCTGCGGTTTCGCCGGCTTGCGCATCTGCTGCATCGGCTGCACCGGCGCGGACTGCGGGGCGACGGCGTCGATGTCGGCCGCGTACATCTGGTAGTGCTGCGAGCCGTGCCAGCGGCCGGACCAGTCGTAGTCGCGGTAGCCCTCGAAGGCCTGGAAGACGTCCGCCCAGGACTCGTAGCCGAAGAAGTTCAGGGCCTCCTCGGGCGGGCCGAAGTACGCCACCGAACCGCCCGGCGCCATCACCAGCAGCCGGTCGCACAGCGCCAGTTCGGCCACCGAGTGGGTGACCACCAGGACCGTACGGCCGTCGTCGGCGAGGCCGCGGAGCAGCTGCATGACGTCGCGGTCCATGCCCGGGTCGAGGCCCGAGGTGGGCTCGTCGAGGAAGATCAGCGACGGCTTGGTGAGCAGCTCCAGGGCGACCGAGACGCGCTTGCGCTGGCCGCCGGAGAGGGAGCTGATCTGCTTGTCCTTGTGGATGTCGAGCTTCAGCTCGCGCAGCACCTCGTCGACGCGGGCCTGGCGCTCGGCCGCCGCGGTGTCGCCGGGGAAGCGGAGCTTTGCCGCGTAGCCGAGCGCGGTGGAGACCTTCAGCTGGGTGTGCAGGATGTCGTCCTGCGGCACCAGGCCGATGCGCTGGCGGAGCTCGGCGTACTGCTTGTAGAGGTTCCGGTTGTCGTAGAGGACGTCGCCCTCGTCCGCCGGGCGGTAACCGGTCAGCGCCTTCAGCAGCGTCGACTTGCCGGAGCCGGACGGGCCGATGACCGCGACGAGGCTCTTCTCCGGGACGCCGAAGGAGACGTTGTTGAGGATCGTCTTCTCCTTGTTGTCACCGACCTTGACGGTCAGGTGACGGGAGGAGAAGGAGATCTCACCGGTGTCGACGAACTCCTCGAGCCGGTTGCCCGCGAGCCGGAAGGTGGAGTGGCCGATGCCGATGATGTCGTCGGGGCCGATGAGCCGGCGACCCGAGCGCGGCAGCTGCTCGCCGTTGACGTACGTGCCGTTGTGGCTGCCCAGGTCGGCGATCTCGAAGCGGCCGTCCGGGGTGGCGCGGAACTCCGCGTGGTGCCGGGAGACCTGCAGGTCGTCGACGCGCAGCTCGCACTCCAGCGCACGGCCGATTCGGGTGACGTTGCTGAGGTTCAGCTGGTGGAAGGTGGTCGGGCTGCGGTCGCCGTAGACCGGAGCGCCCCCTCCCATGCCGCCGCCCATGGCGGCCGGCTGCTGGTGCGCGGCCGGCTGCTGCGGTACGTACGGCTGCTGCCGCTGGACCGGCGGCTGCTGCATCGGCGGCTGCTGCATCGGCGGCTGCTGGGCCGGCTGCTGCGGTGGCGCGCCCCAGCCGGCCGCGGCCGGGTGCTGCTGCGGCGGTGCCTGCTGCGGCGCCTGCTGCTGCGGCGGCGCGGCGGCCGCACGCGGCGGCTCCGCATACGCGGTCTGCGCGCTGTACATGTCGGCGCCGGCCGCGGCCGCGGCGGACAGCTGCATCCGCGGACCGTCGGTGGCATTGCCGAGATGCACGCTGGAGCCGGGGCCGATCTCGGTCTGGTGGATCCGCTGCCCCTGCACAAACGTGCCGTTGGTGCTGCCTTGGTCCTCCAGCACCCAGCTGCGCCCGGCCCAGCGCATCACCGCATGCCGCCAGGAGACCCGGGCATCGTCGATGACCACGTCCCCTTGCGGGTCACGGCCAAGGGTGTAGGACCGCGACGGGTCCAATGTCCAGGTCTGTCCGTTCAGTTCCAGTACGAGTTCCGGCACTCCATGCCCCACAAAGTTGTCCCCCGAGTTGCCCCCTGCCAGAACCTGCCATGAGCAGGCCCGTAGGGATTCTAGGGATGGCGAACATCGGGAGGAACTATTTCAGGAAGTCCGTCACGGCCGGAAGGCGCCCCCGGTAACAGGCGTGCGACGGCCGTTGACGGTGCTTGCCCGACTCCGGAGAGTGGTAGGCATCCGTGGGGGCGGAAGGCGGATCGGGGGCGGCTGATGGGCCAGACCACTGCACAGCGGGCGGACGACGCCCGTACCAGGATCCCTTGGGGCTCGGTGCTGGCGTCCGCGCTGGCCTCGGTGAGCTGGGCGTTTCTGGTCATGGCGGGACTCACCGCCGCAGGACTGCACTTACTGGGCGCGGACGCGCTGGGCGAGTTGGGCCCGATGACGGCGGCGACGATGGTGCTCGCCACCGGCGGCGCGATCCGCCCCGACGGCGATATGGAAGCCTTCGGCGTCGACGAGTCGGTGGCGAACGCGAGCATCGATCTGGCGCCGCTGGGCGTGAGCTTCGGCGGGGCGCTGATTCTGGGCTGGTTTTTCGTACGGTCGCTGCGGGGGGCGGGGCCGTTCATCTCGCGGGGCGAACTCGCCGCGCGGGCGGGCTCGGTGGTGGCGCTGTTCGTGGCGATGGTCGGCGGGCTCGCCTGGGCGGGCAGCGGCGCGGTCACGATCGACGGCAAGGACCTGCCGATGGACAAGCTCCCCGGCGGGAGCGGCGGCATCGGCGACGCGATCGAGGACAAACTCCCCGATGGCATCGGCGACATCGGCGGCGGGTTGCCGGACGCCATCGGCGACCTGGCCGGGGCCAAGGCGCAGGTGGGCTTCGAGGTGCTCCTGGGGCGCTCGCTGCTGGGGGGATTTGTGTGGGTAGTTGCCGTGCTGGTCATTTCGCTCGCGGCATCCCGGCTGTCCCCGCTGCCGCAGGGCTGGGAGGCGGTGCACCGGGTGGTGCGGCCCGCGGCGTCGGCGATGCGGTTCGTCGTGGTGCTCGCGGTCTGCGCGGGGCTCGCGGCGGCGGCGTACTCGGCGGTGACGGAGGAGGCGCACGGGCAGATCGCGGGGGCGGCGCTGCTCGGGGCTCCGAACGGGGTGTGGCTGGCGCTGCCGCTGGGGTTGTTCGTGCCCTGGCACGGGTCGGTGACGGGGCAGCTGAAGCAGATGCTGCCCGATCCGATGGACCGGCTGCTGACGGACGACGACAAGCCGATCACCGTGGGCCGGCTGGCCGAGCTGGACAACCGGGTGTGGCTGCTGGCGATCGCCACGGCGCTGATGATGCTGTCCGCGGGGGTGCTGACGGCGGTGCGGACGCCGGTACGGGACGAGGGGCGGCTGATGGGGTTCGCCGGTCGGTGCGCGGTGCGGCTCGGGGTCGTAACCGGGCTGACGCTGCCGCTGCTGGCCTTGCTGACCGGGGTGAAGGCGGACGCGAGCCTGTCGGTGTTCGGGGTGGACGCGCTCGGGGCGGGTCTCGAGCTGGAGGGGAGCCTCGTCTGGGCGCTGCTGCTGGGCGTCGCGTGGGGCGCGGGGGCGGGTGCCGCCGGGGCGCTGATGGCGTCGTGGGCGGGCTCGGCCGGGGAGCGGGC
>NZ_JAAKZV010000177.1 GCF_011044975.1 Streptomyces coryli | reverse complement strand
GTCGGGGAGGCGGGCGCGGTGCAGGGTGGGGGCGGTGCGCCCGGCGGCCGGGACGCGGCGAAACGGTCTGACGCGAAGGGCGCTGACAAGAAGGGCGCTGACAAGAAGGGCGCTTATTCGGGGGAGGCCGCCGGCGGTGGCGGGATGCCGCGGCCGCGCTGGTGGTCGGTGGTCGGCGCGACGCAGAACGCGCTCTTCATGCTGCAGATGCTGTGTGCGCTGTGGATGGTCGCGTCGCTGGTCGGGGCGGCACATCTGGAGTGGCCGATCCTGGCGGGCTTCGCCCTGGTGTGCGCGGGCGGCGGGCCGCTGCTGTCGGTGAGCTGCCGGCTGGCGGCGCGGGCGCCGGCGCGACGCTACGGGCAGGAGGCCGAGCGGCGGCTGCGCGGGGCGGCGGCGAAGTGCGGCCGGGCGCGGGTGCTGGAGCCGATCGCGGCGGAGCTGCTGCGGTATCGCGAGGTGCGGGAGCAGTACGTGGTGGCGGCGGGTGGGGCGGAGCAGTTGTGAGGGTTACGGCGTTGTCCACAACCACCCGGTAATCCACAGGGGGTCGTGCGGCGGTGCCCGCGCTCGCGAACATGAACGCGCAGCGTAAGCACCAACCGGGGGAGGACCCTCATGAACGAGACCATCGTGACGGTGACCGGCCGCGTGGCCACACCCGTCGAATTCCGTACGACCCAATCGGGCGTGCCCGCCGCCCGCTTCCGCATCGCCGCCACCGAGCGGCGGTACGACCAGGAGAAGGGCGGCTGGGGCGACGGCCACACCAACTGGTACACCGTCTGGACCTGGCGCCAGCTCGCCGCGAACGTGACAGCTTCGGTCGCCGTAGGCGAACCGGTGGTGGTGCAGGGCAAGTTGCGCCTGCGCGAGTGGGAGTACGAGGGCAAGCGACACACGGAAGCCCGCCTCGACGCCCTCGCCGTCGGCCACGACCTCAGCTTCGGCACGACAGCTTTCCACCGGGTGACGCGAGCCCGGCCGGAGCCGACCGGGCCGGAGGCGGCGGGGATGGACGCGGTATCGGTGGGGGCGATGTCGGCGGACGCGGTGTCGGCCGAAGCGGCTCCGGCCGAAGCGCCTTCGGCGGAAGCGGCTCCGGGGGAAGCGCCTTCGGGCACGAAGACGGACGCGGACGTGGGGGCCTCCGATGGAGGGCCGGCCTCCGGCGCCGCCGAGGACGCCACCGTCGCCGAAGCGAAGACGCCCGTGGGCGCGGCGGCTTGAGGTCGCGCGACCGCCGGAGGCCCTCCGGGCCCTCCGCGAGCACGTCACCAACCAAGCAGGCGGCAGCGGCAGGCAGCGGGCGCAGCCCCGCACCGCGCAATTGCGGCATTCACCCGCTTTCCGTCGCCGCCGCGATAACGATTCCGTTCGGATCGCTATGAAAGGAGGTGCATAAGGGACCAGTGCGACGCGGATCTTCCTAGGATGCCGGGGATCTTTACGGGGGCCCGTGTGAGCACGGTCAGCGTCGGCCGGCCTCCCTCCGCGCGCACACCGAGCGCGCGGCCGCCGGCGCCAGAGGGGATACACGCTCGATGATCTCAGTACAGAGGGCGGTCGCCGCAGCGCTCGGCGCCGGCCTACTGGTGACCGGCGCGATATCCGCGGCAGGGCCCGCCGCGGCGCAGGACGCCCCGCCCCCCGCCCCGCAGGGTGGCGCCACCGCCACGCTCGGCGAGCTGCGGACGTACGACAAGGCGGTAGTGCGCGCCGCCGACGGCACCACCAAGGAGGTCGGCGCCGGGCTCTTCGAGATGGCGGTCGACCATGGCGGCTCGATCCAGACGTACTGCGTGGACTTCGGGACGCCCGCGCAGCCGCAGACCAAGTACCAGGAGGTGCCCTGGAGTTCCTCCTCCCTGCAGAACAATCCGCGGGCCGGAAAGATCCGCTGGATCCTGGAGCACTCCTATCCCCAGGTGAACGACCTCGACGCGCTGGCCGCGAAGGCGGGCGCGGGCAAGCTCAGCGAGCGGACGGCCGCGGCCGGCACCCAGGTGGCCATCTGGCGGCTGTCGGACAAGGCCACCGCCCGGGCCAAGGACCGCGCGGCGGAGAAGCTCGCCGACTACCTCACCGCCCGCGCCCGCAACGCCGGCGGCGAGCCGAAGGCCTCGCTGAGCCTCAGCCCGGCCACCGTCGCCGGCCGGACCGGTGAGCGGGTCGGCCCGGTCACCGTGCGCACCAACGCGGGCGGGGTGAACCTCGCGCCCGCCCCGGCCGGCGCGGCCTCGGGCGTCCGGGTCGTCGACGCGGACGGCCGGCAGGTCACGAGCGCGGCCGACGGTACGAAGCTGTGGTTCGACGTGCCGGAGGGCACGGAGGACGGGGCGAGCGCGCTCACCGCGCAGGCGTCGACGAAGGTGCCGGTCGGCCGGGTCTTCACCGGCGTCGGCGCCGGGGCCAGGAGCCAGACGCAGATCCTGGCCGGGTCGTCCACGGCGACCGTCAGCGCCACGGCCACCGCCACCTGGTCGGCCGGCGGACCGGCCGCGGCCGTGACGGCGCGGAAGAACTGCGCGGAGGGCGGGGTGGACGTTACCGCGGTGAACCGGGGCGACGCGGACTTCACCTTCCGCGTCGCGGGCAAGCGCCACACCGTCGCGCCCGGCGCCGCCGAGACGGTCACCGTGCCGGTGGGCGAGGACCAGGCGTACCGGATCGCGGTCACCGGGACCGGCGGCTTCGAGCGCACCTTCTCCGGCGTGCTCGACTGCGCGACCGCGGAGCCGCCGGACGGCGGGATCACCACGCAGACCGGCCCGGCGACGACGGGCGGCGCCCCGGTCGGCGCGGAGTCCGGCGACCTCGCCGAGACCGGCAGCAGCAATGCGACGCCGGTCATCGCCGGCGTCGCGATCGGCCTGGTGGTCGTGGGCGGCGCGATCGTCCTGCTGCTCCGCAGGCGCGGCGGCGCGGGCGGCGACGAGGGCTGATCACCGGGGCGCGGGGCTGAGGCGCTGCCCGCCCCGCTCCCCGGCGTACGGAACCGGTTTTCGCCTGGGCGACCGCGTGCGGCAAGATGGGTGCATCTGCCCACCCATCGATTGCCGGACGGTTTCTCTTGGCTGAGTACATCTACACCATGCGCAAGGCGCGCAAGGCGCACGGCGACAAGGTGATCCTTGACGACGTCACCCTCGCCTTCCTGCCCGGCGCGAAGATCGGTGTCGTGGGGCCGAACGGCGCCGGTAAGTCGACGGTGCTCAAGATCATGGCCGGGCTCGAGCAGCCCTCCAACGGCGACGCCTTCCTCTCGCCGGGCTACAGCGTCGGCATCCTCCTGCAGGAGCCCCCGCTCAACGAGGACAAGACCGTCCTGGAGAACGTCCAGGAGGGTGCGGCCGAGACCATCGAGCAGCTCCGCCGGTTCAACGAGATCGCCGAGCAGATGGCGACCGACTACTCCGACGAGCTGCTCGAGGAGATGGGCAAGCTCCAGGAGAAGCTCGACCACAAGAACGCCTGGGACATCGACTCCCAGCTCGAGCAGGCCATGGACGCCCTCGGCTGCCCGCCCGGCGACTGGCCCGTCACCAACCTCTCCGGTGGCGAGAAGCGCCGCGTCGCGCTCTGCAAGCTGCTGCTCGAGGCCCCGGACCTGCTGCTCCTCGACGAGCCCACCAACCACCTCGACGCCGAGTCCGTGCAGTGGCTTGAGCAGCACCTGGCCCAGTACGAGGGCACCGTCGTGGCCATCACCCACGACCGGTACTTCCTCGACAACGTCGCCGGCTGGATCATGGAGCTCGACCGCGGCCGCGCCATCGGCTACGAGGGCAACTACTCCACGTACCTCGAGACCAAGCAGTCCCGTCTGAAGGTCGAGGGCCAGAAGGACGCCAAGCGGGCCAAGCGCCTGAAGGAAGAGCTCGAGTGGGTGCGCTCCAACGCCAAGGGGCGCCAGGCCAAGTCCAAGGCCCGCCTCGCCCGCTACGAGGAGATGGCCGCCGAGGCCGAGAAGATGCGGAAGCTGGACTTCGAGGAGATCCAGATCCCGCCGGGCCCGCGCCTGGGCAACGTCGTCGTCGAGGTCAACAACCTCTCCAAGGGCTTCGGCGACAAGCTGCTCATCGACGACCTGTCCTTCACGCTCCCGCGTAACGGCATCGTCGGCGTCATCGGCCCGAACGGCGCCGGCAAGACCACCCTCTTCAAGATGATCCAGGGCTTCGAGAAGCCGGACTCCGGCGAGATCAAGGTCGGCGAGACCGTCAAGATCTCCTACGTCGACCAGTCCCGCGGCAACATCGACCCGAAGAAGACCCTCTGGGCGGTCGTCTCCGACGAGCTCGACTACATCAACGTCGGCCAGGTCGAGATGCCGTCCCGGGCGTACGTCTCCGCGTTCGGCTTCAAGGGCCCGGACCAGCAGAAGCCCGCGGGCGTCCTCTCCGGCGGTGAGCGCAACCGCCTCAACCTCGCGCTCACCCTCAAGCAGGGCGGCAACCTGCTCCTCCTCGACGAGCCGACCAACGACCTCGACGTCGAGACCCTGTCGAGCCTCGAGAACGCGCTGCTCGACTTCCCGGGCGCGGCCGTGGTCGTCTCCCACGACCGCTGGTTCCTCGACCGCGTGGCGACGCACATCCTCGCCTACGAGGGCGACTCCAAGTGGTTCTGGTTCGAGGGCAACTTCGAGTCGTACGAGAAGAACAAGATCGAGCGTCTCGGCCCGGACGCCGCCCGCCCGCACCGCGCCACGTACAAGAAGCTGACGCGGGGCTGAGCGAGCTGTGACCAGGCACGTCTACCGCTGCCCGCTGCGCTGGGCGGACATGGATGCCTACGGGCATGTCAACAATGTGGTCTTCCTCCGCTATCTGGAGGAGGCCCGCATCGACTTCATGTTCCGCCTGGCGCCGGGTGAAGGGCGCGGGTCCTTCAAGGGCGGCACGGTGGTCGTGCGGCACGAGATCGACTACAAGAAGCAGCTCATCCACCGGCACGAGCCGATCGAGATAGAGCTGTGGGTGACGCAGATCCGCGCCGCCTCCGCCACCCTCGCGTACGAGGTGCGGGACGGTGACGACGTGTACGTCCGCGCCTCGACCGTGATCGCGCCGTTCGACTTCGAGGCCGGACGGCCGCGGCGGATCACGGACGAGGAGCGGGCGTTTCTCGAGAAGTACCTCGAGCCGGCGGCGGCATGACGACGCGGCTGCGGTTCGCGGACGCGCGGGAGGCGGCGGGGGTCGCCGCCTTCCTCGGCCGGCTGCTGCGCTACGACCGGGCCGCCGCGGTGCGCCTGCAGGGCGCGGGCGGCGCGCTGGCGATCTTCGGCAAGGCGCCGGCGCTGGATGTGGTCGTGGTGCGTACGGCCTCGGCCGCCGCCGAGGGGGTGGGCCCCCTCGACGTCACCGTCTCCGCGGGTGAGCTCGCCGACGCGATCGACGGCGCCACCCCCGCCGAGGACGGCGGCCTGGACGTGCCCGTCCCCGCCGCCGTCACCGGCCCGCCGTGGGCCGGCCTCCTTCCGCCCCGCACCGGCTGGCAGCCGCTGACCGGCCTGCCGGAGCCCGACGCCTTGCGCGGTGCGGTCGCCGCCGGGGTGAAGGAGTTCAAGGCCAAGGTCGAGGCGCTCCCGGAGGACAAGCGCACCCGCTCCGAACTGGACCGGATCGGCGCGGACATCTGGGGCCGTCGCCTCGGCGGTACGGAACTCCCCCTGCGCGCCGCCCACGCGGCGCAGGTCTTCGGCCTGCTGCGCGGCCCCGCCCACCTCGTCGCGGCGGGCAACTGGCTCCGCCTGCGCACCCCGTACGGCTCGATCGCGCTCCGCCGCACGGGCGGCCTGCCGGGCCTCGGCGTCACCCCGCGCTGAGGGGCGGGCGCGGCTGCCGGACCTGTCCCGAGTGGGACAGCTCAGGCGGCGAGCGGGGTGCCGATGGCGGTGGCCAGGCGGCGGGCCTGGTCGTGGGCGTTGGCCATGGACGCCTCGTGCTTGGGCAGCAGCGAGGCGAGAGCCGGGGTGTGCGGGGCCGCGGTCAACTCCGGTATCACCGTGGTGACATCCAGGCCGAGCAGCTCGTCCCGGCCGAGGACGGTCTCCAGCGGGGGCACCACGTAGTCCAGACCCTCCCTGGGCGCGCCGGGGCCGTAGGCGCCACCGCGGGGGGAGATCAGCACGGCCGGGCGGCCGGCGGCGGGCGAGGGGCCGTCACGGTTCACGGTCCGGTCGAAGACGATGATCTGGTCCAGCCACGCCTTGAACACCGAGGGCATCGTGAGGTTGTACATCGGCACGGTGAACAGGTAGGCGCCGGCGCCGAGGAACTCCTCGATGAGCTCGTCCTGAAGCGCGGCTGCCGACGCCTGCTCCGGCGTGTGCAGGGCCCGGTCGGTGACGCGGGCGGTGATGCCCGCGGCGCTGAGGTGCGGCACGGGAACGGCGGCCAGATCGCGGTGGACGACCTCGCCCTGCCAGACCTCACGGAAGGACTGGGCGACCTGACGGGAGACGGATGCCTCGTCGAGCGAGGAGGAGTCGATGTGCAGCAGGTACGACATGGTGGAGCCTTTCCAAAGTTCGCTGACCTTTAATTCCTACTGTTTGTGCGTAACGCCATGATGGGCCAGTATGGAAGGCGGTACAAAACGCACATCGGTGTGCGCGACGGAGAGGAACGGGCGCCATGCAGGACAGCGCGGATATCGGGATGGCGGCGGCGGTCGGGCCGTGCGCGAGCATTCCCGCCGAGCACATGGACTTCATCCGCCAGGTGCTCGACCGGGTGGGCGACAAGTGGAGCGTGTTGATCATCGCCGTCCTGGAGAGCGGTCCGATGCGCTACACCGACCTGCAGCGCCAGGTCCCGGGCATCTCCCAGCGCATGCTGACCCACACCCTCCGCCAGCTCACCGAGGACGGGCTGATCAGCCGTACCGCCTACGCCGAGGTGCCGCCGCGCGTCGAGTACGCGCTCGCGCCTCTCGGTGGCGGTCTGTACGGGATCGTCAGGCAGCTGATCGGCTGGGCGGCCGAGCACCACGATGAGATCCGCGCCAATCGTTCCGGTGCCGGAGGCAGTGCCACCTCCGCGTCGTCCCGGTCCTGAGCTTCTACTCGGCGTCGGTGTCGGCGGTGCCGTTGTCGTCCGGCCACACCCCGATGTGGTCCTGCTCCAGCTCCAGCATCACCCGGTGCCGGATGCCCAGCGCCTCCACGTAGTTCTGCGGCAGTTGCAGCCGGCCCGCCCGGTCGACCATCGCGTATTCGCGGGCCACCAGCGACTCCTGGCCCGAGGCGTCCACCTCCGTGCGGCGCAGGACCTCCGAGGCGGTGCGGCCGTCGCGGATGGCGACGGTGCGGCGGACCTCGTTCGCCACCGTCTGGTCGTGGGTGACGATCACCATCGTCGTGCCGAGCTCCTGGTTCGCCGTACGGAACGCCGCGAAGATCTGCTCCGCCGTCGCCGAGTCCAGCTCGCCGGTCGGTTCGTCGGCGAGGAGGACCGACGGGTCGTTGGCCAGCGCGACCGCGATCGCAACCCGCTGCTGCTGGCCGCCGGAAAGCTGGCCTGGGCGGCGGTCGCGGGCGTCGCCGAGGCCGAGCATGCCGAGCAACTCCCCCGCCCGAGCGGCGCGTTCCTTACGGGCCCCGCGGCCGCGCAGCTGCATGGGGAGGGCCACGTTCTGGGCGGCGGTGAGGTACGGGAGGAGGTTGCGGGCGGTCTGCTGCCAGACGAAGCCGACGACCTCGCGGCGGTAGCGCAGCCGCTCCTTGCCGTCCATGGCGAGCAGGTCGCAGCCCGCCACCTTCGCCGCGCCCGCGGACGGGACGTCGAGCCCGGCGAGGATGTTCAGCAGCGTCGACTTGCCGCTGCCGGAGGCGCCCACCACCGCCATCAACTCGCCTTCCCCGACGAGCAGATCGAGCCCCTGCAGCGCCTGCACCTCGACTCCGTCGGCGGAGAAGATCCGTACCAGACGGTCGCAGGCGATCAGTGCGTCGTGCCCGTACGCGGGCCGGGCGCGGTGCGCCGCGGCACGCGACTCGAGGTCGGCGAGGGAGGAGGGGGAGGCGCCGTCGGGCGCGGCCTCGGCGGCCTCCGCGGCCTCGGCGGCCTCCGCGGCCTCCGCGGCCTCGGCGGCTCGAGCGGCGTTCGGCTGCGCGTTCTGCGCGTTCCGCGCGTTCTGGGCGTTCATGCGGGATCTCCTGCCCTGAGTTCGTTCGCCTCGCGGCTGCGCCCTGTCCACCACGACTGCCCCAGCACCGCGGCGAGCGCCAGCAGCAGCACCGCCCCGGCCGGGAGCGTGAGCGACAGGGGGTCGGGGGCGAGTTGGGCCCGGCCCAGCACGTCGGCGGTACGGCCGGCGCGGAAGGCCAGCGCCAGGGAGCTCACGTCGATGCCCGGCGCCAGCAGCCGGATCGCGGCGGCGCCGGCCAGGACCCCGCCGGCCGCGGCCAGCAGCGCCTGCGGCAGCGACTCCAGCACCAGCAGCCGACGCGCCTGCCGCGGGCCGAGGCCCAGGGTGCGCAGCCGGGCCAGCAGCGCGGTGCGCTCCGGCGCGGCCGCCAGCAGGCCGAGGACGATGGCGATCAGCGCGTAGCCGGCGCCGGCGGCGACCGCCGCCAGGTAGAGGCGTTCGGCGCCGGTCTGCATCGGGTCGTCGGCCAGCCGGTCCCGCACCTCGGCGCGCACGGCGGTGTCGGTGTCCCGGCCGGCCGCGGCGCGCAGGGCGGCGGCGTCAATGCCGGTGCCGTCGGTACGGGCGGCGGCCAGCAGCAGCGAGGTGGGCTGCCGCTGCGCGCGGGGCTGCGCCGCGGCCAGGTCGCGGGCCGGGACGATGGCGTAACGGCAGTCCGGGCAGGCCGGGGTGGCCTCGGCCGCGGCGATCGCGCGCAGCCGCACCGGTCCGTGCTGCGGCGTGACGGTGAGGGTGCCGCCGCTGCCCGCGCTCGCGGCGAGCGCGGGGGAGACGAGGGCCGGGAGCGGTGCGTCAGGGTGCGGGCCCGCGGCCGCCTGCCGTGCCCAGCGCCCGGTCTCGGCGGCGCCAAGACCCATCCGCTCGGCCAGCCGCGCATATGCCCGTGGCTCGACGGCGATCAGGGTCGCCTGCCGCTCCCCGGCCTTGGCGCCCGGGTCGCTCCACACCGGCACGGCCGCGCCGACGCCGGGTACGCCCCGTACCCGCTCCGCGGCCCCGTCCGGCAGCGGCCGGGCGCTGCTGATCCGGGCGTCCGCGCCGACGTCGAGCAGCGCCGCCCGCTCGCGGGCGGAGTCCACGGCCGCCGTCACCGAGCCGCCGAAGGCGGCCGTGGACAGCGCCACGATCAGCGCGAGCAGCGGCAGCGCCGCGGTGGTCCCGGCCCGTCCGGCGCGGGCCAGGGACAGGAAGCCGACCGGCCCGCGCAGCCGCGCCGCGGGCCGGGCCAGCAGTCGCAGCGGCAGCGGATACAGCCGTACGAAGACCAGCGCCGCGATCACCGCGACCAGCACCGGGGCGGCGCTGACCAGCAGGTCCACGTCCCCGGGCGACGCCGTCGTGCCGCGGCGGCGCAGCGCGACGGCGGCGCCCGCGGCGAGTACCAGCACGGTGCCCTCGGCCACCAGCCGGCGCCGCCCGGGCCGTGCGGCACCGCTGTCCTCGCCGCGAACCGGCGCCGGGCGGGCCTTGCGCAGCGCGCCGCCGTCCGCGAACACGGCCCGTACCGGCAGCGCCAGCGTCGCCAGCACCGCCACCGCGCCCACCGCCATCACGGCCGGCCACAGCCGCGCCCCGCCGGGGCCGGTGGCAGCCGTGACCGCCACCGCGACCGCACCGCCCAGCACCGCCGCGGGCACCGCCACCACCCCGCACTCCAGCGCCAGCCGGCCCATGATGCCGGGCAGCGAGCCGCCGCGGGCGCGCAGCAGGGCCAGTTCGGACCGGCGGCGGGCCGCGGCGAGGCCGCCGGCGAGCAGCAGCACCGCGGCCGCGACCGCGGCGATGCCGGTGCCGGCGACCGCCACCACCGGGGCGATGGCGCCGCGCAGCCCCTCGTAGCGCTCGAGCTCGTCCCGTACCGGCGCGTCGACGGTGCTGAACTCGCCCAGCTCGTACTGCAGTTGCACCAGGCCGGGGCCGTTCTCCAGCGACGCCAGCTGTTCGCGCACCGCCGGCACGTCCCGCGCGCTCATCCCGGAGGAGTCGAGCGGCAGCTGCCAGTACGTCTCGGGCTCCGTCCCGGTCATGTGCAGCAGCGCGGGACCGGTCGCGGGCGGCAGCAGCAGCGCCGCCGCCCAGAACGGCTCCGGCGCGTTGCCCCGGGTGTACTGCACGCCCGGCTTGAGCAGCAGCGGCTCGGTCGACCACCAGCCGCCCCCGGGCCGCTCTGCGCGCATCACGCCGGTGACCTCGACCCGGAGCGTGCGCAGGCCGACCGGCAGATGGAGCACAGAACCGGCGCGCAGATTCAGCGTCTTGGCGGTGGCCTGGGAGACCGCCGCCTCCAGCCGGTTCACCCGTTCCCAGCCACCGGCCGGCGGGCTCCCCTCCGGCGCCCGCGGCAGCCGCCCGGCCACGACCCGGCCGTGGTCCGCGAGCCCGGCCTGCGCGGTGAGGCGGAACCGGGGCCGGCCGCCGCCGAGGGCGGGCAGATAGCTGTCCGTCGCGGACATCGGGATGGAGCGCGCCCCGTACGAGCCCTGCGCCGCGTCCGTCCGCAGCGGCGGCCGCAGCCGGCTGCGGAAGTCCCGCTGGCCTGCCGCGATCCGCTTCGGGTCGAAGGTCTGCTCCAGCTCCTCTGGCGGCACCGGGTGGCTCCGCGCCCGGAGCGTCGCCGAGATCGTCCGGTCGGCGGCCCGCGCGCCCTCGATCCGGTGCCGCAGCCCGCGCGTCTCGTACGCGTCGATGCCCTGCGGCAGCGCCGCCGCGAGGAACGCCGTCACCAGCACCAGCACCCCGAGCGCCAGCGCCGCGCCGGGCGCCGTGCGCAGCCGGATGCGCACCCACTGGGCCATCTCGGACCACACCGTCACTCACCCCCGGCGCGCAGTTCGGCGGTCGGATCGCCGCGGCGCAGCGCCAGCGTGGCGACGATCAGCAGCGGCACCGCCATCACCCCGGCGAGCAGCAGCGCGACCTGTCCGGCCGGGAGTTGCACCAGCGTCGCCGGCACCGGCTTGGCGGCCTGTGCGGTCAGCGAGATCAACGGCACCACGCTCCTGGTCAGTACGGCGCCCAGCGCCACTCCTGCGGCCAGCGCGAGCACCAGCAGCGCCCCCTGCTCGGCGGCGATCATCCGGGCCAGCTGCCGCCGCGGCGCGCCGAGCGCCCGCAGGATCGCGAGTTCGCCGGCGCGCTCGCCCAGCGAACCGGCCACGCTCACCGCGAACCCCAGCGCCGCCAGCACCGCCGCCACCACCGCCACCGCGGCCAGCGCCAGCTGCCGCCCGGCGCCGATCGGATCGTCCCGCAACTCCCGTACCACCGCGCCGCGCTCGATCACCAGGTCCGGATCGACGTCGGGCCGGTCCCGCAACTCCGCCGCCACCGCGGCGGCTTGGCCGGACCGCGCCGTCAGCCACCACTCGTTCGGGTCCTGCCCCGGCAGTCCCCTGGCGGCCAGCGAGGCGTTCAGCGCCCGGAAATCGATCAGCAGCGCGCCGCCGTCGGCACCGTCCGTACCGTCCGCGCCGGCATCGCCGCCCGGCCCGGTGGTGGGCAGCGCCCGCAGCGTCTCGACGATCTTCACCTTCACGGTGCCGTCGCCGACCGGCACCCGCACCACCGAACCCGGCTTCGCCCCCGCCGCGTCGAGGAACCGGTCGGTGGCCGCGGCCCGGAGCAGCGGCGGCTTGGTCCGGGGGACGCCGAAGCCGGCTTCCAGGACCGGCGTCGCGCCGAAGGACTCGCCCCCGAGATGGGCGCCGGTGGCGTAGCCGATCGTCAGCGGGCCGCGGCCACCGCCGCCCGGTTGCCCGGCGCGCGGATTCTTCATCAGGGCATCCGGCGGTGGGAGCGGTACGGCGGCCCGTCCTCGCCACTGTCCCGCGTCCGGCAGCCGCACCGCCGCGCCCGCCGAGCCGCCGCCGGTCGTACGGACCTCGTCCAGCGTCAGCCGGTGGCGTTCCGACTCCTTCGGCATCTCCATCGAGACCCGCAGCCCGGTCAGCCGCAGCGGCAGGATCGCCCGGCCCGTGGGCGCGCCCACGGCCGCGGCCAGGTCGGCGGTGAGCGTACGACGGCGGCCGTCGGTGGCCACCTCGCCGAGGTTGACGGTGAGTTCAAGCCCGGTCGCATCCTCGAAGGACGCCCGCACCTGTGCGGCGCGCCGCGCGCCGTCGCCGTCCAGGCGCATCTTCAGCCGCACCTTCTCCGGGCGCCCGGGCAGTTCGGCCCCGCCCACCGGGGTCCGCCCCGGGGCCAGCTCGCGCAGCAACTCGTCCTCCGGCCGGTCCGCCAGGTCGCCGCGCAGCCGCAGCCCGTCACCGGCCCGCGCGGTGTCGAGGGCGAGCACGGTGGCGTTACGGTCCGACAGCGCCATCTCCAGACGGGCCGCGGGAGCCGCTTCCCGTACGCCCTTCAGCTCTGCCAGCGCACCGCCCTGCCCGGCCGCGGGCAACTGCATCCCGGAGACCCGGACATCGGTCCCCGCCCGGAAGTCCGCCTGGTCGGCCTGTGACCGCTCCCAGGTCGCCCCCTGTCCGATCGCCAGCATCCCCATCGCCACCGCGAGGACGAGCAGCAGCACCGGGCCCGCCCCGCGCATCGGCCGCCGGCTCAGCTGCCAGCCGGCCAGCGCCGCCGGCAGCCCGCGCCCGGCCGCCGCCCGCCGCTCCGCGAGCCGGGCCACCGGCGGCAGCAGCCGGAGCGTCACCACGGTCCCGGCCAACAGCGCGAGCGCGGGCGCCGCGACCAGCACCGGGTCGACGCCGAAGGTGCCGGAGGTGTCGCTGCTCAGCACGCCGGCGCCGCCCGAGGTCTGCCGGTCCAGCTGCCAGTACGCGACCGCCGCGATCACCAGCAGCCCGACGTCCGCACCCGCCTTGACCACCCCGGGCACCGCGGGCAGCCGCCGCACCACGCTCTGCTCCCTGCCGGTACGGGCCACCGTCGGCGTGATCACCGCAAGGGTGCACCCGAGGGCGGCCGCCGTGCCCACCAGCCACGTGGTCCCGGTGATCTGGGTGTCCAGCCGCAGCCCGAGCCGCCCCAGCGCGCCGTACTCGCTCAGCATCCCGGTCACCGGCCCGGCGAGCAGCGGCGCCGCGACGGCGGCCGGCAGCGCCAGCAGCGCCGCCTCCCCGGCGGCGAGCCCGGTGAGCCGCCACCGGGAGCCGCCGCGGGCTCGCAGCAGATCCGTCTCGCCCTCCCGCGCGGCCGCCAGCAGCCGGGCGACCAGCAGCAGCGCGTACCCCGCGAGCAGCACCAGCTGCAGCGCAACGATGAGGATCGAGGAGCGGTTGACCAGCAGCGCCCGGTCGGCGTCCGCCAGCACGGCGGGCAGCGACGACTTGGCGGTCACGCCGTGGCCGCCGAGCGCGTCCAGCTTCGGGATGTCCTTGACGGCGGCCGTCATCGCCGCGCTCAGCCGGCCGGTGTCGGCACCGGTGACGGCGGTGAAGTCACCGGTGGCGATCCAGGCAGCGGACTCCTGCGGCACCCGGCCGGAGCGGAAGGAGCCGGGGTCGGTGAGCAGCGGCCCGTAGCTCGTGAAGCTGATCGTCTGCGTGCCGCGCCCGCGCAACTCGTCGATCTGCCAGTACGCGTCGGCCCGGTCCGCGGGCCGGTAGATGCCGGTGAGCCGGACGGTCAGCGGCGGCTTGCCGGACAGCCGGCTGGTGAGCTTCAGCGCGTCGCCGGGTTCGAGCCGCAGCGCGGCGGCGGCCACCTCGGGCAGCGCTACGGGGACGGAGCCGGTGTTCTTTCCGGCGGTGTCCTTTCCGCCGGTGTTCTTTCCGGCGGCGCCGGGCCAGCGGCCCGCGACCAGCTCGACCCGGGAGCGGTCGAGGGCGGCGAGGTGGGTGAGGTCGGGTTCGTCCTGCTTGCGGGCGGCGTCCGGACGGACGGCCGCGGGCAGCGCGTACGACCCCGAGCGGCTCAAGGTCCGTACCCGCGTGGGCAGTCCGTCGTACGCGCGGCGGGCGGCGGCGCGTACGGCGGCGGTGGCCTCGGGCTGCTCGGCCGCCGAGACGTCGGCCTTCATGGCGAGCGCCGTGCGGGCGGCGTGGCTGTGGGTGAGGGACTGGCGCAGCCCCGCGTCGCCGACGGTGGCGGTGAACGCGGTCAGGGTGGCCAGCACCGCGGTGGTCAGGAGGACCGAGAGCAGAGCGGTGACGAGCAGCAGTCGATGCGCGCGTATTCGATGCAGAAGCAGCCCGGCCACGGACTGGATCCTGACAGAGTCTGGTTGGTTTCTGCAGCTATTTGTGCGCGGTCAGGGACAGCGGGCTGGGGATCATGGCCGGGATCAGGGCCCGGGGATCAGCCGGGCGTATTGAGCATCGAGGCCGCCGCGTACACCAGATAGTCCCAGAGCTGCTGCTCGTGCTCGGGCGCGAGCTCAAGCTCGTCCACGGCCGTGCGCATGTGCTTCAGCCACGCGTCGTGCGCGGCCCGGTCGACCTGGAACGGCGCATGCCGCATTCGCAGCCGCGGGTGCCCGCGCTCGTCGCTGTACGTGCGGGGCCCGCCCCAGTACTGCATCAGGAAGAGCGTCAGCCGCTCCTCGGCCGGACCGAGGTCCTCCTCCGGATACATCGCCCGGAGCGCCGGGTCCTCGGCGACCCCCTCGTAGAACCGGTGCACCAGCTTGCGGAAGGTGGGTTCGCCGCCGACCTGCTCGTAGAAGGTCTGCGTCTGCAGTTCGCCGCGTCGGATTTCTTTCATCGGTCCCATGTTCTCATCGGTACCGGCGGAAGGCCGAAGTCCTAGGACCCCTCACGCCGCGTCCCACCGGAAGATCTTCGCCGCTACGGCCGTGAGCACCGCCGCGAACAGCAGCAGCCCGCCCATCACCGGCAGCGCATCGCCCCAGCCACCGCCCCGGCTCAGCACCGACTCCGTGGCCGTGACCAGGTGCTTCAGTGGGAAGACCCCGGATACCGCCTGCACCCACCCCGGCGCCTGGTCGAGCGGGAAGAAGGAACCGGACAGGAACGCCATCGGCAGGACGATGATCTGGGCCAGCCCGTTCGCCGCCTCCTCGGACTTCGCCCACGCCCCGACGACCAGGCCGATCGACATGAACGCCAGGCTCCCGCACGCCACCAGCGGCACCGCCAGCCACCAACTGCCGGTCATCTCAAGCCCGTAGAACGGCAGCGTGGCCACGGCGAGGAAGATCGCCATCTGCGCCAGCGCCAGCCCCAGCGTGACGCCGATCCGGGCCGCGATCACCGGCCCCGGGCCGATCGGCGCCAGCCACAGGCGGCGCAGGATGCGCTTCTTGCGCCAGTTCACGAGCGTGATGGCGGTGCCGAAGACGCCGCCCATGGCGATGGCCCAGCCGAGCAGGCCCGGGGTGAAGAACTGGATCGCCTTCATCGACTTGTCCTCGACGGTGCCGGGGGCGAGCCGGTAGGCGGGCGGCTTGCCGGTGGCGGCGATATTGGCCTGCTGCACGACGGAGTTGACGATGCTCTGGACTGAGCCGGCCTTGGCGGGGTCGGCCTGCGAGAAGCGCAGCTCGATTTCTTTGCCGTGCTGCCAGATGACGGCGTCCTGATCGCCGTTGCGTACGTCCTCGAGGGCCTGGTCGCGGTCGGTGGACTTGGTGATGTCGAGTACGTCGTCGAGCTCGCTCGGCAGCTTGTCGAAGGCCTGGACCTGCCCGATCTGGACGAGATTGACCTTGGGTGTCTCGGAATTCTTGAAGAGGGCGCCGAAGAGCGCCAGGAACATCAGCGGGAAGGCGAGCATGAAGAAGACCGCGGCCCGGTCGCGGAGGAGGCCGAGCGTCATCGCCTTCGCCAGGCTGCCGAAGGCCTTACGCGACGCGCTCACTCGCGGTACTCCCGCCCGGTCAGCTGCAGGAACACATCCTCCAGCGAATCCACCCCCAGCTCCGCGACCAGCTCCCGCGGCGGCCCGGTGCGCAGCACCCGGCCCGCGTCCATGACCGCGACCCGGTCGCAGAGCTCCTCGGCCTCGTCCATGTAGTGCGTGGTGAGGACGACCGTGCGGCCCTCGGAGTTGATCTGCCGGAGCAGATCCCAGAGGTTGCGCCGGGCCTGCGGGTCGAGGCCGGTGGTCGGCTCGTCCAGGAAGACCAGCTCCGGATCGTGCACCAGCGCACAGGCGATCGACAGCCGCTGCGCCTGCCCACCGGAGAGCTGGTCCTCGCGGGTGCCGGCCTTCTCGGTCAGGCCGACGGTCTCCAGCATCGCGTCGGCGCGCTCCGGGCCGACGCCGTACAGCGACGCGAAGGTGTGGATCTGCTCGCGGGCGGTGAGCTTCTCGAAGAACGCGGAGGCTTGCAGCTGCACGCCGATGCGCTTGAGGAGATCCGGATTGCGCGGCCAGGAGCTCTGGCCGAGCAGCTCGGCGGTGCCCTCGTCGGGCCGGCGGAGTCCCTCCAGGATCTCCAATGTGGTCGTCTTGCCGGCGCCGTTCGGCCCGAGGATCCCGAAGAACTCACCACGCCCGACCGTCAGCCCCACCCCGTCGACGGCCCGCACATCCCCGTACCGCTTGCGCAGGCCCTCGGCCTTGATCGCAGCAGTCATATTCCGGACCTTATCCCGCGCTGTTACGGGGCCGGGAGAGGTCGCGCACATTCCGTGGCCGCAGGAGAGTGGAGGCGTGGGTATGACGACGGGTGGCGCGGATGGGGCGGTACCGCCGGGGGGTGCGGATCCGCCGGGCGGTGCGGATCCGTTCGCGGTGGAGGGGGCCGCGGCGCGGGGTGCGCTGGTGCGCGCGATGGAGGAGGCGGGGGCGCTGACGGATCCCGCCTGGCGGGCGGCTTTCGCGGAGGTGCCGCGGCATTCCTTTGTCCCGTATTTCTACGTGGGGACAGGGCGTGGCTATGAGCGGCTGTGGCGTGGTGATCCGCATCCGGTGCGGCGGGCGCGGTGGCTGGCGGGTTGTTACGCGGATGCGCCGCTGGCTACGCGGGTGCGGGATGGGGAGCTGCTTACGTCCAGCAGCCAGCCTTCGCTGATGGCGATGATGCTGGATGCGCTGGAGGTGGGGGGTGGTGAGTCCGTGCTGGAGATCGGGGCTGGGACCGGGTACAACGCGGCGCTGCTGTGTCATCGGCTGGGGGAGGAGCGGGTGACGACGGTGGACTTGGACCCGGATATTACGGAGGCCGCGCGGTGCCACCT
>NZ_JAAKZV010000176.1 GCF_011044975.1 Streptomyces coryli | reverse complement strand
GGGCCGGGGCCGCGGGGCAGCTGCGCGAGCTGCTGCGGCACTCCGGTGAGCAGTCCGCCTCGGCGGGCGCCATCTGGCGCGAGCTGGACGAGCTGGAGCGCACTGCCGGTAGCGGCGCCGATGCCGTAGCGCAGCTTGCCGCCGGATCCGGCCGGCTGCTCGCCGAGGCGGCCACCGTGGCCTCCCCGCTGTTGCGGGCGGCCGGGGCGATTCTGCTGAGCCATGCCCTCGACGATGGCGAGCCCGGACAGGCCGCGCGGCTCGGACCGCTCGTAGACGAGCTGCGGCAGTGCGGACCCACCGCCGTGGAATGCCGCGTGGTGGCCGACCTGTGCCACCACGCGATGGATGCCGGTGCCGACGTGGAGCTGGCGGACCGGGCCCTCGACCTGCTGCGGACCGGACTCGACGGGCCGGAGCCGCTGCCGGACCACGAGCGGGCCGACCTGCTCGCCCTGACCGCCTATCTGCACCGCCAGCGCTACCTGCGTGAGCACGAGGCCGAGGATTTACGGCGGGCGCTGGCGGCCATCGACGAGGCCGACACCCTGGCCGGCCCCGGGCACCCCGACGCCGACGTCATCCGCGACGGCCGCGTGTCGATACACGAGATGCTCTCCGGCCCCGCCACTACGGGCAGCGATCGCCGTGCGATCTTCGAAGACCCCTCCGCAGCCCCGGAGATGCGCGCCCGGTCCGCCCTGGGCATCGTTCAAGAACTGATCACGCGTTACCAGACCCGCGGTGACAGCGCCGCCCTCGAAGAAGCCGTCGACCTGGCCGAGGAGGCCCTGCGTCTCCACCCCGGCCCGGACGACCGGCTGTGGTGGCGGCTGATGCGGGCCGCGCAGCCGTACGCCCTCCTCGGCTGGCACATCTCCGACCCGGCGAAGCTCGACCGGGCCGTGGAGCTGTCCGGCCAAGCCCTTGCTCTGCTCCCTGCGGACCACCCCGCAGCGGCCGGACTGCTCAACGAATTCGGCTCGGAGCTGCACATGCGATCCGCGCTCGCCGGGCCTGAGGAGGGCATGACCGGGCTGCGGGAGGCCATCCACCTGCTGCGCCGCTCCGCGGAGCTCACCCCGCCCAGGAGCGATGACCACGCTCCCTTCGTCACGAACTTCGTGATGTCCCTGTGGACATGGTGGAAGTTCACGGAGGACGAGCGGGTACTCGACGAGGCGATTCCGGCCGCCGAAGCGGCACTGGCCGCCCTCGACGGCAATCCGGCCGCGGAACGCCACCGTGCCCGGCTCCGAACCGTCCTCGCCACCCTCATCAGCCTGCGGGACAAGGGCCGCCCCGCCGACGAAGCCACCGGGGCCAAGGTCTCCGACCTGCTGCGGGAGTCGATGGCCGAAGGCAACTGGACCAATGTGCGGGTCATGTCCGGCCGTTTGGGCCTGGTGCTTGCCGCCGCTGCGAAGGACTGGGCGGGAGCCGCCGACATCGGCCGGCAGGCGATCGGTCTGATGCCGCACGTCACCTCGGAAGCGTTGCGGATGACCGACCGCGAGTACGGCCTCGCCGAGTGGGCCGCCGACCTGGCCCGGGACACGTGCGCCTGCGCCCTCTCCGCCGGCCGGCCGGACGAGGCGCTCACCCTCCTCGAACAGGGCCGGGCCGCGCTGCTCGGCCAGGCGCTGTCCGGGCGCCGCAACCACGACCTGGACCAGGTCCGGGCGCTGGCCCCGCGGCTCGCGGACGAACTGGCCGGGCTGCGGGCCGAGCTGGCCGAGGCCGAGTCCGCGATGTCGGCGGGTGGAGCCGCCGAACGCAGACACGCCCTGGCCGCCCGCATCGAGGAGCTGACCCGTGAGGTGCGTGCCGTGCCCGGTCTGGAGCGCTATCTGCTACCGCCGGATCTCGCCGGCCTGCGCGCCGGCCTACGTACGGGACCGGGAGCCGGCCAGGCCCCGGTCGTCGTGCTGAATGTCAGCGGCTATCGCTGCGACGCCCTGGTGCTGCGCCCGGACGACGACGAGGTGCCCGCGATCCGGCTGCCGAAGCTGGACGCCGCCGAGGCCGGCCGCCGGGCGGCTGACTTCGCCGCCGCCGTCGCCGCGCTCACCCCGCCCGACATCCGCGACCGCCCCGGTCCCAGGGACGGCAGGCGATTGCACGGCGTCGTGGACGACACCCTCGCCTGGTTGTGGGAGGCGGCCGTCGGCCCGGTGCTCGACGCCCTCGGCGGCGCCGTGCCCCGGGTGCGCTGGTCGCCGACCGGCGCGCTGACCCAACTGCCGCTGCACGCGGCCGGCGAGCGCGGCGAGCGCGCCATGGACCGGGTGGCGTCGTCGTACGTGCCGACCCTCCGGCTCGCCGCCCCCGGAGCGGCCGCCGCGCAGCCGCGCCGCGGGACGCTCGTGGTGTCCGTGCCCCGCCCGCGGTCCGCTGCCGGCGAGCAGCCGCTGGACCGCGCCGCCGAGGAGGCCGCCCGGCTCGCCGGCCGGCTCCCGGACGCCGAGCTGCTCGACGGAGAACGGGCCGGGACGCGCGCAGTGCTGGACGCTCTCGGCCGCAGCCGGGCCGCGCACTTCGCCTGCCACGGGGTGAACGACCCGGAGAGCACGTCCCGCAGTCACCTGCTGCTGCACGACGAGCCGCTCACCGTCGCCGAATTGATGCGGCAGCGGCTCGACGGCGTCGGCCTGGTCGTACTCTCGGCTTGCCACACGGCCCGGGGCAGCGACCGGCTTCCGGACGAGGTACTGCATCTCGCGTCCGCCTTCCAGGCCGCGGGCGCCCGGCACGCGGTCGGGTCGCTGTGGCGGGTCGGAGACGAGGAGGCGGAGGAGTTCTCGCGGGTGCTCTACGACGAATTGGGCAGCGACGGCCGCTCCCCGGCCGACGCCGACGGCGCCTGCGTGGCGGCCGCGGTGGACGCGGGTGCGCGGGCGGTGCGGGAGAGCTCGCCGGCGGTGGTGTCCTGGGCGCCGTTCATCCACGCGGGATTCTGAGGGCCGGCCGCGCGGGGGCGAGTACCGATGGTGCCGCGGCGTCCGGTGGTCTACTCTCCCCCTGGCGCTACAGGAGGTGCCTAAAAGGGGCGGGGGCGCATGACTGAACTGGTCCGCTGGGAAACGGAAGACGGCCCTGTCGTGGTCGAACTGGATGCCGGGGATCCGGGTTTCACATCCGTGTCACGTCGGCCCGGTGAGGCCGTCGCCGATGCTGCCGGGCACCTTGAGCAGGCGTTGGGAGTGGTGCGGAACACTGCCGCGGCTGCCCTGCGTTCATTGCGGGACGGCGTATTCGCGCCTGACACAATCGAATTGGAGATGGGGGTCAAGCTCAATGCGGAGGCGGGTGCGGTCATCGCGCGGACTTCTGCCGAGGCGCATCTCATTGTCCGGCTGACCTGGAACGGGCACAGTAGCCAGCAATGAACACGGACTACGGCTGGCGGGCCAGAATCGACTCGCCCGAAGGGGCGACGCTTGGTGCGGGCTTTCTGGTGGATGACCAACGCCTGCTCACCTGCGCCCACGTCGTACAAGGCCGGGACAGTGTGCTCGTAACGTTTCCCGGGCGGGCGCAGGCGTTGCCCGCATCGGTGGTGTGGCGGGGGGACTGGGCGGCTACAGGTGATCGCGGTGACGTCGCCGTGCTGATGCTGTCCACAGCGGTTCGGATAGCGCCCTGCCGGCTGGCCGACCCCATGTCCACAGCCTGGGCCCGCTCGTCATCGGACGCACAGCCCGCACGTCTGACGGCCCTGGGCTTCCCCCGAGGACACAAACAGAACGGCATCAACATCACCCTGTGCGGCCAACCCGGCAACCGCCTCGGGGATGAATGGACTCAGCTGACGGTATTGGACGATCCCGGGATCGACAGTGGGTTCAGTGGTGCGGCGGTCTACGACGCCGACGGCATGGTCATAGGGATGGTGACTGACGCAGTCCTCGGCGGTGGAGCCGGCGGACGCGTTGGGAAAGCACTGCCACTGGATTCCCTGCGCAGGCACTGGGAAGAGCTGGACGATCTGCTTCCACTGGAGTGGCTGGGGCACAAGCCGCGGCAGGACCTGCGCGGCCTCCTTGCCGGGACAGCGGCATGTCCGCAGCTGAGCGGGCTGGTCAAGGAGGCTCTGCCGAATGTGCGGCAGGTGCCGGATACCTTCGAGTCGGTGTGGGCGGCGGTCCGCTACGTGGGCGAGCAGGGCTGGGCGCAGGACCGGCTTCAGATGCTTCTGCGCGCGTTGCTTCCGTATGTGCCGGATGCCCGGACCGCCGGCGGAATCACTGATTGGTTGAGCAGATGGTTTCCTCATAGCAGTGCAGCGCAGGACCTGAGTGCACATCAATGCTCGATCATCGTCAGGCTTGAGCCGCTGACCCGGGGCGCACGGCTGGAGCTGCACGTCTCCACTCTTGTCAACGGAATTCCAGTGCGCCAGTCCGACCCCTGCAGGGTGCGCCGGGACGACATACGGCGGAAGGTGGAGGCGCTGTTGCCCGCGCATGTGCGGCAGGTCCACGATCGGAACTGGATGCTCGAGTTCGCCGTGCCCCAAGACCTGATGGACATCGATTATGAGGAATGGCGGCTCAAGGAGGAGGGCGTCCAGTATCCGCGGCCGCTCCGCCAGTTTCCGATGGTGATACGGGATGTTGCGCGGCTGCGTCCCATCACTCCGGCGCAGGAGGCGCGTAACCGATGGGCGATGCTGCGCGAGCGTGGGCGGACTGATCCCATTCCGGTCAGTTGCGAGCGTCGGGAGAATGAGGAGCAGTTCGCAAGCTGGTTGATCGCGGAGAAAGCACTGTGTGCGCTTGCCTATTCGGTCACACCGCGCGCTGACCTGCTTCGCGCAGCGCTCGGGGTGGGGGTGCCGATCATTCTCTGGCGGAGGCAGGTGTGTCCTGGTGAGGATCACAGTTCCTGTGACCGCAACGCAATCCTCGCTCAGCTGACGGAGTCGCTAGCAGCCGTGGATCCGGACAAGTTGCCATGGGAAGTTCGGCGGTTACGGAATCAGGCTCATGCTCAGGTTTCCGGAGCAGAGGACCACTGTGGACACAGATTAACGCTGCTGTGGGACGACCCGGCGCGGCACCCGGAACCGCCCTTGGCCATGGAAGGAGCATGAGTGTCGGACTGGGAGATCTTCAGGGGCACGAGGGAACAGCACGGTGGCATCGACAGATTGCCGCCACCCCCGCCATGGCGAGACTTCAACGGCGGGCCGGCGCTGCCCATCCCCGATTCCGGCACCGGTAACGACCACGCGGCGCGCACCTACCGACCCGGCGCCGAAGCGATCCGGCTTGTCAACGCCGCACTGTATCTGCGCAGGCCGCTCCTGGTGATGGGCCCCCCAGGGACCGGCAAGTCGACGCTCGCCCATGCCGTCGCCCATGAGCTCGGTCTGGGGCCGGTTCTGCACTGGCCGATCACCAGCCGCGTAACCCTGCGTGACGGACTTTACGAGTACGATCCCCTCACTCGCTTGTACGCAATGAGCCGGGGTGAGTCCGGTGGGTACGCTCAGCCATCGGATGACATCGGCAACTACATCCGGCTGGGTCCACTGGGTACGTCCCTACTGCCCTATCAGCGCCCTCGAGTTCTCCTGATCGACGAGATCGACAAGAGCGATATCGACCTCCCCAATGATCTGCTCACCATCTTCGAGCGGGGCTCCTACGACATCGTGGAGCTGGCGCGGAGGGCGGACCAGGTGGCGGAGGTGATGACCGCTGACGATACGAGCATGCGCGTTCCGGTCCGCCAGGGGCGGGTCGCCTGCCGGGCCTTTCCCTTTGTGGTGATGACGAGTAACGGGGAACGTGAGTTTCCGCCCGCGTTCCTGCGCAGATGTATCACCTTGCACCTTCGTCAGCCGACCACCGTCGAAGAGATGAACGCGATAGTCAGCGAGCATCTGGGCGAGCTCATCGGGGAGCAGGGCCGGCTGCCCAAGAACGCCGAGCGCATGATCCAGCAGTTTCTGCAGCGCAGCAGCAGCGGGCTACTGGCCAACGACCAGTTACTCAATGCGGTTTACCTGTGTCATCACGCGATACTCGAGGACAAGCCGAGCGATGTCATCGAACTCGCCGAGCAGGTCATGCCCTACCTCAGCACCGGGAACGGCGACTTTGACGGCTGAGCGGGTACAACGGATCCTCGCGAACCTCGGGCCCCGGGTCACATCCCTGGAACTGGCCGAAATGCTGTGGCTGGCTCAGCACCTTCCAGAGGCAGAGCCAGAGCCAGAGCCAGGACCGGAGCCACGACCGGAGTTCGTACTGGACGACGACGGTGCGGGCGCACCGAGGCTCGCTGTTCCGTCGGAAGGCCGCACATCCGCGGTGCCGGCACCCCAGCCCCCGGAGCGCCGGCCTTTGCATCATCCTTCCCGCGGGCCGGTGCGGGGCGATAGCGCGAGCAGCGTTCAGGTGCCGACGGCGCCGGCGCTGCGTGACGTGTTACGCATCCAACGCGCGATGCGGCCATTCAAACGCCGGGTGCCCGCGCCACGGGCCCGGGTGCTCGACGAGACCGCTACCGCCTCCCGGATTGCCCGGTCAGGGCCGAGTGGCCCATGGGTGCCGGTACTCCGGCCCGCGGACCAGCGATGGATGCGGCTGGCTCTGGTTGTCGACAGTGGCCCCACCATGAGTGTCTGGCATTCATTGGCGCGGGAGTTCAGCGAAGCGATGGTGCGGCTCGGCGCCTTCCGGGACGTAAGAACGATGTCACTCGTCGTGCGTGGGGAGTGGGTCGGAGTGCGGACGGGGCGCTCCGGGCCCGTGCTGCCGGCTTCCTCTCTGGCTGATGCCGGTGGGCGTCAGATCCTGCTGATCCTCAGTGACTGCTCGGGTCCGCACTGGTGGAGCGGGGTGATGGCGCCGGCGGTTGAGCGTTGGGCGCGGCGCGGCCCCACAGCAGTCCTGCAGCCACTCCCGGAAAGGTTGTGGCGGCGCACCGCCGCCCCTCCGGTTCCCGGTCGTGCGTACGCCTCCCGCGCCGGTGCGAGCAATGATGCGCTGGCGTTCCGGGCCCATGGGGCCCGGCGGGCCGACCGGGCCGGTCCGGTGCCGGTACCGGTTCTGGAAGTCGATCCGGAGTGGCTTGCGGACTGGTCCCGGCTGGTCACGGCATCACGACTGGGTGGCGTGGATGCCGCCGTCATGTATCCCCGAACGGCCGCGGAGCTCCAGCCCTATGCGCTCGGTACGGAGCAGCCGATCTCCGTGGCCGAGCAGGTGCATCGATTTCAGCGGGCCGCCTCGCCGTCGGCGGCAGATCTGGCAGCTCATGCGGCGGTTACTGAGCCGGCGCTTCCCATCATGCGACTGATCCAGGAGCGTCTGCTGCCCCAGTCCAGACCGAGTGACATCGCTGAGGTCATCCTGAGCGGACTGATCCGGCCTGTCGACTCGGCGACCGGGGTTTTCGCCTTCGTGCCGCAGGCCCGTCAAGCGCTGCTGGAGACGCTGCCGAGAGCCGTGGCGATCAATACCGCGCAGGTGCTCGAAGAGATCTCCGCCGAGATCGAGGCGCGGGCGGGTCGGGGGAGCGAGGCGTTCAGCGCACTCGTGCACATGATGGGCGGGGAACGCCGGATCGAGTCCGGGGCGCGTCCATTCGCGCTGATCAGTGACCAAGCCCTGAGGCTGATCGGCACGCCGATGCGGCCGGTGGCGGAGCAGCAATTGGCGGCCCCTGTACCGGCGGAACTGCCGGCTGAGGTGCCACCTCCGAGGGAGGCGGCACCTGAAGTGGCTACGACGGAGGTATCTGTCGCCGCCCCGGAGCGAAGGAACTCGATCTTCCGTCTCCGTCGCCGCTCCGCAGACGTTGCGTGTCCGTACTGCTATGAGCAGTTCGACCCCTCGGCGATCGGGTTTCGTTGCAACGGTCGGATCAGCCCGACCCAGCAACGCTGCAGGCGTACGCGTGATGTGGTGTTGCAGGAGCGGATGGGCGTGCGCGATGAAGTGGGCCCGCCGTTCTTCGGCCCCGATGGGCGCGGGTCGAAGGCGGTCTGTCCCGACTGCGCGGGGGAGACGACGTATCGGATCTGCCCGGCGTGCCATATGACGCTGCCCGTGCAGTTCGGTGTGGTGGAGAGCCGGATGATCGCGATGGTCGGAGCGCGTATGTCGGGCAAGAGCGTCTACATGACGGTGTTGCTGCACGAGTTGAGGAATCAAGTCGGTGCCGCCTATGGGGCCTCCCTCATGAGCTCCGACGACAACACCCTGCATCGCTTCCTCGACGGCTATCAGGACCGTCTGTACCGCGACGGCCAACTGCTCCCCGGTACTCAGTCGGCGGGCGCCACCGATAACCGGGTGGCCCCGCTGGTGTTCCGGTTCGCGTTGCGCCGCCGGGTGCGGTTCAGGGAACGGCCGATGCACACCTTGCTCTCGTTCTTCGACACCGCGGGCGAGGACCTCGCCTCGTCGGAGAGCGTCGGGGTCAACTCCCGTTACCTGGCCGCAGCCGACGGGATCATCCTGATGGTCGACCCGCTGCAATTGCCGGGCGTCAACGAGCTCAACACGGTGACCGACCTGCTACTGGCCCAGAACCGGACCGACTCGTCCGGCCGTATCCGAATCCCGGTTGCCGTGGTCGTCAGCAAGCTGGACACCCTGACGCAGTTGCTCGACCGCGGCAGCCCGCTGCGCGCGCAGCCGCCGATGGACGGACGCTTCGACGTCGAGGACAGCCGCAACGTGCATCAGGAAGTCCGGCAGCTGCTCAAGAAGCTGGAGGGAACGGCCATCGACCGGCTGATGGAGAACACGTACAGCCGCTTCCGCTACTTCGGCGTCTCCGCGCTCGGCGCCGCCCCCGCCGGCGCGCGCGTCGCGGCCACCGGCATCCAGCCGTACCGCGTGGCCGATCCGCTGCTGTGGCTGCTGAGCGAGTTCGGCTCGGTGCCCCGTACCGGCCGGGACTGAGGGTACGCGGCGGTGGCGTCGTGGGCGCCGTTCAGCCACGCGGGTTTCTGACCGGAGGTCCTGGCGGCGGCAGCGGCCCGGTGTCCGGTGCGCGGGACGGGGCCCGCTTGTGCAGGTAGGGGGCGATCATCGCACCGAGCTTCCGGGCCGAGGCGTCCTCCGGTGGCAGCGTGCGGCCCATGGCGCGGGCCAGCGGGCGTATGCCCACGTCCACCGCTGATTCCACGAGCGCCGCCATGTCGTTGGTGCGCTCCCGGGCGAGCTGCCATCCGGTCAGCAGCGTCGCGAGGCCGACCACAGCGGCCGGCCACCACAGCAGCCCCAGCGCCAGATACGCCACCCCCCAACCGCCGCACACCACGGCCCCGTCGACCGCCCGCACCGCTGCGCGCACCTCGCCGCGCACCCGTTCCGGCAGCACCAGCCACAAGCGCGGCCAGGCGCGCGCCAGGTCCAGGGCGTAGAAATCCGAGACCCGCTGCTGCACCTGCTCCATGCTCCGCGACATCGACGTGCGCAGCGGCCACCGCGCTCCCGTCCTGCCGAACCACCACGCCCGCACCCCGCGGGCGAGCAGTTGTGCCGCGAAGCCCGCGAACACCGCCGTCAGGACCGCCCCAACTGCCGCGGCCGCCTGTGCGCCCGGCCGTGCACCCACCACGTCGTCGTACGACCGCGCGGCCTCGTCGGCCAGGCGGTCGAAGTCGAACGGCACCGCCGACTGGCCGAGCAGCAGCGCCACCGCCACGCACGCCGCGTATACGGCGCCGGGAAGCGCGAGGCGGGAGAGCCAGCGTTCGGCGAGCTTGCCGCCGACGCCCGCGAGGAAGCCGGTCACTCCCAGGCCTGCTCGAGCGGGCGTCCGTCCAGCACGGCGCAACGCCGGATTCCGGCCACCTCGTCATGCTGCTGGTCCGGGTCGCACACCCGGGCCGGGCAGGTCCAGCGCAGCTGCGCGCCGGCGGTCTCGTGGCCGATACCGGGAACCGTGACATAGCCGCCGCCCCGCACCTCGCTGACCTGCTGACCGAGTGCGCGCAGCAGCGGCGCGAGGTCGTCGGTGCAGTCCTCCCCGCCCTTGGCGCGGTCCATCAGCGCGGCGAGCTCCCGCACCCGGTCCGGACCCTCCTCGGCGGCGATCTCGCGCAGCTCATCGAGGTATTCACAGCACCAGGCGATCAGTTTTGAGCGGCTCATCGATCCCCTTGCACTTGTCGGGAGAGTGGTGGAATTGTTGCCGACATGCGGCCCGTCCCCATGCTGACTGTCTTTCATGTCCCCTGCACCGCAGGGCAGTTGGGTTGCAGCGGATCGTACCCGCAGCCGGCCGGCCGGAGCCGCCGGTGACGCGGGACGGCGCCCTGCCGGGCTGGGCGGACGGGCGATCCGGCAGGACGGTGACGTATCCCGATCCCGACGCCTATGTGCTCATCGACGGGGTGCTGCTGCGCGCCCGGATCGAACCCGCCGGATGCCCGCCGGGCACCCGGGTGCGGCTGCGGTCGGCGCCGGCGGGCCTGGAGGGCTTCGGCGGCGAAGGGAGCCGCACGGCGCGATGACCACTCCGGACATGGCGTTCGCCAGCGGATACGACGAACGGCAGCCGGTGCTCGTGCTGCTGGACACCTCCGAGTCCATGGGACGTCCGCAGGAGAGCCCGCGCATCGACGCGCTCAACCAACGCCTCGGGGCGTGGTTCGAGGGCGTGCGGGCGCAGGCGCGGCTACGGGCCCGGATCGAGGTGTGCCTGATCGCCTTCGCCACCCAGGTGGACGTCTACCACCCCAAGCTGCAGCGACTCGTCCCGGCGGGAGAGCGGCCGACCGACGAGTTCTTCGCACCGGTCGGGGAGCTCACCCCGCCCCGGCTCGAGGCGGGCGGCTACACCTGCATGGCGGCGGCCCTGCGGACGGCTCTCGATCTGGCCCGGGAGCGGCATGAGGCGCTGCGCGCCCGGCGGGTGCCGGTGCGCCGGCCGTTCATCTGGATGCTGACCGACGGTGCGCCGAGCGACGAGCTCGGATACGAGCAGAGCGCCGCCGACCTGGCGCCGCTGGCCGCCCGGCTGCGCGCCGCGGAACAGGCCGGGGAGTGTGTCCTGCAGGCCATCGGAGTGGCCGGCGCCGACCGCGAACTGCTCGAGGTGCTGGCGCCCAAGGGCACGGCCATGCTCGCGGACCTCGACTTCGGCCAGATCCTCGACCACCTCTTCACCAGCTCGGACCGGGTGGACCCGGCCGCCACCGCCGACGAAACACACGCCGAGATCGCCCGGCAGGCCGAGCTCAGGCGCCGCCTCACCGCCATGGAAGAGGGGCTGCGATGACATCCCCGGCGCGGGCCGCGAGCCTGGGCTTCGTGGTGTCCGGCGCGGCGGTGGCCGGCGCCCGGCATCGGGCGGGCGGTGCGGGCGGGCAGGACGCCTTCCGGGCGGTACCGACCGCCGACGGATCGGCGGTCGTGCTGGCGGTGGCGGACGGGGCCGGCCGGCGGCCGCGAAGTGCGCTGGGAGCGCAGCTGGCGGTGGATACGGCGTGCGCACTGCTGGCGGAGGACGTGCCGGGGAGTTCCGGGGACGAGGCGGGACCCGAGGCGTGGACGGGGTGGATCAGCGGGCGGGCCCAGGCGGTGGCCCTCCGGTGCCGGACGGTGGCGGAGGCGCTGATGGCGGCGGAGGGGAGCGGCGCTCCCGATCCGATGAGGGCGAGTGGCGGCCCGGGCGAGGCGTTGCGTCGCGTTGCCTCCGGCCCGACGGAGCTCCGTCCAGATCCCGCCGACCTCGCCGCCGCGCTGGTGGCCGCCGTGTTCCGGCCCCCCTGGGCGGCGTTCGTGTCGCTCGGGGACTGCACCGCCACCGTGCTCACCCGGGACCCGGGCGAGGCGGAGCGCTGCCGGACCGTGCTGCCGCCGCCCGACGGCCGCGGCGCGCCCGCCTTCGCGTACACCCCGGAGGCCGAGCTGCGGGCACGCAGCTTCGCACTCTGGGACCCCGCGCTCTCCGGTGTGGTGCTGGCCAGCGACGGCTGCACCCCGATGGTCTTCGAGCACCCGTCCGCCGCCGGGCTCCCCGCCACGGCAGGGCCGCAGCCCGCGCCCCGCTTCTTCTGCTCGCTGGCGCAGGTGCTGCGCGAGCGCGCGGGCCACGCCGAGCCGTTACGGGCCCTGCTGTCCGGCGCCGAAGCGGAGCGCGGCGGCGACGACATGGCGGTGCTGTGCGCGCTGCTGGGGGGCGGGTGACGGCATGCTCAGGTGTGTATCCCGCGGCGGGCGCGAGTGGCGGCTCGGGGAGCGGCTCGGGAGTGGCTCCGAAGGTGTGGTGTACGCCGTCACCGACGCCGGCCCCGGCGGGCCGCTGGTCGCCAAGCTGATCCCGGAGCCCGCCGATCGCTTCCGGCCCCGCGTGGACGCGCTCGTACGGCAGGGCCGCGAGCCGCGCACCGTACGGCTGCTGGCCGGGGCGCCGGGCCGGCTGGCGTGGCCGCTGGAGCGGATCACCGCACCCGGGGCCGCCGGCTACCTGATGCGTGATCTGCGCGCGCACTTCCGGCCGTTCGGCGACCTGCTGATCACCGCGGCCCGGCAGGAGCGGCTCCCGGAGGCGACGTGGGCGACCGCGCTGGCGACAGCCGCCGCCCTGGCCGGGCTGCTGGCCGACATCCACGCCGAGGACTACGTCGTCGGCGACCTCAAGCCCGACAACCTGTGGGCCGACGGGCGCGGCGGGATCGCGATGGCGGACGTGGACTCCTGGCAGTTCACCGACCGCGGGGCCGTCTTCCCCGGCCGCATGCGTACCCCCGGCTACGCGGCCCCAGAACTCCTCGGCCGCGACAGCGCCCCGCCCACCTCCGCCTCCGACGACTTCGTGCTCGCCGTCCTCGTGCACCAGCTGCTGATGTCCGGCCTGCACCCCTTCACCGGCCACCCCGGAGACGACAGCCCGTACCTCTCCCTCGACGACAATCTCCGTCACGGCCGCAGCCGGCTGCTCAGCCCAGGCTCGGTGGTGCTGCCCGCCTCCGCGCCGCCCGACGACGTACTGCCGCGCGAGCTGCGGCAGTTGCTGACCGCCGCCCTCGGCGGGCCGGGCCGCAAGGACCCCGCGGCCCGGCCCGCTGCCGTCGACTGGGCCCGGGCGCTGCGACGGCAGCTGCGGCCGGAGCGGCTGGCGACCTGCCGTGCGAACGGCAGCCACGTCCACACCCGGGAACGCCCCTGGTGCCCCTGGTGCGACCAGGCCGAGCGCGGCTGGGACAGCTACCCGGGGGCCCGTACCGCGGAGGGGGCGCGATGAGCGACGTGATCTCGGTGGCGCGCACCCTCGACCGGTGCGGTGTGCTCGGGCCCGGCATCCGGGCGGTGCTGTGGGTGCAGGGCTGCCCGCTGCGGTGCGGCGGCTGCGTGGCCGCCGAGACGCTGCCGTTCGAAGGCGGCACGGCGCACGGCGTCCGCGAACTGGCGGAGTGGATCACGGGGGTTGGAGGCATCGACGGGCTGACGCTTTCGGGCGGCGAGCCGTTCAGCCAGGCCGCCGCGCTGGTGCGGCTGGTCGATCTCGTACGGGAAGGGCGCCCGGGATTCTCCGTGATGGCGTACTCCGGCTTCCGGCTGGAGGCGCTGCGGCGCGGCGACGACGACCAGCGGGCGCTGCTGGAGCGCCTGGACCTCCTGGTCGACGGCCCGTATGTGGCTGCCCGGCACGCCTCCCTGCTCTGGCGCGGCTCCGCGAACCAGCGGATCGTCGCGCTCTCCGGCCGCCACCCGGAGCTGGCTGATGCGACCGACAGCAGCGCGGGGATCGAGATCACGGCGGAGCCGGACGGCTCGATGTCCTGGGCCGGGGTACCGCCGGCGGCCGGCTTCCGGGAGCACTTCGAAGAACGGCTGGCGGCACGGGGATTCAGCCTTCGCCACGGGGACGACGACACAGCGGCATGAACGGCATGAAGGGGGAGCGAGCACGGTCATGAGCGGATCGCCGAAGTACACCACGGTCAGGTACGACCCCGTCCGCGAGGCGGCGCTGCGCCGGCAGCGCGAGGAGCAGCGGCGCCGCATGGAGGCCGAGCGTCGCCGTCGTGCCGCCGAGGCTGCCGCCCGCCGTGAGCGGGCCCGCGCCGAACGCGCCCGCAGGGACGCCGAGCGGGCCGCCGCCCGCGCCGCCCGGGACGCGGAGCGGTCGGCCGCCGTGCGCAAGGCGGGCAGCGAATCCGCCGCGCGCCGGCTGCGGGAGGTGCAGGGACTGCTCGACGGCGCCCGCGATCAGGGCCTGTCCGCGGCAGAGTTGGCGGCGGTGGGGGAGCGCATCGACGCGCTGCGCTCCCGGCTGGCGCACGACGATCCGCAGAAGCTCGACGAGGCCATCGAGGAGCTGCGCGGACGGCTGGTACGGGCCGGGTCCTGGGGCGGCGCGAGTCCCGCGGGAGGGCAGGACCACGAGCGGGCGGTGGCGGAGCTGGAGGCCCGCCTGCGGGCCGTACCCGCGGAGCAGTCGGCCGCCGACGAGGAGGGCAGGCAGCGGTCGGCGGCCCTGCTGAAGGAGCTGCGCGAGGCGGCCCGTGCCGGCGACCGGGTGCGGTTCGAAGCGCTGCGCGGCACGGCTGAATTCGAGATCGGCCGGCACGCGGCCACGGCCACGGAACAGGCACGTAAAGCGGAGGAGACGCGGCGGGAGCAGGTCGGGGCAGCGGCGGCCGCAGAAGCGGAGGCAACGGCCGCCGCTGCGCGCGCCGCCGAGGAGGCCGAGGCCCTCGCCGAGGCGCGCGACCGCCTCGACGCGGTACGGGACGACGCCCTCGCCGCGATCGGCGACGCCGCCACCTTCGGCGAACCCGCCCTCACGGAGGACGTCGCCCGCGCGCTGACCACCGCCCAGCAGGCGCTCGGCGCGGGCGCCCCGGCGGCGGCGCTCGCCGCGGCCGCCGAGCTGGCGGAGCTGCTGCCCGCGGCCGAACAGCGCCTCGACGACCTGCTACTGGCCCACCAGCGCCGGGTGGAGCTCGCCGAGGCGGTGAAGGAGGCGATGACCGACGAGGGCCTCGCCTTCACCGGCGGTGAGGAGGACGGGGCCCGGTTCCTGCTGCGTTTCGAGCGGCCGAACGGGGCGCTGTACGAGACCGCCGTCGGCAGCGAGGACGACGGCACGCCGCTGCTCGTCTACCGCATCGAGGGGGAGGCCGACATCTCCCGGACTGCCGCGGCGGAGGGCGGAGAAGCGGTCTGCGACAGCACCGAGGAGCTGCTGGAGCGGGTCCACGAGGCCATGCACGCGGACGGGTTCGTACCGGGCGAGCTGCACTGGCAGGGCAAGCCGCCCGGCCGCCGCGGGCGTGCGCTGCCCGGTGACGAGAGCGGGAGGCTCCGGTGAGTGAGGGTCCCGACCTGCGGAAGGCGGGTCACGGCCCCGACCCGCACCGGACACCGGAGCGGCAGACTCCGGTCGCCAACGAGCTGATGCCGCTGTGGGCCGTATCGCTGCGCTGGGAGCTGCGCCGCGGTCGGCAGATCGTCCTGGACGGCCATGTCCGCGACCGCTGGTGGGTCGACGGGAGGCCGGCGTCCTTCCGCGAGCTGCTCGCCCAGGTGCTCGTGCTGCAGGGTGCGGAGGTGGTGGGCTGGTGGGATCCGGTCGACCAGCTCACGTTTCCGGTGGCGGGGCACCGGGAGCGCTTCGACCAGTTGGTCCGAGGACTGAGCTCCCAGCCGGCGCCCGCGCCGGAAGACGGGCAGGACGGTCGGGAGGAGGCGGCGGGCGACTCGGGCACCAGGCGTGATCGCGAGCGGCGGCGCCGCGCCGAGGGCATGTTCGCGCCCCGCGCGCCTCGCCGCTACTCCTCCCTGGAGGATGTCACGGCCGTTGTACGGCAGCTGTCGGCCTCCCCGGACTCCGCCACCGCCTTCGTCTTCCAGGACATCGACCACGCCCTGCAGCCCGCCGGCGACCGCGAGTCGCAGCTCGGCTACCTGCGGCTGCGCGCCGCGATGACCGACGCCGTGGAACCCAGGCCAGGACCGTCGTCCGGACCGCCGCCGCTCGCCCGCAACGCCGTGCTGTGCGCGGTGGGCGACATCGGCCGGCTGCCCGCCTGGTTCCACCAGGACGACCCTCGCGTCGCCGCCCTGCACATCAGTGCCCCGGGCCCGGCCGAGCGGCGGCTGTGGCTGCGGCTGTTGCGCCAGGAGTTCAGCGGAGGCGAAGGGGCCACCGGGCCCGAGTGGGAGGCGCTGGTCGGCGCCACCGACGGGATGACCGCGTGGGAGCTGGCCGCGCTGGCCAGGACCTCGCACATCAGGCGGGAACCGGTGCAGCGCCCGGACAAGCTGGTGCGAGCGCATCGCCTCAATGTGAGCGTCGACCCCTGGACCCAGCTGGACCGGGAGTCCGTGGCCCGGGCGGCGGACGAGCTGCGTACCCGCGTCATCGGCCAGGACCGGGCCGTCGAGGCGGTGGCCGGTGCGCTGCAAGCGGCGTACGTGGGCGTCGGGTTCGGCGACTCGGGCAGCTCCCGGCCGCGCGGCTCCTTCTTCTTCGTCGGACCCACGGGCGTCGGCAAGACCGAGCTGGCGAAGGCGGTCGCCCAGCTGATCTTCGGCGATCAGAGCGCCTACGCCCGCTTCGACATGAGCGAGTACCAGCAGGAGCACGCCGCCGAGCGGCTCGCCGGGGCGCCGCCCGGATACCTCGGCTACGAGCAGGGCGGCGAGCTCACCACCCGGGTGCAGGAGCGGCCGTTCAGCGTGCTGCTCTTCGACGAGATCGAGAAGGCGCATCCGGCGGTGCTCGACAAATTCCTGCAGATCCTGGAGGACGGCCGGCTCACCGATGGCCGCGGGCAGACCGCGAACTTCTCCCAGTGCCTGATCATCTTCACCTCCAACACCGGCGCGGACGCGGTCAAGGACCTGCTGGCCGAGCGGGCCGCCGACGGGGAGGACGTGCCGTACGGGCTTCTCGTGGAGCACTTCGAGGACGCGGTGGAGCGCAAGTTCCATGAGATCCGCAGGCCGGAGATCTACGGACGGCTCAAGCCGGGGGTGGTGGTCTTCGACATGCTGCGCACCCAGCACGTCACCGGGATCACCGACCGGCTGCTCGGCCAGCTCGCCGAGTCGGTACGGGAGCGGTACCAGGTGGAGCTGGTCCACGACCGGGCGTCGGTGCACAAGTGGATCACCGAGCGGATGTCGGATCCGACGCGGCAGTCGTACGGCGGGCGGCAGATCCGCAATGAGCTGGAAGCTCTGCGGGCCGCCGTGGTGCGGCACTTCATCGAGCGGAGGCCGGAGGCCGGGAGCAGCCTGCGGCTCAGCGTGGACGCGGACGGCGTGCCGCTGGTGGCCGCCGGCGACGGGGGAGGGGAGCGGGCGTGACGGAGGGCGGGGT
>NZ_JAAKZV010000175.1 GCF_011044975.1 Streptomyces coryli | reverse complement strand
GGTGGTGTCCCGGCCTGGGGCCGGGCGGGCGGCGAAGTCGGCGATCAGGCGGCGGGTCACGCCGGGGGCGATGAGGCCGTCGCCGGCGGCGACGACGCGGACGGCGGCGAGGATGTCGTCGAGGGCCATGTCCTTGACGAGGAAGCCGGCGGCGCCGGCGCGGAGGGCGCCGTACACGTAATCGTCGTCGTCGAAGGTCGTCAGGACGATGACGTGGGCGGAGGACGGGCCTTCGGTGATACGGCGGGTGGCCTCGATGCCGTCGGTGCCGGGCATGCGGATGTCCATGACGACGACGTCGGGGTTGAGCGACTCGGCAAGGCGCACGGCTTCGGCTCCGTCGCCTGCTTCGCCGACCACCTCGAGGTCGGGGGCGTCGGTGATGACCATCTGGAGGGCGGTGCGGATGAGGGGCTGGTCGTCGGCGAGGACTACGCGGAGGGGGGCGGTGGGGGTGGTCGGGGCGCCGTCGTCGGCGAGCTCGGCGGCGGTCATTGGGCTGCCGCCGGGGTCTGCACCGAGCTCGTTGCCGCCTCGGCGAAGCGGTCGCCCGCCGGTGCCGGCAGCGGTAGCCGCGCTGCCACCCGGAAGCCGCCCTCCGGACGCGGGCCCGCCTCGAACTCGCCGTGCAGCAGCGCCACTCGCTCGCGCATGCCGACCAGGCCGTATCCCGTACCGGTGCCGCCACTCCGTCCTCGGCCCGCGCCGCCGGCCGGCGCCTGTCCCTCGTCGATGACCTCCACCACCAGCTCCTCCGTCCCGTAGCTGACCGTCACTCCGCAGACGCGGACCCCGGCGTGCCGGACCACGTTGGTCACCGCCTCCTGTGCGATCCGGTACGCCGCCAGGTCGATCTCCGGCGGCAGCGGCCGGCGCGTGCCGCGCCAGGCCACGGCGACCCGTACCCCCGCCGCCGTGGTCGCCGCCGCCAGGGCGTCGAGGTCGGCGAGGCCGGGGGCGTCGTCGATCGGCGCGGGGCGGTCCGGCTCCGCGGCCTCGCGCAGGGCGCCGAGCATGTGCCGGAGCCCCGCGAGGGTTTCGCGGCTGGCGTTCTCGACCTCCGCGAGCGCCTCCCTGGCCCGCGCCGGCTGGGTGTCGATGACCCGGCGGGCGGCGCCGGCCTGCAGCGCGACGATGCCGATGGTGTGCGCGACGACGTCGTGCAGTTCGCGGGCGATGCGCAGCCGTTCGTCGGTGACGGCCTGGACGGTGGCCCGGGTGCGCAGCTCCTCGGCGTGCTGCCGCGCCTGGTACGCGGAGTTGCCGATCAGCCAGGCGACCACGGTGGTGAGGGCGACGCTGAGCTCGGTGGACAGGCCGATGGTCCAGCCGAACGACAGCCGCACGGTGAGATAGGCGGCGAGCGTGCCCACGGCCATCGCGGCGGCGGTGATGCCCGTACGGCGCGGATGTCCGGCCGCGATGAAGTAGACGGCGACGTCCACGGCGAGGAACTGCAGCAGCGGCAGCTCCCCTTCCCCGAGCGCGGAGGGCGCGAGGGCGGCCCCGAGCAGCATCAGGGTGAGCGCGAGCAGCGGGCGCCTCTGCAGCCGGGCACAGCCGACCAGGGTGAGGGCCGTGGCGAGTACCAACGTGGTGACCCCGTCCCACCGGTAGAGCTGCGAGGCCGGCAGGTCGGCGGCCTCGGACTCGCCCGGCAGTCGCTGGAAGAAGACCAGCGTCAGCACCAGACCCACGGCCCATGCGAGCCCCACCCACGTCCCCGGCTCGATGCGCTTCAGCCGCGGCGGCACTACATCGGACATGCCGTGATCGTACGGTCGCGGGCCTCCCCGGTCATCAGCCCGCGGGTGTACACCCCTGGCTGACACCGGTGACCCGCGAAGTGTCACCGGCGGTCCGATGTGCGGGACCCGCCCGCCACGGGACCGTGTGGCACATGATCGAAGCCAACGAGCTCACGAAGCGCTACGGGAAGACCCTCGCCGTCGACCGCCTCTCCTTCACCGTCCGCCCGGGCCGGGTGACGGGCTTCCTCGGCCCGAACGGCTCCGGCAAGTCGACCACCCTCCGCCTCATCCTCGGGCTGCACACCCCCACCGCCGGCGCCGTCACCGTCGACGGCATCCGCTTCCGCGACCGCCCCCGCGGGCTGCGCCACGTCGGCGCCCTGCTCGACGCGGGCGACGTGCACGGCGGCCGCACCGCCGGCGCCCACCTCACCGCGCTGGCCCGCGGCAACCGAATCCCCAAGAGCCGCGTCGATGAGGTCCTGGCCGAGGTCGGCCTGACCGACGCCGCCCGCCGCCGCATCGGCGGCTACTCGCTCGGCATGAAGCAGCGCCTCGGCATCGCCACCGCGCTGCTCGGCGACCCCCCGGTGCTGCTCTTCGACGAGCCGCTCAACGGCCTCGACCCGGAGGGCGTGAAGTGGGTGCGCGGCCTGTTCCGGCGGCTGGCGCGCGAGGGCCGTACGGTCTTCGTCTCCAGCCATCTGATGTCGGAGATGGAGCACACCGCCGACGAGCTCGTGGTGATCGGCCGCGGCGAGCTGATCGCGGCGGAGAGCCTGAAGGACTTCGCGGGCCGGGCCACCACCCGGCTGAGCGTCGCCGTCCGCACCCCGGACCCGGCCGCGCTGACCACGCTGCTGACGGCGGCGGGCGCGGCCGTACGGGACGAGGACGGCCTGCTCACGGTCACCGGGCTGGCCGCGGAGCGGATCAGCGAGCTGGCCATGGGCCGGCAGCTCCCGATCCACGAACTCACCACCCGCACCGGCTCCTTGGAGGAGGCCTTCATGGAACTCACCGCAGGCAGCGTCGAGTACGCCACGGAGGAGACCCGATGACCACCGCGACCGTGACCCCGCCCATGGCGGCAGTAGCCACCTCCACCGCCCGCTTCCGAGACCTGCTCGCCGCCGAGTGGCTCAAGACCTGGTCGCTGCGGTCCACGCCCTGGGCGTACCTCCTCACCGCGCTGGCGGCGATCGGCTTCAGCGCGGGCCAGGCGTACGACGTGATCCACTATTGGGACCAGCGGCCGCCGTCGCCGCCCGCGCAGTACATCGGCGACGGCATCCCGGTGCAGATGATCTTCCACACCAACGCCGCCACCGTCCTTGCCATCGCCCTCACCGCCATCGGCGTCGTCTCCGTGGTCGGCGAGTACGGCAGCGGCCAGATCCGCACCACCTTCGCGGCCGTCCCGGCGCGGCGCTCGGTGATGGCGGCGAAGGCGGCGGTGCTGGCCGCGATCACCACGGTCTTCGGCTTCGTGGTGTCCTTCGTGTCCTTCTTCGCCACCCAGGCGCTGCTGGACCGGCGCGACGTCGGGGTGCCGCTCGACCACCCGGGCGCCCTGCAGGCCGTGATCGGCTCCGCGCTGCTGGCGCCGGTCTGCGCGCTGATCGGCTTCGCCTTCGGCGCCGTCCTGCGCCACACCGGTACGGGCATGTTCGCGGGCATCGTGCTGGTGCTGCTGTTCCCGTTCTTCTTCAGCGAGGACCACCACTGGTCGGCGATCCTCAACCACGCCCTGCCGATGCCGGCGTGGGAGCGGCTGACGGAGGCGGGGTTCAACCGGATGTCTCCGTATCCCTGGACCCCGGAGGGAGCCTTCACCGTGTACGCGGCATGGGCCGTGCTCGCGACGGCCGTTGGAGTGATGTCGGTGCACCGGCGGGATCAGTGAGTGCGCCGGGCAACCCCCGCCGGGGGGATTGCCCGGCGAATTCGCAGGTCACCGGCGTGGCCCCGGCTCTACGGTCGGGGCGTGCCAGCTCGACGAAGCATCCTCGCCGCCGCCCTGCCCTCAACTCGCCCCGCCGCCAACGGACATCGCCCCGCCTCCGCCTCCGCCGCCCTGGCCCTCCTCGACGCCGGCAACCGCCGCTACGCCGCCTGCCACCCCGTCCACCCGCACTCCGACCTCGGCCGCCGGCGCGCGGTGGCGGTCACCCAGCACCCCTTCGCCTGCGTCCTCGGCTGCGTCGACTCCCGCGTCCCCCCGGAGCTGGTCTTCGACCAGGGCCTCGGCGACCTGCTCACCATCCGCACCGCCGGCGCCGTCCTCGACGAGGCCGTCCTGGCCAGCGTGCAGTTCGCGGTCGCGGAGCTGCGGGTGCCGCTGGTGCTGGTGCTCGGGCACGAGCGGTGCGGGGCGGTATCGGCGGTGGTGGAGGCGGTACGGACCGCGCGCCCGCTGCCCGGACATCTCGCGTACGTGCAGCGCGCGCTCACCCCCGCGGTGTACGCCGCCCGGCGGCACTCCGGCGACTGGGTCGACAACGCCGTCCGCGAGAGCGCCCTCCAGGCCCGCCGGCGACTGGTGGCCGAACCGGAACTCGCGGCATCGGTCCGGGTGGCCGCGGGCCGCTTCGACCTGGACACCGGCCGGGTCCGGCTCATCGGCTGAACGTCCCGTAAATGCGTTTCCGTCTGCCCGCCGCAGGCGCCTAGCATCCCGTCATGACGGACCTACCTGCGAAGCCCTCCCTCGACGGGATCGAGGAGAAGTGGGCCCGGGCGTGGGAGGACGGCGAAGCCTATCGCTTCGACCGGACCGCGCCCCGGGCTCAGATCTTCTCGATCGACACCCCTCCCCCGACGGTGAGCGGCTCGCTGCACGTAGGCCATGTCTTCTCCTACACCCACACCGACGCCGTCGCCCGCTATCAGCGGATGCGCGGGCGTGCGGTCTTCTATCCGATGGGGTGGGACGACAACGGGCTGCCGACCGAGCGGCGGGTGCAGAACTACTACGGCGTGCGCTGCGAGCCCTCGCTCCCGTACGACCCGGACTTCACCCCGCCCGAGAAGCCGGGCAAGCAGGCCGTCGCCGTCTCCCGGCGTAATTTCATCGAGCTCTGCGAGCGGCTCACCGCCGAGGACGAGCAGGTCTTCGAGGCGCTGTGGCGGCGGCTCGGGCTGTCCGTCGACTGGAGCCTCACGTACCGGACGATCGACGCGCGCGCCCGCGCCACCTCACAGCGCGCCTTCCTCGACAATCTGGCCCGCGGCGAGGCGTACACCGCCGAGGCGCCCACGCTCTGGGACGTCACCTTCCGCACCGCGGTCGCGCAGGCCGAGCTGGAGGACCGGGAGCGGCCCGGCGCCTTCCACGACCTGGCCTTCCACGGTCCTGACGGGGCGGACATCACCGTCGCCACCACCCGGCCCGAGCTGCTGCCCGCCTGCGTGGCGCTGGTCGCGCACCCCGACGACGCCCGCTATCAGGGCCTCTTCGGGCGTACGGCCCGCACCCCGCTCTACGGCATCGAGGTCCCGGTCGTCGCGCACCGGCTCGCGGACCCGGAGAAGGGGTCCGGGATCGCGATGGTGTGCACCTTCGGGGACACCACCGACGTCATCTGGTGGCGGGAACTGCGGCTGGCCACCCGCCCGGTGATCGGCTGGGACGGCCGCTTCCGCGCCGAGCCGCCGCCGGGCCTCGCCGGCCCCGACGCCCTGGCCGCGTACGGGAAGCTCGCCGGTGCCACCGTCCACACCGCCCGCGAACGCACCGTCGAGATGCTGCGCGGCAGCGGCGAACTCCTCGGCGAGCCGCGACAGGTGACGCACGCGGTGAAGTTCTACGAGCGGGGCGAGAAGCCGCTCGAGATCGTCACCACCCGGCAGTGGTATCTGCGCAACGGCGGCAGGGACGCCGGGCTGCGGGACGAGCTGCTGGCCCGCGGCCGGGAGCTGACCTGGCAGCCGCCGCACATGCGGGCCCGTTACGAGAACTGGGTCGAGGGGCTCGCCGGTGACTGGCTGATCAGCCGGCAGCGGTTCTTCGGCGTGCCGATTCCGGTCTGGTATCCGCTCGGGGAGGACGGCGCGCCGGATTACGACCGGCCGCTGACGCCGGACCGGGAGGCGCTGCCCGTCGACCCCAGCGCCGAGCCGCCGCCCGGTTACGAGGAGGCGCAGCGCGGCCGGCCCGGCGGCTTCACCGGCGACCCGGACATCCTCGATACGTGGGCCACCTCCTCCCTCACCCCGCAGATCGCGGGCGGCGCGCTCGCCGACCCGGAGCTCTTCGGCCGCGTCTTTCCAATGGATCTGCGGCCGCAGGGGCACGACATCATCAGGACCTGGCTGTTCGCGACCGTCGTCCGGTCGCATCTGCAGCACGGGCAGCTGCCCTGGCGGCATGCGGCGATCTCCGGGTGGATCCTCGACCCCGACCGCAAGAAGATGTCGAAGTCCAAGGGGAACGTCGTCACCCCGGCCCATCTGCTGGAGCAGTACGGCTCGGACGCGGTCCGCTATTGGGCGGCGAGCGCCCGCCCTGGTACGGACGCGACCTTCGACCCGGGCCAGATGAAGATCGGCCGCCGGCTGGCCATCAAGGTCCTCAACGCCTCCCGCTTCGTCCTCGGCTTCGGCCCGCCGCGGCCGGACGCCGAGGTGACCGAGCCGCTCGACCGGGCGCTGCTCGCGGCTCTGGCCGCCACGGTCGAGGGCGCGACGGCGGCCTTCGAGGCGTACGACTACGCGCGGGCGCTGGAGCTCACCGAGCGGTTCTTCTGGCGCTTCTGCGACGACTACGTGGAACTGGTCAAGGCTCGGGCCTACGGCGAACAGCAGCCGGACGGCGCGGAGTCGGCGCGGGCCGCGCTGGCCACCGCGCTGTCGGTACAGCTGCGGCTGCTGGCGCCGTTCCTGCCGTTCGCGACCGAGGAGGTGTGGTCGTGGCGGGCCGCGGGCTCGGTGCACCGGGCGGCGTGGCCGGAACCGGCCGAGCTCGGCACGGCGGCCGCCGACGGCGACCCCGCGCTGCTGGACACCGCCGCCGCGGTGATCGCCGCGGTGCGGCGCGCCAAGTCGGAGGCGAAGGTGTCGATGCGTACGGAGGTCGCCGCGCTGACGGTCACCGGCCCGGCGGCGGAGCTGGCCCGCTTCCAGCAGGTCGCCGCCGATGTCCGGGCGGCGGGCCGGGCCCTCCACGGCGCCCTGGAGACGCGCGCGGAGGGCACCGGACTGGTCGTCGACGTCCGGCTCTGATCAGCGCGACATCTCCGCGTGATACCGGGTCCGCAGCTGCTTGCGGGCCCGGGTGAAGGCGCTCTCCGCCGACTTCACGGAGATCCGCAGATGCCGCGCCGTCTCCGTCGGCGTCAGCCCGCTGGCGCGCGCGAGCAGCACCTCGCGCTCGCGCACGCCCAGGGCGACGGTCTGCTCCAGCAGCCAGGCGCCCGCCGCCTGTTCGCACAGCCGGCTCGCGACGTCCTCCCCCACCGGTGCCGTGTGCCCGCGCAGCATCCGCTGCTCGCGGGCCCGGCGCCGGTGCTGGTCCACACAGAGCCGCAACGTGATGGTGGTCAGCAGCGGGCCGACCCGCGTCTCGTCGAGCCGCTCGAAGGTCGCGGCCCTGATCATCGCCTCCTGTACGCAGTCCTCGGCGTCGGGCGTGCTGCCCAACCTGGTCCGTGCCAGCCGCAGGAGCCGCTCCCGCTCCCGTACGACCAGCGTCCACCGTCTTTCCGCGACGTGCATGTGCAACTCCCCCCGTAACGGCGTACGGTCCGCCGTCAGCTGACGCCGATCGTGGCCGGGAGCGGTGCGGGAAAGCTTGACGGCGTGTCACGGGGCTGAGGACGCTGGTGGCAGGCACGGCAAGGCGGCCACAAGGAATCCTCAATGACGACGTTTCAGCTGCTGGGACCGGTGGGCTGTCTGGACGGAGGCGCTCCGGTGCCGATCGGACCGCCGCGGCAGCGCTGCGTCCTCGCCGTGCTGGCGGCGAGCGCGAACGCGGTCGTGATGCCGGAGGAGCTGGTGGACCGGGTGTGGGGCGCGGACCCGCCGCCGTCCGCGCGCGCGACGCTGCACACGTACGTATCCCGGCTGCGCTCGGTGCTGTCGTCGCCCGCGGCCGCGGTGCTGCGCCGGCACGGCGGCTATGTGCTGGAGACCGAGCCGGAGTCGGTGGACCTGGTGCACTTCCGGCGCCTGGTGCGGCGGGCGCGGTCGGCCGCGGACGACGAAGCCGCGGTGCGGCTGCTGCGGGCGGCGGTGGAGCTGTGGCGGGGCGCGCCGCTGCTCGGCATCTCCGGGGAGTGGGCGGAGCGGACCCGGCGGCTGCTGACGCTGGAGCGGCTGTCGGCGGTGGTGGAGTGCCACGAGGTGGAGCTGCGGCTGGGGGGACGGGAGGGGCTGCTCGACGAGTTGTACGCGCTCGCCGCGGAGCATCCGGAGAACGAGCAGGTGGCCAGGAACCTGATGACCGCCCTGTACCGCGCCGGCCGCCGCGCCGAGGCCCTGGGCCGGTACGCAGCGCTGCGGGGTCGGCTCGCTGACCAGCTCGGGGTGGATCCGGCGGCGGCTACGCAGGAGTTGTCCGCGCGGATCGAGCGCGGGGACGCGGCGCTCGCGGCAGTGCCGGGGCCGGGCGCGGGCGCAGCGGTGCGGGGCACGGGCGGGCGCGGTGCGGCCGGGCGGGGTGGACTCCCCGCGGTGCCGCGGCAGTTGCCGCGGGTCAACCGGCTCGTCGGGCGGGAGCAGGAGCTCGCGGTGCTCGACGGCTTCACGGCCCCGCGCGCCGGAGGCACGCCGCCGCTGCGGGTCGTGGAGGGGCCGGAGGGGATCGGCAAGACGGCGCTCGCCGTGCACTGGGCGCGGCGCGCGGCCGACCGCTATCCCGACGGGCAGGTCTTCGTGGATCTGCACGGCAGCGGTCCCGCCGAGGGCGGGCGGGAGGCGGTGCCGGCGGCCGACGCGCTGCGGTTCGCGCTGTGGAGCTTGGGGGTGCCGCCGCCAACGGCCCCGCGGGGGGCCGGTCCCGGCGAGAACGGCGGTGGCGCGGGGGCCGGCGGCAGCGCGGGAACCGGAGACCCCGGCGACCTCGCCGCGCTCCGGCTTGCGTACGACGAGGCGACGCGGGGCCTGCGAGTGGTGATCGTGCTCGACGACGCCGGCGGTACGGGCCAGGTGGCGCCGTTCCTGCCGGGGCCCGCGGCCGGTGCGGTGATCGTGACCGCGCGGCGCGGCACCGAGCTGGGCGGGCTCGACCGGCTCGCGCCCGTACGAAGGCTGCGGCTGGCCGCGCTCACCGAGCATCAGTCGGTGCGGCTGCTCACGGAGATGCTCGGCGAGGCGCGGGTGCGCACCGAGCCGGAGGCGCTCGCCCGCATTGTCGAGCTCTGCGGACGGCGTCCTGGGGCGCTCGGCGACGCGGCGGAACGGGCGGCGGGCCGGCCGCGGTTGGCCCTGGCGGACCTGGCGGATTCGCTGGCCGCGGCTGAAGGACGCTGACGACGCCCCGCACCGGACCTACGCGGCGGAGCCGCCCCGCGCCGCCAGCGCCGTGAAGAGCGACCGCAGCTCCGCCAGGCTGTCCTGCAGCGCCGCCGGCTGGTCGTCCGCGCGGGCCACCGCCATCGCCGTTTCGCACAGCGCGCCGTAGAGGATGTGCGCGAGCGCCTGCTCGGAGTGCGGGGTGACCTCGCCCGAGGCTGCCGCGCGGCGGATGCCCTCGCGCATCATGCCGAGGCAGTCCGTGCTCAGCTCCCGCATCGCTTCCCAGCCGAGGGCGCCCGGCGCGTCGAGGAGGCTGATCCGCTGTACGTCGGGGTCGAGGGCGGCGGTGAGGAAGGCTTCCGCGCCGACGTACACCGCGTCCCAGGAGTCCGGGCGCTCACAGGCGACATACGCGTCCGCCACGACCCGGTTCAGCCGCTCCTGCTCGCGCTCGTAGACCGCGCGGAAGAGGTGCTGCTTTCCGGTGAAGTGGTGGTAGAGCGCGCCCTTGGTGACATGCGCCGCCTCGCAGACGGCGTCGAGCGAGGTGGCGCCGTAGCCACCCCGGGCGAACAGCTCGCGGGCCGCGCGCAGCAGGTCCTCGATGGTGTGGTCGGCCCGCTCGCGCTGCGTCGGCCGTGCTCGCACCCGCGTCGCCATGATCCGTACCTGCCCTCCGAGTTGGGGGTCGCCGCCTTCCGTACCGACAGTACGTCAGTCGGCTTCCGTGAGCGCGTACGGGATCCGGAACGGGGGCGTGCTCACGCCCTCGATCCGGTAGCGCCGCCACAGGTCGGGCTCGCCGAGGATGCCGATCGCGCTGCCCTCCGACGTGCTCAGCACCGCCGCGAGACCGCCGTCGCCCGCCACCCGGGTCAGCTCGTCGTCGGCGGCCAGCCGGCCGTACCACCGGTACCGCCCGTCCAGCGGCTGGAAGCACCCGCCGAGCACCGCCGTCAGCCGGAAGTCCCGGCCGCCGGCCCGGAGGGTCACCGGGCCGGTGTAGCCGTCATGTCCGCTCATGCCGCTAGTCCTTGAGCCAGCCGGCGTCGTGCCACACCTTCTCGGACCGGCCGCCGATGAGGCCGATCTTCCGGTAGTACGGGGCGATGCGCTCGGCTCCGTAGGCGGCGTTGGCCTTGCCGATGGGGTTGGCGCGGCCGGCCGCCACCGCCGCCTTCGGGTCCAGGCCCGCGCGCTCGTACATCAGCGGGTTGTAGCGGTCGTGGCGGATCGTCTTGACCACGCCGGCCAGGAAGTGCCGCAGCAGCTCCAGCCGGCGCTTGGACAGCGTGGGCACGAAGCGCTCCAGCTCGGTGCGGGCGAAGCTGATGTGCCGGGACTCCTCCACCACATGGATGCGGGCGACGGTGCGCACCACCGGCTGCACCGACTCGTCGGCGGCCTGTTCGCGCTGGAAGCGGTCGAAGAACTCCTCGGTGAGCAGCAGCATCGCCCACAGCGCGGGCACGGGGGCGAAGGTCTTCAGCAGCAGGCCGTTGCGCTGCGTCTTCTTCGCGACCGGGTAGAACTCCGAGCCGATCCGGTCGACCAGACGGGCGAACATGATCATGTGGCGGACCTCGTCCGCGATCTCGGTGAGCGCGAACTGCACCTGCGGCGAGGTCACGTCCCGTTTGTAGGCGTAGCGGGAGACGAGGTGCAGCAGGATGTGCTCGGTCCACACGCCCGCGGCCAGCGAGGACGCCAGCTCCTCGCGGCTGAGCAGCAGCCGCTGCTCGGGGCTGAGCCGCTCGTACATCTCGGTCCCGTAGAGCGATATCCGCCGCTCCGGCAGGAACCACTTGCCCTCGACGAGCGGCTGCTGCCAGTCGACGTCGATGCGCGGGTCGTAGGAGTGCTTGGCGGAGGCGACGAGGAGGTTCGCCGCCTTCTTGGTCTGGCGGTCCAGTGCTGTGGTCATCGGGCTTCTTCCCTTCAGGGTGCGACTGACGGTGCGACGAGCTGGTGGACGTCCACGGTCAGTTCGGGGCGGACCGGGTGGCCGGCGACGATCTCGGCGACGTAGCGGGCGGCGAGGACGCCGAACAGCTCGGAGGCGTAGACGAGTTGCGGAACGCTGTAGTCCGGCTCCGCGCCGTGGGCGCGGATGTCGGCGACGAGGTCGGCGGGGACGATGGCGCGCGGGATGATCCGCAGCAGCAGCTCCCACAGCTCGCCGTGGGCCAGGTCGGCCTCGCGGACGGCGCCGGCCAGCGGGCGCAGGCCCGCGCCGTAGTCGTAGTGGCGGATGTGCTGGGTGCCGGAGAGGTCGTAGCCGGAGACCACCGGGCGGCGGGCGTACGCGCCGGCGGCGTGCAGGGCGTACTTCGCGTGCCAGCCGGCGCGGGTGGTCACGTCGACGCCGTCGACGATGACGTCGGCCGCGGCGGCCAGCCCGGCGGCATTGCCCGGCAGCACGCCGTCGGTGACGATGCGCACCGTCGCGTACGGGTTGATGTCGGTGATCCGGTCGGCCGCCGCCCGGGCCTTGTTGCGGCCGATGTCGGCGCGGCCGGCGTGCTGCCGGTTGAGGTTGTTGAGCTCGTACGCGCCCGGCTCGGCGAGCACGAACCCGCCCACCCCCAGCCGGGCCAGCGGCTCGATGACGGCGCCGCCGGTGGAGCCGCAGCCGGCGACCAGGACGGTGGCGGCGCGCAGCGCCTGCTGGGTGGCCGCGGGGATCAGGCCGCGGTTGCGTTCGGTGAGCGCGGCGTAATACGCGTCCGGGCCGAGCGCGCGGCGGGTGGTGACGGTCGTGCGGCTCGTGCGGCTCGTGCTCATGCGCGTACCCTCTTCACTTCGCCGTGGACCCGGCCGACCAGCTCCCGGAATCCCGCCAGCGGGTCGGGGGCGGCGAGCGCCTCGCGCAGCCAGCGCAGCAGCTCGGCGAGCTCCGCCCCGTGCGGCGCCTGGGCGACGAACGGCTTGACCTCCCGCCGGTGCACGTACGCCGGGGCGAGCAGATCGCCCGGCGGCAGGGCTGGATGCGTGCCCTCGATCACCGTGATGTGCTTCAGGCTGCGCAGCAGCCGCCGTATCGCCAGGCCCTCCTCACCGTCGCCGATGAGGTAGGCGGGCGCCGGGTCGAGGCGGCCGAGCGCCGTGTAGAAGCCGAGCATCAGCTCCAGGGACATCCGCATCCGCAGCAGCCCGGGGGCGGCCGCGTCCGCGCCGCCGCGCATCAGCCGCTTGATCTCCCAGACCTGTCCGGTGTCCGCCCCCGCGGCGGCCGGCACCAGGTCGAAGAGCCTTATGCCGTGCGCCACTTCCACCGGGAAGCGGCCGCGGCGCGGGTCCGCCAGCGGCAGCCGGCGCCGGTCCGCGGCCCCGGTGAGGGATACGTAGCGCAGGATGCGGCCGCTGCGGTCGTCGATGCCGATGACGTGCAACTCCTCGCCGGGGCCCGACTTGTGCGGCTCGGCGAAGAGGCCGCGGGCGTGGACCTGGGTGTCGTCGGCGAACCGGGAGCGCAGGTACTGGGCGAGCCGGAAGCCGTGGATCACCAGCAGGTAGCGCTCGGGCAGGGTGGAGCCGAGGGCGGCGACGACCGTGCGGCCGCCGGGGTGGCGGGCGCGGTGCACGAGGTCGTCGCGGTCGGCGAGGCCGCGCAGGCTGAGGCGGTCGGTGAGGGCGAGGACGTCCTGGATGTAGCGGTCGCGGCGGAGTTCGGGCGGCGCGAGGGCGGTGGTCACGGCCGCCGCCCGTAGAGCGCGCCGGTGATCGCCAGGGCGAGCACCTCGGGGGTGCCCTCGTAGATCCGGGCGCCGAAGGACTCGCGGACGAGCTTCTCCACCCCGTACTCGCGGCAGTAGCCGCGGGCGCCGACGATCGACATCGCTTCCTCGGCGACCTCGACGGCGGCGCGGTCGGCGAAGAGCTTGGCGACGGCGGGGCCGTAGACGGGGGCGGGCAGCATGTGGTCCGCCTGGTACGCGGCCTGCAGATACAGGAGCCGCGCCGCCTCCACCTTCGCCGACATCTCGGCGAGCTTGCGGGCGGTGAACTGGTGCTCGTGCAGCGGCTTTCCGCCCTGCACCCGCTCCCCCGCGAAGTCCTTGGCGATGGTCAGGGCGGCCCGCGCGACGCCCGTGGAGATGGCGGCGACGATGGAGCGGGCCTGGTTGGACTGGACGGCGAGATAGTCCAGGGCGCGGCCCTCGCCGAAGATCACGTTCTCCTCGGGGACCCGTACCTCGTCGAAGTGGAGTGTGGTGCCGAGGCAGGCGCGGTAGCCCATCTTGTCGGCGACCTCGCCGCGGGTGACGCCCTCGCTGTCCAGGGGGACGACGAAGACGGTGAGCCCGGTGGCGCCCTCGTGGCCCTCCAGGTTGGCGAAGACGGCGGCCCAGTCGGCGACCTTGCCGTTGGTGATGAAGCGCTTCACGCCGGTGAGGACGTAATGGTCGCCGTCCCGGCGGGCGGTCATTACGTCGGCCGCGTGGCCGGCGTTCTCGGGTATGAGCAGGTCGCAGCCGGCGGCGTCCTCGGTGATGGCGTTGCAGGCGAGCACCGGCTCGTCGCCGAGGAAGGCGGGCAGAAAACGTGATTGCAGCTGCCGGTCGCCGGAGAAGAGCACCGAGGTCTGGCCGAGCAGCGAGGCGCCGAAGACCAGCGCCGTGCTCGCGCACACCGCGGCGAGCTCCTCCATGGCGACGGCGCAGCCGAGCACGCCGACGCCGCGGCCGCCGAGCTCCTTCGGGATGGTCAGGCGCAGCAGGCCGAGCTCGTGGCCTTTACGGATCGTGTCCCAGTCGAAGTCGTCGGCCGGGGCGAGGTCGTTGGCGAGCACGCGCGGCCTGACGACGGTCTCGGCGTAGTGCCGGACCTCGTCGCGTAACTCCTCGACCTCCGGCGGCAGCCGGAACATCGACGGCATCGCGGCGCCGTCGAGGGCGCGGAGGTCGGAGAGCGTGGGCGCGTGCGGGGTGGTGGCGGGTGGTGCGGTCGTGGTCACGGTGACAGGTTCCTTCGTTCAGTGTGCGGAGTTCAGAGTGCGGAGCTCAGTGGGCGGTCGGCAGCGCGAGCCGCGCGTACTCGCGGCCGAGGAACGGCAGCAGGTCGCCGAGCAGCCGCAGCCGCGTCACCGGCCCCTTCACGGCGAGCCGCCGGGTGACGACGGCGCGCGGCACGGGCAGCCGGCCGAGCAGGATCTCGTGCAGGGTGGCGGCGGACAGCTCCAGGCGCAGGGCCGGGCCGGGAGTGGGCCGGTCGTGCACGCCGTCGGGTCCGAGCGACAGCTCGTATCCCGGGTCGGCGAGCACGAAGTGCAGCCGCAGGTCGGCCTCTTTGAGGACGGTGACGAAGGCGGCGTCGTCGAGCGCGGCGGCGAAGGCGCCGCGGTAGAGCGCGCGGGACCGCTCGGCGTCGGTGTGGAGGGTCATGCGATCAAGGCCTTTCCGTACGGGAGGTGCTGAAGGATCAGATCGGCGGCGCGCTCCGCGAGCATCACGGTCGGCGCGTGGGTGTGGCCGCGCGGGATGGCCGGCATCGCCGACGCGTCGACGACGCGCAGCCCGCCGATGCCGCGCACGCGCAGCTCCGGGTCGAGCACGGCGTCCTCGTCAGGGCCCATCCGGCAGGAGCCGACGGGGTGGTAGAGGGTGTCGGCGTAGCGCCGGATCAGCGCCTCGACGCCCGCCGCGGAGGAGTCCAGTGCGCCCGGCGTGAGGGCCGGGCCGAGCCGCCCGGCCAGCCCCAGCCGGGCGAGCACCTCCTGCGCCCGCCGCACGCCCGTGGTGAGCACACGCAGGTCGGCAGGGTCGGTGAGATAGCCGGGGTCGATGGCGGGCGGGGCCGCCGGGTCGGCGGACCGCAGCCGGATCCGGCCCTCGCTCCCCGGCCGCAGCAGCACCACGCCGAGCGTGACGCCGTGCCCGTCGGGCACGTGCCGGCCGTGCAGGAAGGGCAGCACCATCCAGACGAACTCCAGGTCGGGCGCCGGGACTTCCGGCGAGCTGCGCAGGAAGGCGACCGCCTCGGCGATGTTGGACGTGAGCCGCCCGCGCCGGCCGTGCAGATAGCGCCCGAGCTCCCCCGACGGATCGCCGACGCCGGGCGAGACCGGGCCGCGGGCGGAGAAGGCGAGCGGCACGTGCAGATGGTCGGCGAGGTGGCCGCCGACCGCGGGCACGTCGGCGTGCACCTCGATGCCGTGCTCCTTCAGATGCGCGGCCTCGCCGATGCCGGAGAGCATCAGCAGCTGCGGGCTGCCGACGGCCCCGGCGGCGAGAATCACCTCCGCCGCCCGTATGACCTGGACGCCGGCGGCCGTCTCGTACTCGACTCCGGTGGCCCGCCCGTCCTCGATCAGCACCCGGCGGGCCTGGGCGCCGGTGACGACGGTGAGGTTGGGACGCTTCGCCGCCGGGCGCAGGTAGGCGTCGGCGGCGGACCAGCGGCGCCCTGCGCGCTGCGTGGTGCGTACGGGCCCGGCGCCCTCGGGGTCGAAGGCCTCGCTGCCGGTCAGCGGCCCGATGCCGCAGTCGGCGCAGGCGGCGAGGAACTCGTCCGTGGCCGGGCTCGGATCGCGTAGATCCTCGATCCGCACCGGCCCGCCGGTGCCGTAGCCGCAATCGCCACCGGCCCGGTCCTCGGCTCGCCGGAAGTACGGCAGCACGTCGGCCATCGACCAGCCGTCGCAGCCCAGGTCCGCCCACCCGTCGTAATCGGCGCGATGACCCCGGGTCCAGATCTGCGCGTTGAGCGACGACGATCCGCCGAGCGTCTTGCCCCGCGGCCAGTGCAGCGCCCGCCCGCCGAGCCCAGCCTGCGGGTCGGTGGTGAAGTCCCAGTCGTACGGGGACCCGAACAGCCGCGGGAAGGCGGCCGGGATGCTGATCTCGGCGCTGCGGTCGGGCCGCCCCGCCTCCAGCAGCACGACCCGGTCCCGGCCGCCCGCGCTCAGCCGTTCGGCGAGCACGCAGCCCGCCGAGCCGGCGCCGACGATCACGTACCTGGCGGTGGCCGTCACGGCGCACCGCCCGCCCGCAGCCGCTCGGCGAGGGCCTTGACGATCTCGGTCGCGAGCGCGGCCTGCCCCTCCATCGCGAAGTGGATGCCGTCCGCGCTGAGCAGCGTCTTGCGCAGCCGGACCGGGTGCTCCCACATCTCGACGAGGACGGCGCCGTGCCGCCGGGCGACGGCCCGGATGCGCTCGTTGAGCGCGGCCATCGGCTCACGGAAGGCGGCCAGTTCGGGGAAGGTGTCGAAGACATTGGTGACGGTGAAGGTGAACATGTCGGCGCCCTGCGCGCGCAGCGCCCCGTAGATCGCGTCCAGCTCCGCCTCGACGGCGTCCAGATCCGGCCGCTCGACGAACAGGTCATTGCCCCCGGCCGCGACATTCACCAGATCAGGACGGAAGGCCAGCACCTGCTCCAGCTGCCCGGCCCGCACCTCGGCGGTACGCAGCCCGTCCACCCCGGTGTTGAGGTACTGGAAGACCGGCCGCCGCCCCCGCCCGAGCGCCGCGGCGACCCGCTCGGGCCAGCGCTGCTCGGCGTAACCGGGGCTGGGGTCGCCGGTGCCGCAGGCGAAGCTGTCGCCCATGACGGCGAGCCGCCGCCAGGGCGCGGCGGCGAGCAGCCCGGCGGCCTCCGCCGGCGGCAGGCACAGCGGGTCGGCCGCTTCGCGTTCGTACGTCGCCGTGGTCATCGCAGGCCCGCCTCCTCGACGGCCTCGGCCGGCATCCGCTCGGCGACGAAGGTCTCGATGTCGGCGACGGTCTTCACGTCCGGCGTCGTCGCCGACTCGGTGGGCGTGAGCCGTAAGGCGAAGTCCTGCTCGATGCGGATCGAGAGCTCGATGACGGCCAGGGAGTCGTAGCCGAGGTCCTCGACGAGGCGGTCGGCGGGGTGGGCGGCGCGATTGCCCAGCGGGCTCATCTCGCCGACGATCGTCCGGACGGTCTCGCGAAGCGTGGTGCTGTCCATGGTCGGTGGCCTTTCGGTTGGTATGGATTACGGAAGTCGGGCGGCTGCGCGGACCGGGTGCGGGGCGTTCCAGTGCTCCTCGTACGCGTCCAGCGCCTGCTCGATCGCCTGGTCCCAGGCGCGGCCCGCCCGTTCGGCGAGGTGCGGCAGGGCGATCAGGCGGAGCTGCTTCAGCAGCCGCTCGCGGGCGATGGCCATGCCGCCGCCGAGCTGCGCGGCGCGGCTGTGCAGCGCGGCGGGCAGGGCGGGGGCGGGGTTGTGGCG